>NZ_JFYC01000002.1:0-343889 GCF_000588535.1 Acinetobacter sp. 742879 | reverse complement strand
TTTCGCGTAACTGACGGTCTTGCCAAGCCGACTGATTTTTTAAACCATTTAAGCTATCAATAATTAAGCTTGGGAAATCTTGAGCGCCTAAAAGCAGGTCAGGTAATTGCTGGCCAAGCTCTTTTACATTTTTGACTGGGTTCATGTTGGATTTGACCCATTCCGTCAAAATTGGTTTTGCCAATTTCCAGATGTCGAGCTGCGGATAAAGATCAGTACCTAAGCCTTCTACATGCACTAAAGTTTTGAGTAGCAGCATGAGCTGTGGTGGTATCTCAAGATGGAAGCGTCGAGCAATATCCATGACTTGAATTAAGATACCCGCAAAATCAAGTTGATCCATTGGTTTAGACACCATTGGCCCAACAGTGCGGCGCATTTCACGTGCTAAAGCATCTTGGTCAGTACCCGGTGGAATCCAGCCAGCTTGATGCACAATTTGAATAAGCTGCATAAAGTTGCTGTTCATGACAGCAAGCAACATGCGGGCAACCGTCATCTGGTCGTGTTTAGATAGCTCACCCATAATCGCACAGTCCAGTGCAATAAAGCGTGGATTGCTTGGATTAATGGTTTCTACAAAGACATTACCGGGATGCATGTCTGCATGGAAAAAGTTATCGCGGAAGACTTGCGTAAAGAAAATGGTTAAACCTTTTTCTGCAAGTTGTGCGCGGTCCATACCTAGACGGTCAAAGGTTGCCGTGTCTGAAATAGGCACACCAGTAATGCGCTCAGCCACCATGACATCTTTGGTGTCCATGTAGACTTCTGGCACATACATCATGGTTGAGCCAGTAAAGTAATGGCGCATACGGCGGGGGTTATCTGCCTCAATACTCAAGTCCAGTTCATTTAAAATGATCTGGCGATAGTCTTGAATAATTTCGGTGAGATGCAACGCACGGGCAGCTTCAAGGCGGCTTTCTAGCGTATTGCCTAACCATGCCAAAATTTCAAAATCTTGTAAGATTTGATTGCGAATGTCAGGGCGAGTGACTTTAACAACGACTTCGCGACCATCATGCAATGCAGCAGTATGCACTTGGGCAATTGATGCGGCAGCTAATGGCTGGTCATCAAAGCGAGCAAATAATGTATTAACGTCAGCTTTTAACGAATCTTGAATACGTTGTTTAGCAACATCTCCATCAAAAGGTTTTACTTGATCTTGAAGTAAAACCAGCTGAGCGAGCACCTCAGGTGGAATCAAGTCACGACGAGTAGACAGTAATTGACCGAGCTTGATTGCAAGTGGTCCCATATCTTCTAAAGCTTCTTTGAGCTTTAAAGGATTTTTACGTTCACGACTCGACCATGCAGCAGGGTGCATTTTAATAATATTTAATGCATGCTGAGCTTTAACTGGTAATTCATCCGCAGGGAACAACGTATCGAGTCTATAGTGCGCTGCAATACGCCAAAGTTCGAGTAAACGTGAAACGTGCGGAATCATATACAGTCTTACCTAGTCTTGAGAGGGTTGTAGTTGTGCATTGAGTTGCTGCAATCTTGCTTCAAGACGGTCAATGTCTTGATTAAGCTTGCGCGTTGCTTGAGTTAAGTCGTCCATTTCCCAGCGAGGGGCAAATAGGCCGCTATCTTCTTTTAATGCGTCTTCAGCAAAAAACAGATGGCTTTGCACGGAGCGTTTTAAATGTTTTGGTGCAAGTTGAATCTTGCCAATTTCATGAGCGAGTTGAGGACCCACCCATCTTGATAAATGCGCAGCTAAATCTGGTTCAGCTTGCTGCATAATCTTTTGAATATCCTGTAGGAGGTGGTAATCACCTTGCAATGGGATATTGCCAATCTGGTCTGGATCGCTGACCAATAATTTAATCAGTTCAATGACATCTTTAACATGCAAAGTTGCAGTTGCTTCAGAAATTCTGAATTGCGCATCAAAAGGGCGTTGTTCAAAAATAGAAGGTTTTTCACTGTGCCCTGTTGCAGTAGGTTCAAGACGTACTTTTTCTTGGTCAAAGAATACATCGACAGAAAGCTGCGGGCTATCAATCACAACACGCAACATTTTGCCCTGTAACTGATTAAGCTGAATACGAGTAACCGCATCCAGATCGATCAGATGATGAATGATACGTTCGACTGCACCGAGTGCCAGAATCGACCACATATCGTTATCCCTTACAGTTTGAAGCCACGGTGAACGGCAACGATACCAGCAGTAAGGTTGTGATAGTCACAGTTCTGGAAGCCAGCATTTTCCATCATACCTTTTAAAGTACGTTGGTCTGGGTGCATACGGATTGATTCAGCCAAATACTTATAGCTTTCTGAGTCATTTGCAACTAATTTACCCATAATCGGTAAAGCAGTGAATGAATAGAGGTCATAAAGTTTTGAGAATGGCTCAAATACAGGTTTAGAAAATTCAAGAATCAGTAAACGGCCACCTGGTTTTAACACACGGAACATAGATGCAAGTGCTGCGTCTTTATCTGTCACGTTACGTAAACCAAAGCTGATTGTTACAAGGTCAAAGCTGTTGTCTGCAAAAGGTTCTAATGTTTCTGCATTGGCAAGAACGAAGTCAACATTGGTACAGCCTGCATCAATTAGACGGTCACGACCCACATTGAGCATAGATTCGTTAATGTCTGAAAGTACAACATGACCTTGCGGACCAACTTCACGGCTAAATACTTTTGCTAAGTCGCCTGTACCACCCGCAATGTCTAACACGTGTTGACCACGGCGAACACCAGACATGTTAATTGCAAAACGTTTCCACAAACGGTGAATACCAAATGACATCAAGTCATTCATCAAGTCATATTTGCTTGCAACTGAATGGAAAACTTCTGCAACTTTTTGTGCTTTATCTTCAGTTCTAACAGTTGAGTAACCAAAGTGTGTGGTTTCACCAACGTTGCCAGTATTACCAGCACCACGAGGTAAATTGTATTTCGGTACAGAACCATTCACAGGCGTGTCTGTTAAGGTTTGCTGTAAAGTTTGTTGTTGCCCTTGAGGGGTACCTTGCGGTAAAGGTGAGCTTAGGAATGGGCTAACTTTGTCTGAACTTTGTGCCTGCTCAGTTGGAGATGTTGGCTTTTGGTTTTCGTTAGACATATTGTCTCTCCTAGACTCAAACTCAAGTGAAACGGAATAAGTTCTGCATGATGACAGATTTTGTCTATTTTTACAGGCATCATCATGCAAATATAATGAATAAAATCTCAACTTCGTGAGGTTGAGTTTTTCTATGTGCCGACCTTATCACACTCTAAACGGATTCGGATGCCCTGAATGTACATTTTCAATAATCTGGCGTTCTTTTTCAGTAAAAGTCTTGATAAAGATCTCGGCTGATTTTAACGGTTTCATCGCACTAAAACCATCTTGAATGAAATCATACATCAATTCGAAGTGATATTTTTGGGCAATACCTTTACACATTTTAAAAGCAGTAAACATCATAAATGAGCGCATGTATTTATCGAGCGCTGCTCCTAAATCATCAAGAAGGGCAAGCTGTTGATAACGCACTTCTGCTTGATCGAGCTTGATTAAGGTTAAACGCATAATCTCATCAGTGAGTACTGTATCTGCCGGATAGTCCTCAAGAAGTTGCATTGCTACTTGCTCATCAAGTTGGGTTGCAAGTACAGCCAAACTTACTGATTTAGTACCTGTTTTAATTGCATTCTCAGGTAAGACTTTTTCTGCTTTATGCGCATATTTCAATAAGCGTTCGATTTGAGCTGCAAGAGCATCAAATTCTGGGCCACCATATAAACGATTTAAAAAGTACTCTGACATGAGCTTGTGCGCTGGCAGATTAAAAAAGTCATGATGCGTATCTTTCATCCGCTCTTTTAACCATGTTTGTACATCTTGCAAACGTTGGGCAAGCACAGGATTATCGTGATAATTAAATGTTTTATATTGTTGTAAAAGATCATCAAAAGCAGCGAGTTTAGACATTTAAGGCTCTAATATTGGGCTATTTGCAAAAAATCATAAAAGGCATTGTAACCTTGTACTATGGCGAGTAGATGTAAAAAAAATGATTCATGCGTCAATTTTTAAACAGAATTTTATTGCAATGACATAATTTGTATAGCAATTCATCATTTAACCGCATAAGTTAAAGATCATCGAAATTAAACAATAAAAGATTAGAGTCGTGGACTATGAGTGAACAACAACCAAAATTTGAGATTCGTGATGAAGAACAGCTTTCAGTCGATTTGATTGAAGCACAATATGCGTTAAAAGAAAGTCGGGGCAAACCTAACGCTAAAAGCACACTGATATTAATGAGTGGTATTGAACTGGCTGGAAAAGGCGAGGCTGTTAAACAACTTCGTGAATGGCTAGATCCACGATATTTACGAGTCAAAGCAGACGCGCCACGTGTGCTGACAGATACAGAAGCATTTTGGCAATCTTACTCGGAGTTTATTCCGACTGAAGGACAAATTGTGGTGATGTTTGGCAACTGGTATAGCGATTTGCTCGTCACCGCAACGCATGTTTCCGAGCCTTTAGATGATTCGCGTTTTGATGAATACGTTGAAAATATGCGGGCATTTGAGCAAGATTTAAAAAATAACTATGTCGATGTGGTTAAAGTCTGGTTCGATCTATCATGGAAATCGCTGCAAAAACGTTTAGATAAAATAGATCCGTCAGAGCAACACTGGCATAAGCTGCATGGTCTAGACTGGCGTAATAAAAAACAATATGACACTTTGCAAAAGTTACGCCGTCGTTTTACCGATGATTGGTACATTATTGATGGCGAAGATGAAAAGCAGCGTGATCAGTTTTTTGCTCAATATCTTTTACAACACATGCGTCAACTTCCAGAGCATGAAACTGAAGTTAAAGGAAAATGGCAGCAAGCTAAAATTCCAGAGAGTTTATTAAAACCTTCTAATGAACCACTTGAAAAAGCTGAATATAAAAAAGAGCTCGATAAACTGAGTAAAAAAATTGCCGATGCCATGCGTTTTGATAAACGCAATGTCGTGATTGCTTTTGAAGGCATGGATGCTGCTGGTAAAGGTGGGGCCATTAAGCGAATCGTTAAAAACCTAGACCCGCGTGAATATGATATTCACTGTATTGGAGCACCTGAACGTTTTGAAGCACGTCATCCTTACTTATGGCGCTTTTGGAACCGCATTAATGAGGCCGAAAAAATCACGATTTTTGATCGGACATGGTATGGACGTGTACTCGTTGAACGTGTCGAAGGTTTTGCTTCACCTTTAGAATGGCAGCGTGCCTATGATGAAATAAACCGCTTTGAAAAAGATTTATTTGATAGTCAAACGATTGTAGTAAAAATTTGGCTGGCGATTAGTAAAGATGAGCAAGAGCAGCGTTTTAAGGCCAGAGAAGAAACACCGCATAAACGCTTTAAAATTACCGCAGAGGATTGGCGTAATCGTGATAAGTGGGACGATTATTTAAAAGCGGCCGCAGATATGTTTGAGCGAACTAGTACTGAATATGCACCTTGGTATATTGTCGCAACCGATGATAAATATACGGCACGTTTAGAAGTGTTGAAGGCCATTTTAAAACAGCTGAGAGCAGACTAAGCTCTCAGCTACAAGGCAAACATTAATTTACAATAGTGCTACGGCTTTTTTGCTGAATACGTTTTGCAAGGTTATAACTATCATTTAGATGAGTTTCTGCTATTTTTTTCATCATGAAATAGCCCAAACTTGCTGCTACAATTTGCCCACCTAGTGGTATAAATTTAGTCACCTGTTTCGTTACGATTTTGCCAAGAAAGCCATTAAATGTTTTTTTAACTGTAGTACGCGCTACTACAAAGCCTGAAAATTCAAAACCGCGTTTACGTAGTTCATCCCAATGAATTGTTTTAGTTTTCGGGTCGTAGACACTCACGTGTTCAGGTGCTAAGCCAAAACGGGAATTGATATCTGGAATAAGGTACGACAAAATTCCCAAATCGACTGCCACGTCAAAAAAAGGAATCGGTACAATTGCCGCTCCTGCTGAGACGTAAGCTCTTTTTTTGATGAGATCATGACACTCATCGCGAATTTGTTCCAGATTTAGGCTAGGATCAATATAGTCAGGAATCTTGTCAATTTTCATAATGTCTACCTGTATAAGTTTCTTGAGGGCGTCATTTAAACCAAGTGTAAGTGACACCTAAAGTTAAATTATGCTGTGTTTAAACCAACGTGACATAGTCAGATTCAGTTGTATAGTAATGAATGTTTATGATTTTGTGCATAAATTATGCAAGCAGGATATGAAATAAATGGGGATTCATGTTATTCAAAGTCAACGTATTGATGTGTTGTTGCAAGGTGTATTGACGTCTACATCTCAAGCTTCAACGCATCCATTACAGGTTTTGAAAACCCAGCATTTTATTGTTCCAAGTCCTGCGGTCGAGCAGTGGCTGATACAAAAACTTGCAGAACAGCAAGGCATGAGTGCTAATTACCAGTTTCACCAACGGGTACGTGGCTTCCAGTGGTACGCCTACCAGCAAGTTTTAACTGCGCATAAAGAACAGGTTCGTAAAGCGAACATCCCACGTTTAATTTTTAAATGGCGGGTGCATCAAGCTTTGCACGAGTTCATTCAACCTGACACGATAAGTATAGATTCGTCGCATCCTTTACATTCTATTGTTCAGCGTATTTATGACAGCGCAGATCGACTCGAACAAGGCATAGACAAACAATTAAAAAAACAAAAAATGCTGTACTGGGTCGCTGAGCAGGTTGCCGATCTATTTAGTAACTATATGATTTATCGTGGGCAGTGTCAGCGTGGTTGTGAAAATAGTTGTACCTGTCCGGAAAACTGGTTGTCTGCTTGGGGGCAGGGCCGAGCACTAGATATTGAAAAATATATTGTGCAAAAAGATGAAGAAGTGACTGCTTTTGCATTACATCAAACTGAGGAGCTAGAACGTTGGCAGCGTTGGTTATGGCAACAACATTTTCATGATGACTTTTTGCAGATGCAGCAAATTGATGCATTGTTTTGGCAAGAGTTAGATCATCCAGACCGCAGTAAGCGTGCTATTTCAAGATTACCTAATCAGGTGGTGATCTTTACGTTATTAGATTTGCCGCCAAGCCAGTTACAGTTCTTGCGCCGTTTAGGCCAATACGTTGATGTACTGATTTTGCACTATAACCCTTCACAAGAATATTGGGCCGATAGTGTCGATCCACTCTGGAAACAGCGTTATGACTTAGGGGTAAAAGAGCGTTTTATTGCGAAAAATCCAAAGGCTACTGATGCTGAAATTAGTGATTTCTTTAATAAATTTACACTCAACTTTAATGCTGAAGCGCGTGAGTCCAGACATCCGCTTTTAACCCGATTGGGTAAACAAGCCCGCGACCACTTTTCTTTATTATCGAATTTATCTACGGGTGAAGAGGGTAAGTGGGTTGACGCTTTTGTGGATGATTTCCCTGAAAGTCTGCTTGGTAAAGTTCAGTCAGATATTTTGCATTTAGTGGAGCCTCAAGCTAAACAATATGAGCTTGCTTCCGATGATGACTCTATTCAGATTCATGTTTGTCATTCGACTCTACGTCAACTTGAAGTATTAAAAGAGCAATTAATCTGTTGGTTGGCTAAACCGCATGAACAGCCGCGCCGTCCAAACGATATTTTAGTTCTAGTTCCTAATTTGGCCGACATAGAGCCTTTAATTCGAAGTGTATTTCCTGCTACTGCCACTGAGCAGGGTGTGCATTTGCCAGTAAAGATTGCAGGTGTTGCATCACTTGATGCACTGAATGCTTGGCGTGCCGTGATTGGGCGTATTCAACTGATGCAGGGCCGTTTTAGCTTTGATGATTTTGCTGATTGGTTAAGTTTGCATGCGACTCAGCAACGTTATGAACTTGAGTATGTTCAGGTTGAGCGAATTCTAAATTTACTTGCCGATGCCGGCTTTAAACGAGGGCTTGACGCAGAGCATCTCAAACGTAGTTTGTGTGACGGTGATGATGATTATCGATATAGCTTTAAATTTGCTTTAGAGCGATTGGCACTTGGCATTGCTGTGCCTGCGCATGCGACATTTAATCAGGTGTTGAGTTATGCCAAAGTTCAACCGAGCGATTTCGAGTTGGTGGGTACACTCATTCAGATTTATCAAGATTTGAATGAACGGCGTGATTGGTTGACTCTGCATGAACAAGGAAAAGTCTATACGGTTGAATATTGGCTCCAAGTGCTGGGCAAAGATATTGTTGAATTTGAGCAGGTCGGTGTTGCTGCTCTAAAAGCTGTGAGGGAAATTGTTAAAAAACAAGAGCGAATGTTGACGCTCGCAAGCTATTACGCCGAGACAGACACAGGAACTTTGCGCAAAATCACCTTGCCACTACCTTATATTATTGAAGAAATTCAACGGACATTAGAAAGTCAAAGTGCGCAAGCTGAGCCGACTGGGCAAATTACTTTTGCCCAAATTGGACACATTCGACCGTTACCTTATCGTTTAATGGTCATGCTAAATCTTGATGCAGGGCAATTTCCAAACCGCGATACCCATGTTCCATTTGATTTAATGGATGCACTGCGTCAACAGTTAGGCGATCGCTCTCGACTTGAAGATGATCAAGGGGCGTTTTTAGATGCTTTATTATTAGCCCAAGAAAATTTATGGCTGTTTTATAACGGCTTTGATGTGAACGATGGCGAGGTGCGAGAACCTTCGAGTATTCTTCAAGAGTTCCGTGAACATCTTGCCTTGATCGTGAAAGCTGAAGACGGTGTACCTGAAAGTGTCGTTATTGAAGGGATTGAAATTCCATCACAATTAAAACAACTCTATCACTTACATGATTTACAGCCATTCGACCCGAAAGGTTTTACCCTAGAAAAAAGTGTTATTCGCTATCAAGATCATTGGTTTAAGGTCGCTTCACAAATTCAGCAAGTTTCAGGAAACCGTCAACCTTGGGCGAACACAACCTATCCGCTACAAGCACCGGACATGTTGGTTTTAGAGAGCCAACAGTGGATACAGGATGTAACATTCCCTGCACGCCTCTATTTAAAAACTTTAGGGGTAGAAAACTTAGGAAGTGTCGGAGTGCTCGACCAAAATGAACCTTTGCTATTAGATGGTTTAGGGCGTTATGCGATTCGACATTTTTTACAACAATCTGAACAGCAAGCACAACCTGAAGTATTAATTGATCAGTTGCCTGTAGGTAAAGTCAAATATAGCGCATGGCAACAAGGTGTGTTCGAGCAAGAATGTTTGCTTGAACGCCTTCATCGTTATGCACCAGCAGTGACACAAACAACTCAGCGTATTTGGCGAATTGCTAAACAGCTTCATATGAATATTACCGTTCCGAAGTCTGAAACTCGGGACTGGGTGAGTATGGAACCTTCAAGCGCTCGGGCAAAAAGACGTGCTAAAGTCTGGTTAGAATATCTGCTCTGGTTAGCTTATTTGAATGAGGGTAGTGCAGGAGCTGAAAAGCGCCGTATTGTGGTTTTTAGCGATCAAACTGTGATTTGTAGTGGGATTAGTTCTGAGCAAGCTCGGCAATATTTACAACCATGGTTTAAAATCTGGCGCCATGCACAGCAACAACCATTGGTTTTACCAGCAGCCTTATTATTAAAGCCGCTAGAAAAAGCTAAAGCATATCAGTGGGAAACAACAAATCAGACAGAAAAAGCAAAACTGGATGAGAAGAGCTATGCTGAGCTGCTAAAATACTGGAATGAAACAGGGTCATTTACCACGATGGATATGACTCAAAATGAAGCTTGTAAGTTGCATCAAGACTGGAGCTTTATTTTACAAGAACAAGATGCGCAAGCTTTGCTTCAACATGCTTGTGATGAGTTTGCATATGATTTGTATCATCCAGTTTTTCAATTTCAACATTCGGAGTAAGGCATGAACTCAAGAGTACAGGTGTCTTATCAACCTATTATTGATATTGAATTTAGTGGTTTACACTTAATTGAAGCTTCGGCTGGTACAGGAAAAACCTATACCTTATCAAGTTTGATGGTCCGTATCTTTCTTGAAAAGTACTTGCCTAGACAAGTCATTGCGACTACGTTTACCCGTGCAGCCGCTGCCGAGTTAAAAAGCCGTATTCGTGCCCGTTTGGTTGAAACGTACCGTTATTTAGATGCCAAGCGTAGTTTTACAGAACAAGAATTACTTAAGCAGGCAGAGCAAGAACCTGACTTATTACTCCAGCACATTCTAAAGCATTTTGCGACGCGTATTGCCTATGCGTGTGAACGTTTAAAACTGGTTATAGATCAATTAGATGAGTTATTTGTTGGGACACTCGATAGCTTTAGCCAAAAACTATTACGTGAGTTTGCTTTTGAGAGTGGCAAAATTGAGCGCGCTCAAATCACCGATGATGCCAAAACTTATAGTCGGCAACTGATCCATGATGTACTGCGTGAATGGATACAGTCTCAACCTCAGACCGTGATTGATGCGTTGTATCTGGCGGGTGAATTAAAAAGTGTCGATAGTTTTGTCAAACTGGTCGAAGACTCACTGAATTTTAGTTCGGCTCACTTTAAACTCCCCGAAAAGCCTACCATTCAGTTTGAACAGCTTGCTCAGCTCAAAAAGCTGGCAGCAGAAATTGATATCAGTCTTCTAGAACCATATTACTCGCTTGATGGCGAGCACTATAAACATGTGAGCGGGACAGTATTTAGAAATGGGGCATTTAATAAACTATTTAGTGAATGTTTACCGCAGCTACTACAAGTTCTAAAGCAAAGCGACAGCATTTTGGTTTTTGATGGGTCATTAGCCGCACAACGAGAACTTGTTTTTAAGTTTTTAGGTCAACTTGCCGATCAGAAAGTTTTTAAGAAATGTCCTGCTGAAATTTCAGATGGTTTCTATCAGCATCCTTGTATTCAACAGATTCAGCAGTTATTTGGTGTGTTAAAAAACTACGCCGAGCAGTTCGACCAGCTTCATATTTTTTTAAAAGCCTATTTATGTGTAGAGGTGAAAAAACGTTTACCTCAGGTTTTGCAAAATAAAGGTGAAACTACTTTTTCTCAGCAAATTCGTACACTTTCTGAAGCTTTAAAAGGTGAGCAGGGGCAGCGTTTTGCTGTATTTGTTCAGGCACGTTATCCCTTAATTTTGGTTGATGAATTTCAGGACACTAACCAAGATCAAGACGACATGCTAGCGAGCATTTGGCGCCATCCAGAGCGCTACCAAAAAGGTTGTATGATTATGGTGGGTGACCGTAAACAGGCAATTTACGGTTTCCGTGGTGGGGATATGCTTACCTTTTTAAATGCCTATAAAGATATTCAAGCCAAACATGGCCGCGAATATAAGTTAATTCATAACCATCGTTCCGTTGCAGATCTGGTTGAAGTGGTCGACGCCTTATTTCAAAGGCAAATCGACTTTGGTGAAGAGGTTCAATATGACCCAATTCGAGCGGGCACTCGACCTCATCCTGTACTGATTGAGCAGAACAATCATAATCCTCACCCTTTGCGCTGGTTAATGCTCAAAGATAAAGAAACAGAGGCTCAGCAAGTTGCATGGAAGATTCGAGATCTACTTAACCAGTCACATGCTGGACAGCTATATTTTCAAAAAGATGCTCAGACTCAAGTCTTAAACGAAGATGATATTGCGGTATTGTCTCGTAATCATGATGGGTTGGATAAAGTTCAATTTGAGCTAGAGCGTTTAGGAATTCGGGTTAATAGGCCATCAAAACGAAGTGTTTTCGACTGCACGATTGCTCAAGATGTGGGTGCTTTGTTGACCGCCATACTTCATCCTTACGATGAGGCAAAAGTGAAGCGAGCTTTAATTAGCCGTCTATTTGCCATGGATTTAAAACAACTCTTGCAACTTGAGCAGACAGCCGAAGGGTTAAGCCAGTTTATGACTGGTTTTGACACGATTAGAGAGTTGTGGTCCGCTCAAGGCTTTTTAGTGGCATGGCAACAATGCCTCATCCAGTTTGATATATGGCAAAATTTGGTCTCTGCCCAAAGTAAAGATAATGAACGGGTTGTGGTGAACTTGCGTCATTTAACTGAAATTCTGAGTCAGCACAGTGAGAAATACTCAGGTGCTCAGAACCTTTATCACTGGTATCTCAAACAGTTGCGTTCTCCTCTTGACCGTGATTGGGAGTTAGAACGTAAATTATCGAGTGAAGCTGGTGTTCAGCTCATGACAATTCACCAGTCAAAAGGGCTGGAATTTAAGATTGTATTTTTATTAGGTGCAGATAAGCCCTTTCGAGAAAATAATAAAACACTCAATTTTTCGACCCAAGATATTGTCAAACCGGACTCAAACCAGACTTTGACTCAACGTGTCGTTGCGATTGCTGACAAGACTTATTTGAATGAAATAGAACTTAAGCAGCACGAAGAACGAGCGCTCGCTGAACAGAATCGACTTTGGTATGTCGCTTTAACGCGAGCAAGCCACCGCGTCTATGCGCTTTTACAAGATGGGGATGGTAAATCAGTATCAGGCCTCGCGTTTTGGAAAAATAGGACTGAGCCTTTTCAACACCGTTGCTGTACGGATGAAATGGTTTTGGAGCAGATTCCACAGGCAATTCATTTAGCCAAACAAACAAGTATTATTGAAATACAAGCACAACGGTTTCCTGAACAACGTTTTTATTCGAGAGGTAAAACCAGTTTCAGTTATTTGGCACAGCATTTAAAACATAAGGCTGGCACAGATTTATTGGCGAGTCAGAGCAATGATGCTGTATTAGCAGAAGATGAGCTGGATTTAATCAACACTGCTGAAGCAATCGGTGCTCAGCCGATTGACTGGATCAAGAGTAACTTCCCGCGAGGAACGCTTGCTGGTAATTTCTTACATGAAATATTTGAGCATATCGATTTTCAATGTTCAGATGAGTGGATCATAGAAATACGTCGTCGTTTTAAAAATGACTATAGTAGCCTTTGGCAAGATTTACTTAATAAATATAACGAGAGCTTCCCAGACCAAGAGGACGCCGAGAATCTGCTTTACCAGTCAGTTGCGGACTGGCTGAAAGATATTTTGCGAACACCGCTTTATCAAGGTTTCCGGCTAAATCAACTTCAACAAGAACAGTATTTGTCAGAGTTTCCTTTTTATTTAGCACTCTCAGATCGAGTTTTAGCGATGACACGTATTCAGCAGCTTTTCGCTGAGTATGGTTTGAATATGCCGGAATTACTTGAGGCTCGTTCAGCGCGTTACCTTAATGGTTCTATCGATTTGGTTTACTTTGATGGGCAGCGTTACCACATTGCCGATTATAAAAGTAATTACTTAGGTGATGATCTTGCAGATTATCGTAGCGATAGCATTGCCCAAAGCATGTCTTTAGCAAGTTATTGGCTACAAGCAGGCTTATATCTCGTTGCATTACATCGCTATTTGCAAGTCAAAATGCAGGATTACCAAATTGAGCAACACTTAGGTGGGGCAACTTATCTTTATTTACGTGGCATGAATGGTGAAGCTGAGCAGGGCTATTATTACTGGCAACCTAGCATTGAGTTTATTCTGCGTCTTGATGCCATTTTAGGGTATTTTGCTGAGGATAAAATTGCATGAAAAATGCTGATAAAGTATGTAATTTTAATATTAACAAATATTTGGCATGTGGATAAGCCTGTCTATAACCATGTGGACAAGCGTGTGGAAAACTAGGTGGATAAGTGTGTGGACAATCTAAATAGCTCTGAACAGGCCGATTTAAGCTGGTTAACAACGTGGAGTAACTTCTTAAATCAGGCTCCATTTACTGAGCAATCGCAAGTGTCAGAAGCCACTTGTTACTTACAGCAGCTTATTGAAGCGAGCTTACAAGGCGATAGCTGTATCGATGTCAGTTCTGAGCAAATTGCAGCACTTGATCAGCTTGCTATATCTGCCGATCAAGCAACCTCAAATGTTGCCCCATGCGTCTACGATGAGCAGGGGTTGGCATTATACCGATATTGGCACCTAGAGCAACGACTTGCAGAACAAATTTGTCGATTAAAACAACAATTAATTCAACCTGTATCTTTTGATGACCACTTAGACTTACTCACAGACCCGCATCAACAGGCGGCTTTACAAATGGTTGCTCGGCAGAGCCTGAGTATCATTACGGGTGGGCCAGGTACGGGTAAGACCTATACGCTTGCACGTATTATTGCTGTACTGAGCCAAGCAATTCCGCATATTCGTGTGGCGATGGCTGCTCCAACAGGTAAAGCGGCACAGCGCATGCAAGAAGCCTTACAGAACTCGTTTAATGACCCTAAATTGCTTGAGTCTGGATTAATTAGTGAAGAACTAAGGAATCAGGGAACACAAACAATTCACCGTTTGTTGGGAATGGGACATAGCCAAACACCACGGTTTAATCAAAAACAGCCTTTGCCTTATGACGTGATTGTTGTGGATGAGGCTTCCATGCTGGATTTAAATCTAGCTACTCTTCTATTTGAGGCGGTGCCAGAGTCTTGTCGAATTATTTTATTAGGAGATGCAAATCAGCTCGCTTCCGTCGACGTCGGAGCGGTTCTTGCTGACTTGCAACAAATACAGGCACTCGCCGACAACAGAGTACAATTACAAACCAGTCGCCGTTTTGCTGAAGGGGCATTGATTGGGCAGGTGGCACGTTTTATTCAAATGCAAACCAGTCAGATTAATCATGAGCAGGTTTTGCAACAGTTTGAAATCGACATTGTTCAGGTTTCAGAATTACGTTCAATTCCTTTAGAAGTTGATATGCCCGATGTGGTTCAGCTTGAGTATTTGCCAGAAGGGAATCACGCAGAAGTCGAAATTTACTATCAGAAGCTCATGCTAGGTTTCCAAGGATATGTAAAAAGCCTAAAAAATTATTTAAAAGAAGAACGCTCGATTGAACAGGTCCAAAACGTAGTAAAAGCATTTGATGACTACCGGATTCTAACCGCGATTCGTCATGGTCCGTTTGGATTGCAGCAGTTAAACCAATATGCGCAGCGTTGGTTGCAGCAGCAACTTTCAATAGTGACAGCAGGGGGATGGTATGTCGGTCGTCCTGTAATGATGACTTATAACGATTATCAGCTCGGTATTTCAAATGGCGATATTGGTTTGTGCTTTGAGCACAGAACTCAGCCACAGCAGTTTGAGGTATATTTTCCAAGTTTGAATAAATGGGTCGCTGCAAATCGATTACCTAAAAGTATTCAAAGTGCATTCGCTTTAACGATTCATAAATCGCAAGGGTCTGAATTTACCCATACTGCTGTCGTTTTAGATCAGGCTGCCAAGAACTTATTAAGCCAAGAACTTATTTACACTGCGATTACACGAGCTAAGAAAGTAGTCAGTCTTTTAGTGCATCAAGAGGCTTTATTACAAGCATTTACAGTTCGTACTACACGAAAAAGCGGTTTAGTTAAAAAAGTTAATCGGTTAGTTCGTTAAGACAAACTTAATATTTTTACCCTTGTAAGAAAAAGCTTACATAGATTCGAGATATTTGCTGCTAGAGTACACCCCGTGTTTTTGAGATTATAAACGCACAACGAGCTTGGCACGGAATGTCGGGCAAAATCGCACAATAATAATAACTTAAGTCGAGAGACTGCGAACTTACAATGAAGTAGGTGTATAAAGAGGAAACTTACAGCCGCTAAGCCTTGTAGTTTTGGGAGAGACTACAGGGCTTTTTTATATTCTACTTTTCACTATGTTTAAAAAAGCATTACAACATTTCGTTTTTAGCGCTATCTCCACTTTGTTTTTGTCTAAAGATTTAAATCAATAATATCAATATATTTATCTATAATATGATTTCAAAACAGGCATTTTTCCTGTGAATTGTTAAGTTATATGTTATACAGAACTGTACGTTAAAGGTTAAAAATGGCTATTTACCAAATATTATACAGACCTGTACGTTTTCACTTACATGATGATAAGAAAAATACTACTTTTCTTCATAATTGGATATGTCACAATACATCACATAAGGAAATAGAAACGAAAACATCGGAAGTGAGTTAAAACAACAAGAAGGATGTGACTAGCATCTCACCAACGACAATAAAAACAGTAATAACACGATAAACAAAAACTACAGCGCAAAAAACCCAAGCAGAAATGCTTGGGTTTTTTATTTGTTTCTACACTAAGTCAGTTTCATGAGAATCACTACCAAATAACGAACGGCGTTGATCTCTCGGTATACGTGGACATTGGGTTGAGATTTGATAGAGCACTTTAGCTAAAGCAGGTAGGTGAGTACCCACTACAGATTTACCAGTTGTTAATAAGGAAATACTGATATCTCTTTCAGGGTCGGCCCAACATAAAATGTTAGAGAATCCTAAATGACCAAATGCTTGTCCTGTCATTGGGCCAAAAAGACCTACAGGATTGCTACCTAACATTGGTCCTAAAGCATAGCGCATTGGAATTAACAAAGTACGGTCAATGTTAACGCCTGTGGTTGGCAGTGTTGCTCTGAAAATTGTTTTCTCACTAAAGATTTGCTGACCGCCATAGCTTCCACCACTTAAAAGCATTTCAAAGAAGCGGCCAGCTTGTTCTGCACTGGTATAGATGTTTCCAGCTGGGCAAATGGTGTCCATAAAACGACTATTGTTAGTTACATCAACTGCAAGTTGTAAACCGCCACCTAATACATGATTCAGATAGTGATCGGTACCAAGGCGTGGGTGCAGACCTGTTGCACAGTTTAAGGCGACTTCTGAACGGTATTCTGGTTTTAAGCCATAATTGAAATAAGGCATCCCCATTGGTTTTTCGATAGTTTGATGAACAAATTCACGTAAATCCTGCCCAGTCACCCGTTCAATGACTTCTCCTAAAATATACCCTGCCGTAACCGCATGATAGGCAAGGTGATTGCCAGCAGGAGACACAGGTCGGGCAGCATATAAACGTTTTAAAATTTCGTCTTTATTAAATAATAAATCTGGTGTGACATCGCCATCAATATAAGGAATGCCGCCACGATGTGCTAATAAATGAAAGATCGTTGCACGGCGCTTACCATTTACCCCATATTCAGGAACATAATAGCTCACGGGATCAAGCAAATTGATTTCACCTTTTTCATCTAATAGATGAATCAACATGGCTGTAATCATCTTTGATGCTGAAAATAGGCAAACAGGTGTGTTAGGTGTTGCAATCAGGGCATTTTTTTGAAGTCCTGCCGGAGAGTTTCCTTGGGCATATCCAATGCTTCGATTCAGCAAAATTTTACCTTGTCTGCGTAAACAAAAGGTAATGAGTGGATAGTTTCCGGTTTTATATAGTGCTTCTATACTTTTCCAGATTTTTTGAATCTGGTGATCACTCATTCCACCCTGTTCAGCAGCAACTTCATCTTTTTGTCGAATGACTTGCTCAATATTGTCCGGTACTGGACAAGTGTTGGTTGAAAAAATTTTCACACGTCCCTCGCGCTTCTTTCTTTTTATTCGAGGCTAGTGTGCAGGGTTAAGGTCTTCATGTCAGTGTCTAAAATGACAAGTTACTGAAAACTATTTTGCAATCCACCTATAGATACCTTAAAATAGGCGACTTGCTGTAGTGATGCACGGCAGTCAGTTGCCTCAACTGATTCATATCGTTTACTTTTTTAAGCATCTCGGAGAAATCGAATGGCTTTAACTAATGCAGACCGCGCAGAGATCATTGCTAAATTTGCTCGCGCTGAAAATGACACTGGTTCACCAGAAGTACAAGTAGCTTTATTGACTGCTCAAATCAATGATTTACAAGGTCACTTCAAAGCTCACAAACACGACCACCACAGCCGTCGTGGTTTGATCCGTATGGTTAACCAACGTCGTAAATTGCTTGACTACTTAAATGGTAAAGACCACGGTCGTTACACTGCTTTGATCGGTGCTTTAGGTTTACGTCGTTAATTCGATTTTTACTTTGTTTTCGCTATTTCGCATGTCGCAATGCTTTATCGCTGAAAAGAGAGTTTCACTTAATGTTAGGTTAAGTGATTTTTAGAAGGGGCGCTTGTGCGCTCCTTCTTTGCGTTTAACTTATTTTAAATAATTGATCTAGTGTGATGGCTTCTAAGCTTTGTCATTTATCTACCAATCGGTGTAGTCTGAATGCCAAACCTTAGGGGTCTCACTAGAATAAAATTAGGAAAATACAATACATGTCAATGTTTAATATCGTTCGTAAAGAATTCCAATTCGGTCAACATCAAGTCGTTTTAGAAACGGGTCGCGTTGCACGTCAAGCAAACACAGTTTTAATCACTATGGGTGGCGTAACTGTTTTAGTTGCAGTTGTTGCTCAACCTAAAGCAAAAGCGGGTCAAGACTTCTTCCCGTTAACAGTTAACTATCAAGAAAAACAATATGCAGCTGGTCGTATCCCTGGTGGTTACGGTAAGCGTGAAGGTCGTGCTTCTGAAGCTGAAACTTTAATTTCACGTCTTATTGACCGTCCAATTCGTCCGTTGTTCCCAGAAGGTTACTTCAACGAAATCCAAGTAACAGCAACTGTTGTTTCTTCTGACAAAACTATGGATGCTGACATTGCAGCAATGCTTGGTACATCAGCAGCATTGTCTATTGCTGGTACTCCTTTCCGTGGTCCAATTGGTGGCGCACGTGTTGGTTTAATCAACGGTGAATATGTTCTTAACCCGAACTTCGAACAGTTGAAAGAAAGTGACCTTGACCTTGTGGTTGCAGGTACAGAATCTGCTGTATTGATGGTTGAATCTGAAGCGAAAGAACTTTCAGAAGACCAAATGCTTGGTGCTGTTCTTTTCGGTCATGACGAAATGCAAATCGCAATTCAAGCGATTAAAGAATTTGCTGCCGCTGCTGGTGCTGTTGAGTCAACTTGGGTTGCTCCAACTAAAAACGAAGCTCTTCTTGAGCAATTAAAAGCAGCTTTCGAAGCGAAAATCTCTGAAGCATATACAATTGCGGTTAAACAAGATCGTTATGCAGCACTTGATGCACTTTATGCAGAAGCTGTAGCTCAGTTCGTTCCAGAAAATGACGAAACTGGTATTGCTGATGAAGTAAACGAATTATTCGAAGACCTTAAATACCGTACAGTACGTGACAACATCTTGTCAGGTAAGCCACGTATCGATGGTCGTGATACTAAAACTGTTCGTGCTATCGACGTTCAAGTTGGCGTATTAGATCGTGCACACGGTTCTGCATTGTTTACACGTGGTGAAACTCAGGCGTTGGTAACAACAACTTTGGGTAATACTCGTGATGCGTTAATGGTTGATACCCTTGCTGGTACTAAAACTGACAACTTCATGTTGCACTATAACTTCCCTGCATACTCTGTAGGTGAAACAGGCCGTGAATCTGGTCCTAAGCGTCGTGAAATTGGTCACGGTCGTTTAGCACGTCGTGGTGTTCAAGCAGTTCTTCCTGCTGCTGACCGCTTCCCGTATGTAATTCGTATTGTATCTGACATTACTGAATCTAACGGTTCATCTTCAATGGCTTCTGTATGTGGTGCTTCATTATCACTTATGGATGCAGGTGTACCGCTTAAAGCTCCAGTTGCGGGTATCGCAATGGGCTTAGTGAAAGAAGGCGAGCGTTTCGCAGTACTTTCTGACATCTTGGGTGATGAAGATCACTTAGGTGATATGGACTTTAAAGTAGCAGGTTCTGCAAACGGTATTACTGCGCTTCAAATGGACATCAAGATTGAAGGTATTACCGAAGAAATCATGGAAGTTGCATTAAACCAAGCATTTGCTGGTCGTATGCACATCCTAAACGAAATGAACAAAGTTATTTCACGTGCTCGTGCTGAGATCAGTGCTCATGCACCGACGTTCGAAGTGATTAACATTAACCCAGACAAGATCCGTGATGTTATTGGTAAAGGCGGCGCAACTATCCGTCAAATTACTGAAGAAACTAAAGCTGCAATTGATATCGAAGACAACGGTACTGTTCGCGTATTTGGTGAAACTAAAGCTGCTGCTAAAGCTGCAATTGCTAAGATTCAAGCAATTACTGCTGAAGTTGAACCAGGTAAGATCTATGACGGTAAAGTAATTCGTATCGTAGAATTCGGTGCGTTTGTAAATATCATGCCGGGTACTGATGGTCTTCTTCACATTTCGCAAATTTCAAATGAACGTATTGCGAACGTAACTGATGTTCTTAAAGAAGGTCAGGAAGTGAAAGTACAAGTTGCTGATGTTGATAATCGTGGTCGTATTAAATTGACTATGAAAGACATTGAACAAGCATAATTGTTCTGGTGACATGAAAAAGTCCGCTTGATGCGGACTTTTTTTATGGCATGATGCAAGTAATACAAAAACAGATCATTGTGGTATGCAGGTTTATTACTTTTATCGCCATCAAGCTGACGGCTATGTCTTTTTAAGCCGTGAACAGCATAATGAACACATTCTAGAGTTTTTCTGGATTGATAGTGTCAGAGCTGATGTGGTGAACCATAACGAAGAATGGCAACAAAAGATTCAACAGCTTTCAGGCGTGCTTATTAATGAATTTCATATGCGGGATATTGCGAATATTGAGCATCCTTGTGCATTTGATACGCTTGAAGAATATGATTTGCTTATTTTCAGAAAACTCGTTACACCTGATGATGAAATTAAAAATGGGGAATCCCATGAGAGTGTATTTGGCCTAGCAACCACGCCGATTAGCTTTATTTTTACTCCTAAAGTTCTGATTAGTGTTCGTGAGCAGGGCAATAAGTCGATTGAAAACTATATTCAACGTCTCGAAAATATTTTATGTAAAACTTTGGAAGAACAAAACAAAACCCGTAAGCTGCCTAATTCGCCTGTAGATTTATGTTTACGTCTGCTGAATAGCATGGTAGATGGCTACCTTGATATCCGTTCACCTTTAACTAGAAGGGTTGAGCATTGGCAACAACAATTGTTGCAAGGTAATCGTCGTTTTAAACAGTGGCATCAACTGTTTCATGAAAACATGGCCTTTCAGCAGGTTGAAAATTTATGCGAAGAGCAAATCGAAACCTTACAAGAGTTTCGAGATGAAATTGTAGAAAACTATCATCATGTTATTGGTGAGAAGACGCATAGTTCTCAAGATCTTTTGTTAGTTCGTTTGAATGATTTAATGAGTCATGTCGAACGTATTCAAAAACATACTTTACGTTTACGTAGCGCTATTCAATCAGCGATTGATTTGCATTTCTCGGCAATTGCAAACCAGACCAATGAAAATATGCGTATTCTTGCCATTATTACTGCCGTATTTGCACCGCTTACGCTTTTAACGGGTATTTATGGAATGAACTTTGAGTTTATTCCAGGGCTTAAGTCACCAGTAGGTTTCTGGATTATGCTGGGTGTCATGCTGCTCAGTACTGTTTTATTGCTGTACTATTTTTATCGACAACACTTGGTCGGGCGAGGTGAAAAAAGTGTGATTGATTTATTGGCTCAACAACATCGCCAAGATCGCATGAATTTGTTCTGGTTTTTGGAATATGAACCGATTAAACAGACTTTGAAGGAAGTGGAAAAGATTACTCGGTTGAAATAATTCTTCAATCTTTATTGAATTTTTCCCAAATTTGCTTGAGCTAAGCGTCATCCACAACCTGAGCGAGAAAAAGCAAACATCGTTTGCTTCGAGCGCAAGACAAACGAAGTGCGTAGCTTGTGTTCAAATATAAATTTGATCTTAGTACGCACTTCAATATCTCTGGTTTTGGCCTTGCGTAGCTTCGCTACTCATGCCAAAACAAAAGTAACGTAATTAGCTGATGAAATAGATAGGGAGTGCCAGTAGGACTCCGTCGTGAGTATCTAATCTAATGAAAATGCTTCAACTGTTTTCTAAGTTGTTGCACTTCATCAATCAAATCTAACATCACAGCAACTGCCGCCAAACTTGCGTCAAAGTCACGTTGTAAACGATACGCTTTACGTGCGCGTGCGACATCTTCGCCCATAAACTGGTGTGCTTCAGGTTTGTTCTCGACTGATAAAATATCATATTCAATGAGCTGAAGAATCCAGTCAGGACTTTGGCCGCAAGCTTGGGCAAATTGTTGTAAATCAAATGTCGATTGTTCATCAACGACCTCTGCACTAAAGGTATGGCCGTCATATACAATTTCTCGATAGTGAATGGTTGTCATGATCTTGCTCCCTAATGAGATGAACGAGGTTCGAATGAAGCAAATGCTTCTGCCAGTTGCTGATACGCTTCTTTTTCTTTTTCAGAATTTGCAGGCGGGAATACAATATTTAAAATTAAATAGAGATGGCCTGGCGTTTTATTTGGTATCCCTTTGTCTTTTAAACGTAGCTGTTGTCCTTGTTTTGCATTTTTAGGTAAATTAACATTTAAAGGCCCTGCTGGTGTTTTTACTTCAATACCTTGGCCTAATGCTGCTTCCCATGGAGCTACATCTACAGTCAGATATACGTCACTGCCTTCGACATGAACACGGTCTGTATCTTTATACTGGATTTCAATATAAAGATCGCCGTTAGCACCACCATTAATCCCACTTTGGCCTTGCCCAGTTAAGCGGATTTGCTGACCTTCTTTCATGCCTTTTGGTATTTTTACCTGTAAGGTTTTGCGTTGAACTTCAGGCTCACCATAAGCATTCATGGTTGGAATTTGCAGAGTAATTTGCTGGGTTGAACCATGATAGGCAATATCAAGATCAATCTCTATGCTGGCATGTTGATCTTCACCGCGATAACTACGTTGTTGTCTTTGATATTGTTGTTGCCCACCGCCAAAGCCTGCACCAAAGCGACCAAATAAATCTTCAAAACCGCTAAAGTCTGCTTGTTCACCGCCTGTAAAACCTTGACGATAAAACTGTGCTCCATCAAAACCACCTTGTGCAGCACCTTGACCAAAGTTATTAAAACCTTGAGGGTGATCTAACATTTGGTCATATTCGGCTTTTTTATCTGCATTGCTTAATGTGTCGTAGGCAACATTAATGGCCTGCATTTTTTCTTCTGCATCTTTTTCTTTGCTGATGTCGGGATGATATTTACGGGCTAATTTTCGATAAGCTTTTTTAATTTCATCAGCAGAGGCTTTGCGTGTAACCCCTAATTCTTCATAATAATTTTTTGCCATAATGTTTTATCACGATGGTGTTGTTTATTTCATTATGAAACGATTTTTAGAGTTTTCAATAAGCTAGATTGTATAAGAGTTGTTCTATTACGAAATGCAGAGGAACCTAAAGAGGTATAGAAAAATTAGACTATACCTCTAATGAATTAGATGAAACTTTGATATAAGCCATACAGGGCAATAAGTAGAAGTAATAAACCGCATAGGCCTAATATTTTGGGATATAAATGACTGTTAGCAAGGCGGCGGAAAAAGATATAAACCAAAGATAGTGTGAGGAAATCTAAAACAATCCATGTCAGCGTAAGTAGGATTAAACTTAAATTTAACTGAGGGGTAATAGAGACAAATTGCGGAAAGAAAGCCGAGAAAAAGATAATATCTTTTGGGTTTGAAATACCGACAAGAAAACCCTTTTTAAAGCCACCATTTTGTGCTGAAACTGTTTGTATGGCTTCTGGGTGGGGTGCCTGAATCACTTCTTTGAGAATACTAAAACCCAAATAACCAATATATAGGCAGCCTAAAATACGAATGATATTGAGGTAACTATCATTAACACTCAGTACTCCTTTTAAAACCAGTACTGATATAAAAATTAAAACAAGGGATGCTAGGTTTGTACCAAAAATGGTTTGTAGTGCTTTTTTATAGCCCCCTTTAAGTCCAGCGCTTGCAACTAAAATCATGACAGGGCCAGGGGTCGCAATCATGATAACTACACTAAAAATAAAGAGAAAATAATCAAAATAATTCATGGTATTTAGGCATCTTATTTATTAGGCTATAAAGTAGCCTTATATTATCCTATTTAAATTAACATGTTGAAAATTATCATCAAAAAATACAGGTAAATAAAAAGGCGGTATAACCGCCTTTTTATAAAGTTAAAAGATTAACTTAAATGTTCACCAAATAACGCTAAAGCCTCTTCAGCGGTAAAGGTATATTGCGTATTACAGAACTGACAGTCCATACGAATCGGGTTCTGATGTTCTAGGGTTTCATGAACAGCGTCTACACCAATTTGAATCAGGGCATTTGCACAGCGTTCTTTTGAACATGTACAGCCAAATTTTAATGCTTCAATTTCTGGTAAACGAACTTCTTCTTCGTTATATAAACGATATAAGATTTCATTTGCATCTAAATTGGTAAGCTCTTCAGCTTTTAATGTTTCAGTCAACATCGTTAAACGTGGCCATAAATCTTCATCAACCAAGTTTTGCTCTTCTTCATCATGACGTGGTAAGAGTTGAATCAATAAACCACCAGAACGCTTATCTGTACTTGCCAACACAATACGAGTTGGAATTTGTGCAGATAAATCATAATATTGCATTAAGCAACCCGCTAAAGTCACTTGATCAAGCGGCACGATCCCTTGATAACGTTCGCCAAATTCCGGTTCAATGTTAATAAATAAAACCGGATTAACTAAAGCGCCAAGAACTGTGCTGCTGTCTGTTGCTTCAACAAAGCGGGGGTCGGTTTCATAGTCCGCTAAAGCACGAACCTCTCCTAAATGGTTACATTCAGCCATCGCCCATTTGAAGGTGCCGCTAGCCTGGATTTGCAAGCTGATACGGCCTTTGATTTTTAGTGTACTTGCAAGTAATGCAGTCGCACTCAACATTTCACCTAGCAGAATTTTAACCGCAGGCATATAGTCACGTTGAGCTAAGATAGTTTGTAGGGCTTCTTCTAGATGAACTACTTCTCCACGTACTGGAAAGTTCTCTATATAAAAGCGTTGGCGTAAATCAGACATAATATTCTCCAGGGCCCTAAGCAGAGTATAACTATTTCGTTTTAATCAAGCTCAGGAAATGCAGCTAAGCCGCAAGCCGGACAGGGGCAGCTTTGTGCCCATTGTCCAATTATTTAGGCAATGTGAATAAGTCCTTAATATAGCCATTTTCTGAAATCTCAAGTTATTCTAGATGATCTCTTGTAATGTCGATGCGATTTGGTTGTAAATGACGCTTTAAATTAACATCATGTTTTGATGTAGCCTGTTGCTGCGCATCACTTTCAAACAAATGTTCAAGCTCGGCTAAGGCATTACGATGTGTTTCAAAAATCTTCTGTTCATCAGTATAAATACTTTGCTGCTGTATGAGCAATTTCTCATCATAATCCCGAAAGATTTCGATATTGTTATAGGCTTGTTTATCAGAGATTCCGAGTTCTCGTAAAGCACGATAAGCCATACCTAATGAAGATAAGTACGTTTCACGCCAAATATATTCAACACCTAAATCTCTTAAAAGATGGACATGGTGGCGGTCACGAGCACGAGCCAACAGCTTTAAGTTTGGATAATTTAATCTAAGATGACGCGCGACATTCATAGAGTCTTCAACATCATCAATCGCTAAAATAAATACTTTAGCTTTTTCAATACCGGCAGAACGCAGTAAATCGGGCTGGGTTACATCGCCATAATAGAGCTTGCCGCCGTAGCGACGAACAAAGTCCACTTGATAAAGATTGTTGTCGATTGCAGTAAAGCCTAAATGCTGTAGGCGGGCAATACGCGCGATGATTTGTCCAAATCGACCAAAGCCGGCAATGATAATCGGATTATCCTGCTGTGGAATTTCATCATACTCAGGTGGACGTTCTTTATTAAACAAAGGAATAACCTGAGTTGCCATAATCCAGTAAATTACTGGAGTAAGTACCATCGACAATGTTACGATCAGGGTCACTGGTTCTAATATAGCTTGAGTTAAAACCTTTTCACTTTTTGCAAGGCTCAAAATCACAAAAGCAAATTCTCCGCCTTGGGCCAAGCAAGTACCTAAAAGCAAGCTGTTATTCCAACTGTATTTTTTATAGCGGGCGATGGCGGTCAATATCAGCGTTTTGATGAGCAATAAGCCGACTGCACCACCAATAATAAGCAAAGGCATATCAATCAGTAGTGATAGCTGTGTGGTCATGCCGACGGTCATAAAGAATAAGCCAAGCAGTAGACCTTTAAACGGTGCAATACTCGCTTCAACCTCGTGACGAAATTCTGAATCTGCTAATAATACGCCTGTGAGGAAAGCACCTAATGTTGTGCTAATTCCTAAAGTATCCATAAGCAAGACAACAGCAAGAATAATAAATAATCCTACTGCTGTAATGAGTTCAGTCGCCCCACTTTTGGCAACAAAGCGGAAGAATGGACGCATTACATAACGACTAAACAGAAATAGACCAGTAAACGTTGCAATGATAGCCGCAAAATAAGCTCCCCCATGATGGGTCGATTCTGTTCCTGCCAATAATGGAATAATGGCAAGTAAAGGAATAGCTGCTATATCTTGGAAAAGTAAAATGGAAAAAGACTGCTGACCATAAGTCGTATTGAGTTGCTGCTTTTCGGTCAGAAGTTGTAATACAAAAGCTGTAGAAGACAGCGCAAGGGCAAAACCAATGACAAAGCTGACAGAAAGCTGCTGTTGAAAGAGTAATAGTACGATCAACATAAGAACAGCCCCACTAATGAGGACTTGCAGACTTCCCATTACAAAAATAGAGTCACGCATTTCCCATAAACGTTGGGGGCGTAACTCTAAACCAATCAGGAACATTAATAAGATAACGCCAAATTCGGCAAGTTCCATAATCGCTTCAGGGTCATGTGCAATATTTAAAACACTAGGGCCCAGAAGTATTCCTGTAAATAAATAACCTAAAACTGTTGCTATCCCTAGGCGCTTGCCAAGAGGGACTAAAATCAGAGAAGCTCCAAGAAAAATTGTTGCTTGCAGTAAGAATGACATTCATTGCCTCGAATGTATTAGTCTCTTTTAAGTGTAAAGCCAAAAAGGCTTCTTCACACCATGATATTCAAATCATCTAATTAAATTCTTGCGGATCAACATCAATTGATAGCCGAAGTTGATGCTGCCGTGGTGCATGAACCAATTGTGACCACCATTGTCTTAAGTAAAAATGTAGGCGAGCACGGTCAGCAGATAAAATCACCATGTGGGCGCGGTAGCGCCCAGCTTTACGTTCCATCGGTGCTGGAATCGGACCCCAAATATCAACAATTTCACCTGCAATTTGGCGTAATTGTTCCGCCGCTTCATTTAAAAAATGTAAGGTATAGTCACGATCTTTGGACTCTGCACGTATCAGTACTGCATAACGATAAGGTGGCAGCAATGCGACTTTACGTTCCGCAAGAGTTTGTTTGGCAACCGCCCGATAATCTTTTTCGATGAGCGTGGTTAGTAAAGGGTGATCTGGTCTTAAGGTCTGTAAATAAACATGGCCTTTGTGTTCACCACGACCTGCACGTCCAGCGACTTGTACAATTAACTGCGCAGTACGTTCTGGCGCGCGGATGTCGACACTAAGTAACCCCGCATCAATATCTAAAATGGCAACCAAAGTCACGTGTGGGAAATGATGACCTTTTGCCAGCATTTGAGTGCCAAGCAAAATTGTTGGTTTGTTTTGGTGAATACGGTCATAAATTTTTTGCCAGCTACCGACACGACTGGTACTGTCACGGTCAACCCGAATCACATCATAGTCTGGAAATAGTTCTTGTAAGTGCTCTTCAACCTTAGCCGTTCCAGCACCTAAGGTTTTTAGGCTTTTTTGCTGGCATTCAGGGCAGTGATCGGGCAAGCGATGAACAGTACCGCAGTGGTGGCAGTGTAAATAAGAATAAGGCTGAGTGTGCAACGTAAAATGCGCATCACAATGTGGACAATTTGCTTGCCACCCACAGCTTTCACAAACCAGTACAGGTGCATAGCCACGACGGTTTAAAAAGATTAAAACCTGTTCTTTTCTAGCTAATGTATGTTTGATTTGTTCAATAAGGGGCTGGCTAATTCCATGCTGTTTTTTGACAATTTTAAGGTCAATCAAATGCATTTTAGGCAAAAGTGCATGTCCAGCACGTTTGTTGAGTTGCAGTGCAGTTAATTTGCCAGTTTCGACTAAATAATAACTATCTATGCTTGGAGTTGCTGAACCTAAAATAACAGGGCAGCTTTGTAAGTGACCTCGATAAAGAGCGACATCACGCGCATGGTAGCGGAAGCCTTCTTGTTGCTTATAAGACAGATCATGTTCTTCATCTAAGATGATGAGGCCCAAACGTGGCAGTGGCGTATAAATGGCTGAGCGGGTTCCTAAAATAATAGATGCTTTGCCAGTCTGGGCCTGTTGCCATGCTTGTAAGCGTTTAGAGTCATTTAAGCCTGAGTGCAATAGAGCAATATCACAGTTAAAACGAGACTTAAAACGAGAAATCGTTTGAGGGGTTAGACCAATTTCTGGGACTAACACCAGTACTTGTTTACCTTGCTTTAGAACCTCGTGCATGATGTGCAGATAAACTTCAGTTTTACCACTTCCTGTTAAACCATCTAATAAAAATGCTTGGTATTGATGCTGTGCGTTTACGACGTGCTGGGTTGCTTTCTTTTGGTCTTCATTTAGCGTGAGCGGCATTTGTGCCAATTCAACAGGCGATGGGCTAAAGTCGTGCGGTTCAAGCGTACAGTCAACCAGTCCTTTCTTTTGAAGTGCTTTAAGCGTAGCCGTTTCTACACCACTTAAATTAAGAATATTCTCTGTAGTTCCGGCAGGGTGTAACTTTAAAATTTGATACGCGTCTTGTTGCTTAACAGAGCGTTTAAGAAGTGCTTCAACATTATCACATGGTGTGATTTTCCAAAGATGGAACAAAACATCCATCGGTTTGCCCTGACGCAATAACGCAGGTAGGGCGGTTTGCATGACCTCACCAATTGGAAATTGGTAATACTGAGCTGACCATGTCAATAAACTTAAAACTTGTTCATCTAAAATAGGTTGTTCGTCTAAAAGGTCAGAAATGGCTTTAAGCTGAAAGGTGCCTGTAAATGATTCACTTGGATCAACTTTTTCAGTAATGATGCCAATCAGATTTTGGCGTCCAAATGAAATAGCGATGCGTGAGCCTACGTGAGCCCGTTCATATTGTGCTTGGGTGAGTGTATAGTCAAAAGTGTCGTACAGATGTACAGGTACGGCTACACGCACACGATAAACAACTGAATCAGGCTTTGGCGTTATGGTCATAGAGGCTCATTTCGTCAATTTTAAAAAAACGGCATAGCGTCGTGAAGAGGACTTGGGTATTCTACACAGGCTATAGAACGAATATGAATGATTGCGTAGCATAGATGCAACAGCAGCGACTATTATTTTTGGAAAATTAGAACATTACCATGCCTGCATATCAATTTACTGCCATTGATGCTTCAGGGAAGCAGCAAAAAGGGGTGCTTGAGGGAGACTCAGCGCGCCAGATTCGCCAACAATTACGCGATAAAGCATGGACACCAATTAGCGTTGACCCTGTTGAACAAAAAGATAAACATCAGAGTCAGGGGTTATTCCAAAAAAAGTTCAGTGCTTACGATTTGGCACTCATGACTAGACAACTTTCGGTCTTGGTTGCCGCTGCTATTCCACTTGAAGAAGCTTTACGCGCCGTGAGTAGGCAAAGTGAAAAAACACATGTACAAAATCTTTTATTATCTGTTCGTTCTCGAGTCTTAGAAGGGCATTCACTTGCACAAGGTATGCAGCAGTCTGGACGTTTCCCTGACCTTTATATTGCAACGGTGGCTGCTGGCGAGCGCTCGGGGCATTTAGATCTCATTTTAGATCAGCTTTCGGATTACACCGAAAACCGCTTTGCCATGCAAAAGAAAGTTCAGGGCGCAATGATTTATCCAATCATTTTAATGCTGATGTCGTTTGGTATTGTGATGGGTTTAATGACTTATGTTGTGCCAGAGATTGTAAAAACTTTTGATCAAAATAAAGATGCTTTACCGTGGATTACAGTCGCTTTAATGAAAGCCAGTGATTTTATTCGCCACGCGTGGGTGTTTATTATTCTTTTTGCAGTGGTGGGTGTTGTTGCATTCGTACGGTTTTTAAAAACCACTGCTGGACATTATGCTTTTGATCGATTAACACTCAAATTGCCATTATTCGGTAAACTATCACGTGGTATTAATGCTGCACGATTTGCTAGTACCTTATCTATTTTGACCCGTTCAGGTGTGCCTTTGGTGGATGCCTTAAAAATTGGTGCAGCAGTGACCAACAACTGGGTTATCCGCGACTCAATTGCTCATGCGGCTGAGCGAGTGACAGAGGGGGGTAACTTAGGTACGCAACTGGAGCGCAGTGGTTATTTCCCACCAATGATGGTACAAATGATTCGAAGTGGAGAAGCATCAGGCGAGCTCGACAGGATGTTAGAACGAGCATCGACTATGCAAGACCGTGAGGTGACGACATTTATTTCAACCTTACTGGCATTACTTGAACCGCTTATGCTGGTTTTAATGGCAAGCATTGTACTGGTTATTGTAATTGCGGTTATGCTGCCAATCGTAAATATGAACAATATGATTTAATAACTTTGATATTAGAGATAATGATGAAGATGGTCATGAAACAAAAAGAGCACGTTAAGGATGCTCAAAAAACCTCAAGCGTAGCTTTCGGACTTGCACAATCGTGCCATTCCGAGCATAGCTCTCCATCTTGCGTTCGGACAAAGCTTCGCTTTGTTAATCCTCACTCAGGCTTTACTCTCATTGAAGTCATGGTCGTGATTGTAATTTTAGGTGTGTTAGCAGCTTTAATCGTACCAAATGTCATGGGGCGTAGTGAAAAAGCCAAAATTGATACGACTCAAATTGCATTAAAGGGTGTGGCGGGTGCTTTAGATCAGTACAAGCTTGATAATGGCCATTTCCCAACCATGCAAGAAGGTGGGCTAGATGCTTTGGTTAATCAGCCAGCTACAGCGAAGAACTGGATGCCAGGTGGCTATGTAAAAGGTGGTTATCCTAAAGATAGTTGGAAAAACGATATTCAATATGTCATTCCTGGGGCAGATGGTCGAGCTTTTGACTTATACTCATTTGGAGCAGATGGCAAAGAAGGCGGTGAAGGTAATGATGCAGATATTTATTATCAACCTTAATTAAAATGTAATGGAGATTATCAATTCAGTTAAAAGATAAAATGATAAATACGAATTGATAATCTCTCTCAATCAGTAAAATATAATAACTAACTGAAAAATATAAACTAAAGTTAATATGGATGTTTGAGATTTATAATAAGAATTATTCCCATATTTAATAGTTACAAGAAAGTTAAAATGTAGAGAAAAATAAGCTATATATTTAAATAAAACCTTTGCATAATAATTAAAAAGCACTTTATTCAATTAAAAGGAGAGATTAAATGAAAGCATTTCTCATATTAGATGAAATGACGCAGTTTCATTGGGTAATGCTCAAGTCTGTCCTATTGATTTTGGGTTTGTTGCCGATTGCTGAAGTTTCATTAAAGTTATGGCTGAGTACAGAGGGAAGTAGCCAAATTATGATTGGTTTCTTCGCATTAAGTATTGTGAGCGCATGGTTAATGGTGAGCTTCTTTACAGCATTAAAAGCGAGTGTCTGGAAAGCTAAACAATTATCTACTCAATATGAGCAATTTCTTTTTAAAGCTTACCGTTATGTACCTATGGTCTTTTTATCGAGTTTAGTTGCTTATTTATCTTTGCAATTATCAATCGCTTTTTAATAATATTTTAAAAACAAATTTTTAGATAAAACGTAGACTAAACATCTACGTTTTATTTTTTAACTGGACTTAAAAACAGGGTGTTTCTTCATTTGTACATATTATATGCTTCAAATCAGTAATTTAAGAATATGGGAAATATGAAATGGAACAAATCGAGTGGAATGATTTTTTAAAAGTAGAGCTTCGCGTTGGTAAAATTATTCAAGCCGATGTTTTTGAAAAAGCGCGTAAACCTGCTTATATTTTGCATGTGGATTTTGGTGAGGAATTAGGTGTACGTAAATCAAGTGCACAAATTACCAAGCTCTATCAACCACAAGATTTGGTGGGTAAATTAGTCGTTGCTGTAGTGAATTTCCCTAAAAAACAAATAGGGCCTATTCAGTCGGAATGTTTGGTGACAGGGTTTCATAACGCAGATGGTGATGTCGCACTTTGTATCCCAGAGTTTGAAGTTCCTCTGGGTACAAAGTTATTATGATTTAGCGACGAGATTTAAAAGAAACGTCAACTTTACGCGGACGATAAACCCAACCTAAAATCAGCAGTAAGACCGCGAATCCTAAAATTGGATAATCACCTAAACGGTTATAAAGAGTTTGGCCTTGCATAGCAGGTAAATCGCCTCTCAAGACAAACTCTTTATCGATTGGTGCTTGTTCAGTGATATGACCATTTTGATCAATAAACGCTGTTACACCTGTGTTGGTTGCACGAATAAACCAGCGGCCATTTTCTTTCGCACGCATCTGCACCATTTGTAAATGTTGCCAAGGCCCAGCAGTGCCCGTAAACCAAGCATCATTCGATACAGTCACCAAAAAGTCGCTGTCTTCTGCATTACGTCTTGTCAGGTTCGGGTAAGCCACTTCATAACAAATTGCAGCAGCAAGTGCATGCCCTTTAATTAAGAGGGGCTTCTGGTCACTCTCACCACGTGTAAAACCGCTCATGCTGATATCATTTTGCATGGCTGGTAACACCCAAGAGAGTAAACCTGAAAGAGGGATGTATTCACCAAATGGAACAAGACGCTGCTTTTTATAGAGTCCACTTGAATCACTACCAGAGGCCATAATACTGTTGTAATACAGTGGGCTACCAACTTGATGTGATTTCGCAACATCCCAGTAGGGAATTCCGGTTACCCAAGCTGTATGATTCTTTTTCGCTTGTGCATCCATTGCATCCAAAAACGGTTCAATGTCGGTTTGGAAGAGCGGAATTGAAGACTCAGGCCATACAATCAGGTCACGGCCCCATTCAGATTGTGTCAAACCAGCATAAATTTCTAATGTTCTAACTTGATATTCGGTTAGCCATTTTAAATCTTGTGGAATGTTACCTTGAATGAGCGAAACGCTAAGCGGTTTAGCCGCTTTAGGTTGTACAAACTGAATATATGATGCTCCCCATGCACCCAAAACCAATAGGGCAGCAGGGATAATCCAGAAAATACGCTTACGCAGAACTTCAACTAAAGCACATGCTAATACAATGACAACAAAGGAAATCGCGTAAATACCGAATAGAGGTGCGTAACCATCAAGTAAACGTTCAGTAAAAGCGTAACCCACAAACAGCCATGGGAAACCTGTAAATACCCAAGTTTTTGCCCACTCGAAAACAATCCAGAGCGGCGCAAAAGTCAGGGGTGTTTCAGGGAAGAAACGTCGGTAAACCCAAGTCTGAAGTGCGGTAAATAAGCCCATAAGCAGGGCCATAACAGCAATCATACCCACGCTTAGAAAAGCATTGGTGTCGCCATATACATGGATGGAAGTGTAGAGCCAAAAAGCGCCTACAAACCATAAGCCGAAGCCATAGCTCCAGCCAATAGCAAATGCTTGTTTTGCTGAGCGTTTATGTAGTGATGCATAGAGTAGGGCTGGAGATAAAATTGCCAACCACCACCAATAATAAGGTGCCAGTGAAAAACTGAACACGGCACCTGAAAATAAAGCAATGAGTAAAGGAAAAATTAAAGGAAGCTGTTTTTGTTGTTGCGAAGAATCTAACAGCTTTTCAAAGTATGCTCTCATTGACGTACAGCTCGAATCAGATGAATAGTGCGGGCATCTGCTTCAACAATTGTAAATAACCAATTTCCAAGCTCAACAGTTTGACCTTGTAAATCACTTACTAGACCAATCTCTTGAAGCAATAAACCGCCGACAGTTTCTACTTCATCGTCAGAAAAATCAGCATCTAAAACAGTATTGAAATGTTCGATTGGTGTAAGTGCTTGCACCATCCACGCATTTGCTACCGTATGGTCATTGTCAGGAACAATGTACTGAGCATCTTCATCGACCGTGTCGTGCTCATCTTCAATTTCGCCAACGATCTCTTCAAGAATATCTTCAAGCGTAACAAGACCGGCTGTTGAACCATATTCATCAATCACAATCGCAATGTGAGTCTGAGTATGTTTTAACATGCGTAGTACTTGATCGGAACGTGCACTTTCAGGAACAAATAACGGTTGGCGCATAAGAACTCGAATATCGACTTTGGTATTCGGTTCAGTTAGAAACGGCAACAAATCTTTTGCGAGCAAAATCCCGACAACATTGTCTGGCTGATCGGCAGAGAAGACTGGAAAGCGTGAGTGAGCAGACTCAACCAGTACATCAAGAATATCTAGTAATTGATCATCTTCTTGTAAACTGATCATTGCTGTTCGTGGCGTCATGACTTCACGAATTTTTGTAGCTGGAAGGTCAAGAACGCCTTCAAGCATAGCAACAGTATCTGGTTCTAAAAAGCGGCGTGAATTTTGGACTAATTTTAATAATTCATCACGGGTTTCTGGCGCTGTACCTAACCATTTTCGTAAGCCTCGCATTCCCCACGACGGACTTGGTTCCTCTTGCATGATCTTTCCTAAAGACTCAATGTATCAAATGAATACACAGATCATACCGAAGAAAAGATGCTTATGCATCTATAAAACAAGCTAAAAGACAAAACGTATATTGTTATGTAAAAGCCAGTTACAGTTAACAGCTCAGTAATTTGTTTATGCTAAAATGTGAAAATTCTATTTGTTCGAGTTTGTTATGTCAGAGCAACCCATTTCACCTACTGTACAACTCAATACGCGTGGTTTACGTTGTCCGGAACCTGTCATGATGTTGCATCAAGCCATCCGCAAATCTAAGTCTGGGGATGTGGTTGAAGTCTTCGCAACTGATAATTCGACCTCGTGGGATATCCCTAAGTTTTGTATGCATTTAGGCCATGAGTTGTTGTTACAAGAAGAACGCTTAGATGAAAATGGTCATAAAGAATTTCATTACTTAGTGAAGAAAGGTTAATAGAATAATAAGGCTTCTAATAAAGATGATTAGAAGCCATGAATAATTCAACTTTAATTTGAAATGATAATTTTTTACAAATAAGAATCGTTATATAATTTATAAAATTAAGTATATAAATGACGTATAAAAATGAATGATTATTTTGTGAAAAGAAGCTTATTAATCTGTCTTTGGTTTTTCACTATTGCTGGTTTATTACATTTAGAGATCTCTTGGCTATCTGAAACTGTTGCTATCATTATTATATCTATTCTTATTATTTTAGGTTCAATTCTACTCGGTTATAGAAATACATATTTTGCTCCTGAACCAAAGATAAAGATGAGTTTGATCTTGCATACAAGGTTTCTCGGGCTGATGTTAATTCTTGATTTATTATTTGGTAAATCGGTTTGGTACTACGATTTAGCGCGGAACTTTGGTTTTCTCGGCTTATTTTTATTAGGCACATTTATTTTCTATAAAAAGAATTTTAATTTAAACGTAGCAAAAATACCGCCTTTTCAATAAGTGAATACTAATAAAAAAGCCCCGAATAATCGGGGCTTTTTTATTACATATTAGGATAGTTTGGACCACCGCCGCCTTCAGGCGTTACCCACGTAATGTTTTGAGATGGGTCTTTAATATCACAGGTCTTACAGTGAACACAGTTCGCTGCGTTAATCTGAAAGCGTTTAGAACCATCATCATTTTCCATGATTTCATAAACACCAGCAGGGCAGTAGCGCTGTGCAGGCTCATCCCATTTCGGTAAGTTCACATTCACTGGAATTGAAGGATCAGTAAGCTTCAAGTGAGCTGGCTGGTTTTCTTCATGTACAGTGTTTGAAATAAATACTGAAGATAAACGGTCAAATGTAAGTTTGCCATCCGGTTTTGGATAGTTTGGCTTAAAGCTTGTTGCATCAACAGTTTTCAATGCAGCAAAGTCTTGCTTCAAGTCATGTAAAGTGAATGGCACTTTAAAGACATTCTGGTCGATAAAGTTAAATGCACCACCCATCCATTGACCAAATTTATGCATCGCTGGGCCAAAGTTACGAGAGTTATAAAGCTCTTCTTTTAACCAGCTGTTGTTAAATTTGTCAGTGTATGAAGTCAATTCTTTAACGAATAAATCTTCGCCTTCAGTAACACGTGCAATCGCAAGATCACCGCCTTTTTCTACACCCGCAGCAATCGCTTCAAATACAGCTTCACCACATAACATGCCTGATTTCATGGCAGTGTGTGAGCCTTTGATTTTTGCAAAGTTTAAGAAACCTGCATCATCACCAATCAAGCAACCGCCCGGGAAAGTTAATTTAGGTAATGAGTTGAAACCGCCTTTCACTACCGCACGTGCGCCGTAAGAAATACGTTTACCACCTTCTAAATACTGTTTAATCAGTGGGTGAGTTTTCCAGCGCTGCATTTCCATAAATGGATACATGTGTGGATTTTCATAAGACAAGTCCACAATCATGCCCAAAGTAACTTGGTTGTTTTCAGCGTGGTATAACCACCAGCCACCTGAAGAAGCTGTTTCTGCTAAAGGCCAACCTGCACCGTGCATGACTAAGCCCGGTTTATGTTTTGCTGGGTCAATTTCCCAAAGCTCTTTAATCCCGATACCGTAGTGCTGAGGATCAGCATCTTTATCAAGGTTGTATTTCGCAATGAGGCGTTTTCCTAAGTGACCACGGCAACCTTCAGCGAAGAGGGTGTATTTAGCGTGAAGCTCATAGCCTGGAGTAAAGTTATGCGTTGGTTCGCCATCTTTACCAATACCCATGTCGCCTGTTTGAATACCTTTTACAGTACCGTCTTCATGGTAAAGTACTTCAGATGCGGCAAAGCCAGGGAAGATAGAAACTTCTAGCTCTTCAGCTTTTTGCCCTAACCAGCGAACTACGTTACCTAAAGAGATCACATAGTTACCATCGTTATGCATGGTTTTAGGAACCATCCAGTGAGGTACTTCTTTAGAAGTGGTGTCTGAAAGTAAGAAGAAAGTTTTGTCTTCAGTTACAGGGACATTAAGAGGCGCGCCTTCTTCTTTCCAGTTTGGGAAAAGTTCATTGATGGCACGTGGCTCAAGCACAGCACCAGACAAGATATGCGCACCTACTTCAGAGCCTTTTTCAACTACACAAACAGAAAGATCGGGTAAGTTTTTTTCAATCGCTAATTGACGGATCTTAATCGCAGCAGATAGACCTGCAGGTCCTGCACCTACGATGACAACGTCAAACTCCATCGATTCACGTTCGATGTGTTCCATGTAGGACTCCTCAATACTTAAAGGTGGCAACCGTCATATTCAGATAATTCGGTGCTGCCGTGAGTGTTTTAATCCATAGGCGCAAATATGCTATTGTGCCTTTTATCGTTTGGGCTAGTATAGTTTTAAACCATGATCTAGCCAATTGGCTGAGTCGTAACAATTTTTCGTCAGCAAGGCATAAACTATGGTAAATCAAAATAATTCACCATCGGATATGGGAAAAATACCGTTATCTGATGATAAAAACTTAATGAACATTGCACAATACTTAAAAGGTGTACAGCAAAGTCACAAAAGGTCAATTCCACCTTTAGAGCAGTGGCATCCAAAGCATTGCGGCAAAATGGATTTGACGGTGAAATCCAATGGAGAATGGTGGCACGAAGGTCAATTAATCAAGCGCCAAGCTCTATTAGATCTGTTTACCAAAGTCCTATGGAAAGAAGAAGGCAAATTCTACCTGAAAACCCCTGTAGAACAAATTGAAATCGAAGTTGAAGATGAACCTTTATTAGTCAATCAGGCAGATCAGGTCGAAATTTCAGGTGAGCAGTTTTTACAACTGACCACCACCAACCAAGATGTAATTTTGGTTGATGCAGAACATCCTATTTTTATGCGTGAATATGCAGGAGAGTTGCGTCCTTATGTACATGTCCGTTTTGGGATTAATGCGCTGATTCAACGTCAGGCTTTCTATCATTTGGTGAGCTATGGAACACTAATTGAAAACGATAAAGGTGAAACCATTTTAGAGCTAAAAAGTGGTAATTTGCTCTTGCAATTAGGCACTTGAGGTTTAAGCTTTAGGGAGTGAAATTTTCTGACACTTCAGTACAGCTATGACCGCCATACAACCTTTATTTTCCGAGCTAGAACCTATGCCTAAAGCATCAGCAGATGCCCCAATTGGTATTTTTGATTCGGGAATTGGAGGGATGTCAGTTGCAGCAGAAATTGCCAAATATTTACCAAATGAACGTATTGTGTATTATGCCGATACTGCCTATGTTCCTTATGGTCCTCGTTCTGATGAAGAAATCAGAGAACTCACGGCTCGTGCTGTTGATTGGCTATATCGTCAAGGTTGTAAAATTGCAGTCGTAGCCTGCAATACGGCTTCCGCATTTAGCCTTGATCATTTGCGTGAGCATTATGGTGAACACTTTCCAATTGTTGGATTGGTTCCAGCATTAAAACCTGCTGTATTACAGACTCGCTCTAAAGTGGTTGCTGTGTTGGCCACACCTGCTACTTTTCGCGGCCAGCTTATTAAAGATGTAGTCGAGAAGTTTGCTATTCCGGCTGGCGTTAAGGTGATGACTTTAACTAGCCTTGAACTTGTTCCCTGTGTCGAGGCAGGCCAGCAAATGGGTGAGGCATGTTTAAAGGCATTAAAAGAAGTTTTACAACCCGCTGCTGAGCAAGGTGCCGACTATTTAGTGCTCGGTTGCACGCATTATCCTTTCTTAAATCAAGCAATTCATCATCTTTTTGATAACCAATTCACACTGGTTGATTCTGGATTGGCAGTTGCCCGACAAACAGCCCGTATTTTAATAAAAAATGAGTTATTATGTGACCAAATAGGTCAGAATGTTGCACGTATTGAATGTTATGTCAGCGGTAATAATGCTGAGGCACTGCAACCTGTTTTACAACATTTGATTCCACAAGAGTTAACTTGGACACTTCATAATCTGAACTGATCTTTTAGCATCATTTAGAAACTAGTGTTTTTTAGATTTATTATTTTATTTGGGGCGGTTCATGATCTTGGCTGATATTAAGTCACGGACAGATCATGGGGCGAAAGGGTATTGTTATGCTCGATACACGCTATCAGATTTTTATTTCAACATCCGGCCGCGATATGCAGCCAGAGCGGATGGTTCTGTCTCAAACCTTGGTAGGGATGGGTTTCTTTGCTTGGGGATTAGAACAACGAACACCCCTAACCACTACGCTTGCACGTCGACAAATTGATGAATGTGATTATGTAATCCTGCTTTTAGGCAGCCAGTATGGAGAGCAGTCGATTTCTGGTGTGAGTTATTTATCTTTAGAATATGAATATGCGTTAAGTCAGGCTAAACCCATTATTGTGTTCATGCATGAGCAGCCCGAAAGTCGTGAAATACATTTACAAGAAACACATCCACAGCTTAAAGATAAATTTCTCGCATTTAGAAAAAAATTATTACTTGATGTGAATCATATTTTTTACTTTAAAACTCCACGTGAACTAGAGTTGGCTGTTCGTTTAAATATGCCTTTAATGGTTGAACAGCATATAGGACAAGGTTGGGTTCCTGCTCATCAGGCTCATCACTTAGAAGATGAAATTAAGCTATTAAAAAGTAAAATTTTACAGTTAGAACAGCAATTAACAGAGTCATCAACTCAAGTAAATGAAGTTGCTCCTCAAGATGTTTTTGCATTTGAATATCAAATTCAAGCATTTCAGGATGGCAATTTTAAAGAGCTGAAACGACAACGACAAATGACTTGGTCGCAGTTGTTAAGTATATTGGCAAAGCAGTTTGAAAGAGCGACACCAGAAGAGAATTTTGGGACATGTTTAAATGAATATTTAAATCAGGCTGGCCTAGAAGATGCTCGTCAGGAGTTACCTCGTGCTCATGCTGTCGCCTGCGCTCAGATTAACCATAAGGCATTGTTTCGGATAAAAAAGCAAATGCAGTCACAGGGCTGGATTGTTCCAACTCAGAATGAACAATCCTATAGCTTATGGAAAGTCACAGCTAAAGCTCAAAAGTTATTACTTAGCTATAAATGGAGCCATCGGGGCATTCGATTAAAAGCTTAGAGCGATTCAATTTATATATGACAATAAAAGCTGTTACATTAGTGACATAAGATGAATTGAAAGGCATTTACACATGTCGTTTGAACAAAAACCGAAAGTTACTGTCATTTTAGCGAATTTAGGTACACCGGATGAGGCCACTGTTCCTGCGGTTCGCCGTTTTCTAAAGCAGTTTTTATCTGATTCACGTGTAATTGAAATACCGAAATTCATTTGGTGGATTATTTTAAATCTGTTTGTTTTACCTTTTCGCCCAAAAAGGGTAGCACATGCCTATGCTTCGGTATGGTCAAAAGATTCGCCCATGCGTGAAATTGTGTTTGAGCAAACTCAACGTATTCAGGCTTATTTGCAGCGAGAAAATAATCAGTTTGATTTAACCGTGATACCGGCGATGACCTATGGTAATCCGGGTATTGATGCAGTTTTAGAAAAACTGGCCGCTAACCCGCAAGAGCATGTCATTCTATTGCCTTTATTTCCTCAATATTCAGCCACTTCTACAGCACCGCTATACGATGCATTTGCCAAGTGGATTCCAGCCCAGCGAAACTTGCCGGGTCTAACAATTATTAAAGACTACTATCAGCATCCAATGTTTATTCAGGCATTGGCAGAAAGTGTTTTAGCTTACCAAGAGCAACATGGGAAACCTGAAAAACTGTTGATGTCATTTCATGGTATTCCACAGCCTTATGCAGACAAAGGCGACCCGTATGCAGACCGTTGTCGCATCACAGCAAAGTTAGTCGCTGAAGCCTTACATTTGAAAGATGATGAATGGGCGATTAGCTTTCAGTCACGTTTTGGAAAACAAGAGTGGGTTAAACCTTATACAGATCAGCTTTTACAAGATTGGGCGAAGCAAGGTGTTAAGTCAGTACAGGTATTAAGCCCAGCTTTTTCTGCTGATTGCTTGGAAACACTTGAAGAGTTGGCCATACAAAATGCTGAGTTGTTTCAACAAGCTGGTGGTGGCAGCTATGCTTATATTCCTGCTTTAAATAGCGATCAAGCTCATATTGATTTGCTTGCAGGGTTAGTTCAGGCTAATCTTGATGCCCTTACTTATACCTTAGCCCACCGTTAATTGCGTTTTAGCCAGAGGTTCTTATGCTGCAAGTCAAAATTGTTCCAGTTACTGCATTTGCTCAAAACTGTTCCCTTGTTTGGGACAGTGAAACGAAAGAAGCAGTTTTGATTGATGCGGGTGGTGATGCTGCTGTTTTGAAAAAAGAAGTTGAAGCCTTAGGTCTAAAAGTGAAGGCTCTGTGGCTAACTCATGGGCATTTAGATCATGCAGGAGCAGTAGGCGAGCTTGCCAAAGAATGGAGCGTTCCTGTTATTGGTCCACACAAAGAAGATCAGTTCTGGCTAGACATGATTCAAGAAGTATCAGCACGTTATGGCTTTCCAATTCCACAACCTGTCAAAGTCGATCAATGGCTTGAAGGTGGTGAAGTACTAAAACTGGGCGAAGATGAATTTGAAGTACGCTTTGCACCGGGGCATACGCCAGGTCATGTGGTTTTCTATAATAAAAACCATGGCTTACTTTGGACAGGCGATGTTCTGTTTAAAGGTTCGATTGGGCGAACAGACTTCCCACGTGGTAACCATGATCAGTTGATTGAATCGATTCAACGTGAATGCTTTAGTTTGCCAGATGATACTCAGTTTATTTCTGGGCATGGTCCAATGAGTACCATTGGCTATGAAAAACAATTTAACCCGTTTGTCGCGGGTAAAGCTGGTTAATCCTCATAATCATCTTCATTTTGACTACCCTTGTTATGCTGAGGCGCATCTTGGGTAGGCAGTCTATATTCATCATTTGCCCACGCACCTAAATCAATTAATTTACAGCGTTCAGAGCAAAATGGACGAAATTCGTTACCTTCCCAAACACTTGGTTCACCACAACGTGGGCAGGGAAATGTACGTGGCATAAAGCGATATCCTCAAAGTGAAGAGAAATAGATTAGGCAAAAGTCAGGTGACTTGTTAGACTTATGCCGATTTTTATTTAGTTTGATGTGATTATGCCGATTCGTCAATTTCAAGCACAACGTATGCAAGCGCCTCGCGATTTTACCCCAATTGAAAATACCCCAATTTGTGTAGAAATTGGAGCGGGCAAGGGTAAACATGCTTTGCTTTTTAGCGGGCAACAGCCGCAGCACACATTGTATGCAATTGAACGAACCCGAGAAAAATTCTTGGCAATGCAAAAACAGCACGGTCTGGAACCAAGAGATAATTTAATTCCTGTACATGCAGATGCTTTACCGTGGGTGGTACATGCACTACATCCTGCTCAAGTTGAACATTTCTTTATTCTCTATCCAAACCCAGAACCCCATAATCCAGCACAGCGCTGGTTGAATATGCCATTTTTTGAGTTCTTAATCTCACGCCTGCAAACAGGTGGAACTATTACTTTGGCAAGTAATATTCCTGAATATATTGAAGAAGCTGAACAACAATTAATTAATGTCTGGAAGCTGCCTTACCAAAAAGAAAAAATTGCTCAAACATCTGCACGTACTCACTTTGAAATTAAGTATTTAGAACGTGGAGAACTTTGCCAACAGCTTGTGATCACTAAACCTGAAGGTTATAGCACACGTTTTGATGAGTTTGCCCCATTACAAGGTCAAGTGCATGGCGAATAAGCGGGTTGCCATTATTGGTGCGGGTCCGGCTGGTTTAATGGCAGCTGAGGTGCTGAGCCAGTATGCTTATGATATTGATGTATACGAGCAAAAACCTTCAGCTGCACGTAAGTTTCTGATGGCAGGTAAAACGGGGTTAAACATCTCGCATGCTGAACCATTAGTGCAGTTTATTGAGCGCTATGACCATGCAGAATGGCTCAAACCGTGGGTTGAAAAATGGGATGCAGTCTGGATTCAAAACTGGATGAAAAATCTTGGAATTGAATCTTACGTTGGTACTTCAGGACGTATTTTTCCTGTCGAAATGAAAGCGGCTCCTTTACTGCGTGCTTGGCTAAAACACTTGGCAGAACAGCAAGTTAAATTCTTTTATCGACATCGTTGTATTAATTTACAAGATACAACGGTGACTTTAGAAAACCAAAATAATCAAAGCACTGAAACCTTTACCCAGCAATACGATGCGGTCGTGTTGGCTTGTGGGGCTGTATCTTGGTCACAATTAGGTAGTGATGGTGCATGGCAGCAATGGATGGATCAATCCAATATTGAGCCTTTCCAGCCAAGTAATGCTGGTGTACTTCACACTTGGTCAGCTTTTATGGAAAGTTGTTTTGGTGAGCCTTTAAAACGTATCAATGCGTGGGTTGATCCTAGTCAGATTACACATGGCGATATTGTGATTACTCACTATGGTTTAGAAAGTGGTGTTATTTATAAACTTGGACGTGCTTTACGAGAGCAGCAAAAACAAGGGCAAAGCTTAAATTTGTTTTTAGATTTATTGCCTGATGTAGAGCTTACACCGTTAGTTAAAAAATTACAGGTTAGTAAAAAACAATCGCTCACCAATATCTGGCGTAAAGCAGGCTTAGACACGGCCAAGATTAACTTAATTCGAGAAGTTGTTGATAAAGAACTATGGAACCAACCAGAGGCTATGGCTCAGCGAATCAAAGCGCTTCAAATTAAGTTAGAGGGCTTTAGACCAATTGAAGAAGCGATTAGCTGTGCTGGTGGTGTTAAGCAGAATGCACTAACTGAAAGCTTAGAGCTTAAACAAACTTCAGGTGTATTCTGTTGTGGTGAAATGCTGGATTGGGATGCTCCTACAGGTGGATATTTACTTACAGCATGCTTTGCTACAGGGCGAGCGGCTGGTGAAGGCGTGCATTCATTCTTAGAGAAATAACAGGATAATTTGATGCTATGTTTGATAGGTGAAAAGTGTTATTTTTGAGCGATCAATAATAATAGGATTTACGAGCACATGTCTCAAGCTTCAACAGTTTATCAAGGAAGTTGTTTATGCCAGGGTATTCGCTATGAAATTAAGGGCGATATCGGAGATATTATTCAGTGTCACTGTCAAAGATGCCGAAAAGCTAATGGAACAGCATTTGCAACGAATGCTCCTATCAACAGTACAGATTTTAAAATTACCCAAGGTGAAGACCTAGTCAAAAAATTTGCTGTGAACGGTGTGTACCGCTGGTTTTGTAGCGAATGTGGTTCACCGCTTATTAGTTCTCGTGATGCGCAGCCTGAATTATATCGCTTAAGAATTGGCACACTTGATACACCATTAGACCAAAAACCGACTATGCATATTTTTGCTGCTTCTAAGGCAGAATGGGAAAGTATTTGTGACGATTTACCACAATTTGCTGAACGCCCATGATTTTAAAAAGTATGTTTAAATCAAATTCAAGATGATCTAATATACTTAAAACAGGGAGATGGCATTCCTCCCTTGAAAAACCGCCATATTGGCTAATGATGCCTACGTTACCCTCATGTATTTATATCGCTGGGTACGTAGGTTATTGCGTACTCTGCTTATTCTTGGAGTACGCTGTGTCATATTTCCCTTCATTATTTTTTGCTCTTTTAGCGTCTATCTAAAGGGGTGGTCCTATGTATTACTCTCTACTTTCAATTGCTTTAGGCTCAGTTCTAGGGGCGTGGTTGCGTTGGTTTTTAGGTTTAAAACTCAACCCGATTTACCCGCAGATTCCACTGGGTACTGTCACTGTTAATTTGGTCGGTGGTTTTATTATTGGTTTTGCAATTGCCTATTTTGCTCAAAGTGATTTAAGTCCGAACTATAAGCTTTTTGTGATTACTGGTTTCTGTGGTGCTTTAACTACCTTTTCAACGTTCTCGATTGAGATCGTCACTTTATTACAAAGTGGTAAGTTGGGAATGGCGATGTTGGGGATCTCCATCCATTTAATTGGATCATTAATTTTTACGTGTTTGGGGTTAGCGACTTATCATTGGGTAGCGGGGCATTGAGTTTTTATATTTAAGAATTGACCATGATTTCAAGTTGTGAGAGCTCATCGAAGTTGAGTGTTGGGTAGGATTTTCACGACGGAGTCTTATCGTTGAGTTATCTAATGGAAGCAGCTAATTAAGTTACTTTGGTTTTGCCCAAAGTAACCAAAGGCATCTGTCATTCGCAGAACCTGTTCACTGAATCCATTTATCTTATGCTTTGCAAAAACGATCTTTTATTGACACCACGCAGGCTGCGAATGACGTTATCGCGTATCGAATGTAAGGGGCTAATAAAATAATTAAGAAAAATAAGGCATTTACTATCGTGACAGACGGCATGGATGCCGTCGTTTCGCTGTGCTACATGGATGTAGCATCAGCGCAACAAAGGATTTTTGTTACTTTTCATCCTTGAAAAGTAAGCTTAGCCTATACAATCCATCATTTGGATATCACTTCCATTTAAGGCAATCCTCATAATAAAAATTAAGTCGTTTCTATTATTTATTTAAATCTATTACTTTTCAGTTAAAGCTTGACCTTCAAACTTCACACCATCCCAACCATTTTGCATAAACTGACGAATATTTTGATGATCAGTTCCTTCTGGTGTAGCCAATACAGATGCGTAGTGTTCTGCAAATAAACTTAAAGTTTGTGCTTGGTCTAACCCTTGTAACTTGGCAAAAGAGAAAACTTTTGCACTGCCTTGATTTTCAGTAGCAGCGTTTTGCTGTGCACCATTTTGAAAAGCTGTTGGAGTATGTTGGTAACGTGCTTCAATATGAGCTAAAACGTCTGAAAATTTTGCTGTGCCTGCTTGTAATTGGGCAAGTAACTCTTGTGCCATTATCTTAAACTTCCTAACAAATGAGGGCTTAAGCATAGCATCGAATAGGCGCTTTGGAAGCTTGGCAATTATAAAAATTGAGGGGTTATTGAAAAAAAACAGAAGAGTTTTTAGACAACTTGTGGATAAGTTTTCTTTTATACACAGTTTAGAAATGATGAAAAAATACACATAAAAAAAGAAGCCTAAGTGGAGGAGATAGTCTTAGGCTTCCAATGTTTTAAGTGTATTGGTCAAATCTTAACGCAAGATTAACTCTTACGATTAAAGCGAGCGAAACGTTTATTGAAGCTTGCTACACGGCCTTCGTTACTTGCTTGACGTACTTCACCTGTGTAGAAAGGGTGTGAGGCACTTGAAATATCAAGAGTGACATAAGGGTAGACTTTCCCTTGATATTCTTTGGTTTGTTTAGACTGAAGAGTACTACCAATTAAGAAGTACACGTCTGCATTGGTGTCATGAAATAACACTTGTTGATAAGCAGGATGAATATCTTTACGCATGAGAGATTGTCCTAAATTATTTTTGATTAAAGAAATGTTATAACATAACAATTAAAAAGTCAATGTACCCCATAAAGGGCTACATTGATCAGTAAATTAAGTTAGTTAGAAGGCGGTACAAGCTCTTCAAATAGATCGTTTAGATTGTCATGAACTTTTAAGTGAATCAGGTTCCAGTAATGCCCTGAAATGGTTCTGTTGACCATTAAAGTATCTGGTGAGGGTTTAAAGACATCCCAATACTTCAAAGATTTTTTCACAAGTAACATGCCATCATGGTGTGATGAGTTTTCGGCGAAATCATAAGTAGTGGTAAGCGGACGTAATAATACTTCAATCCAGAGTTTATATAGATCACTCGGGAATTTGCCTTTTTCAGCAAGTGAATGTAGTTCAAATAATTCTGTTTCGATCAAATCGATATTTTCATGGCGAGCTGCATTTACTAAGCGTTTAAAGTGCTGCACGATTTCATTTGAAAGCGTTTTAACACTGCCATAGTCATAAATAATGACACTGCCATCTTGGCGGAAAGCAAAGTTACCTGGATGAGGGTCACAGTGAAAACGTTTTAAAAAGAACATTTCCTGACCTAAAGCACGAATCAAGCGGCGTCCAATGGTATTTCGAATTTCGATAGGCCAAGCGCTAGCAGTTTCAATACTGTCACCTTGTTCGAGACTCAAGGTTAAAATACGTCTTGAAGAGTAATCTTTATAAACAGTCGGGATGATAATTTTGTCATCTAATTGGCTATGGAATGTTTTGAAAACTTCAAGGTTTTGAGCCTCGATTTCATAGTTAAGCTCTGCTGACAGACTATCTTGAATCTCTGCAAAAAGCTGATCTTGCAACTTTTTATCAATTTTAAGTACACCCATTAAGCGAAGTGCCAAACGTACTTGTTTTAAGTCACTTTCACAGGCCTCATCAACACCAGGATATTGAACTTTCACTACAACTTGTTCACCACTAGGTAGAGTAGCTTTATGAACTTGACCAATTGAAGCAGCTGCAAAAGGTTCTTGATCAAAAGATTTAAAGGCAACATTCAGCGGTTTGCCAAGCTCGCGTTCAACTTGTTGCTGAATAGCAGCAAAGGGCATAGGGGGAGCTTGGCGCTGCAACTTAGAAATCGCTTTAGCAACTTCGGGTGGGAAGATATCTTTATATTGCGATGCAATTTGGCCGACTTTCATGACGGCACCTTTCATTTCGCCTAAGGTGTCGGCAATTTGCAAACCAATATCCTGAAATAACTTGGTTTTTGAAGCCAGCTTTTGCTCTTCATCTGCGGTCAAGTTTCGAATCGAGTTAGAAACGGTTTTCGTTGCAATGCTCGCGGTCATTCCTGCAAGTTTCATAAATCGTTTGCCGGGTGAACTTGCATTCTTTGCCATATCTTCGATACCTCATTGACTACAACATAATATTGCCTAGTTTTGATCATAGGTGACAAAGCTTAAAAAGCCTATATGAAATTGTTTATCTCATGTAAGAAATTTTTCGAAAAACAAAATGTTATTTTTATAGTAAAAAAAATGAAAAGCTTGTGAAAATCCATTTCATAAACAAAGCTTTAATATCTATAAAGTGCCTGTTTTTTTGGTGGTAATGTGAATAACAGGTTAAATAAAAATAGAGATAACAAAAGTTATGACAAGTTTAAGTTCGGCCCATGGGCGGTCTCAGGCGGTTCCTTTATCTGTGTTTGAGCAGTCAAAAGATGCGCATATTATTCGTTCTGATGAAGAAGCAATTGAGCTTGCCAAACAACTTGCTCAAGAGTTTGCACAAGAAGCATCTGAGCGAGACAGAGAGCGCCGTTTACCTCTAAACGAAATTCAACAGTTCTCACAAAGTGGCTTATGGGCTATTACGGTTCCCAAGCAATTTGGTGGTGCACAAGTCAAATATCGAACCTTGGCTGAGGTCATCAAAACAATTGCGAGTGTTGATCCATCTCTTGCACAGCTTCCCCAAAATCACTTGGCTTTTATTGAACATTTACGCCTTGATGCAGGCCCAGAACAACAACAATTTTTCTTTAACTTAGTGTTGAGGGGGATTCGTTTCGGAAATGCCTTTTCAGAAAAGCATAGCAAAACGGTGGCTGACCTCACTACCACATTAAAAAAGACAGAGCACGGTTATGAAATTAATGGCAAGAAGTTTTTTGCAACAGGCGCATTGCTTGCACATTGGGTTCCCATTGTCGCTGTAAATGAACAGGGGCAGCCTTATGCAGCGCTAGTTCCTCGGGAGACTTCAGGGGTTAATATTATTAATGACTGGTCCGGTTTTGGGCAACGAACCACGGCCAGTGGAACCGTTGAACTTAATCAGGTTGCAGTACGTGAAGAATATCTAATCCCGATTTATCAGGCTTTCGAACGCCCTACACCGGCAGGTGCAATTTCACAATTTATTCAAGCTGCTGTGGATGCTGGTATTGCACGTGGTGCAATTGAAGAAACAATTCACTATGTCAAAAATCATAGTCGTGCATGGGTCGACTCAGGTTTGGAAAAAGCCAGCGATGACCCTTACACAATTGCAAATATTGGTGATTTAAAAATTAAGCTGCGTGCAGCAGAAGCGGTATTAGATTTAGCAGGAGATGCGATCGATCAGGCGATTGCCGAAACGACAGAAGAGCATGTAAACCAAGCGACATTACTGGTTGCTGAAGCAAAAGTACTCACTACAGAAGTTGCGATTTTAGCAGCGAATAAGCTTTTTGAATTGTCGGGAACACGATCGACCTTGTCTGAGCTTAATTTGGACCGCCATTGGCGTAATGCTCGCACTCATACCTTGCATGATCCTGTGCGTTGGAAATATCACATTGTCGGTAATTACTACCTCAATGGCATCCATCCACCTCGTCATGCATGGAGCTAAAGTGAATAAAAAATAAGATTAGGAGAAAAAAGATGACGATTACCCAAATTGAATTAGAAGAACTGTCTGTTGGCGCTGATTATGAAAAGGTCGCAAGTAGATTTCGCCCAGTTTTTGAAAAAATTGCCCAAGGTGCAATTCAGCGAGAAAAAGAACGAATCTTGCCTTTTGAACCGATTCAGTGGTTAAAAGAACTCAAGTTAGGTGCGGTACGTGTTCCGGTTAAATATGGTGGAGATGGGGTGTCATTACCGCAACTTTTCCAGCTTTTAGCAGAGTTAGCACAAGCAGACTCGAATATTGTGCAAGCTTTGCGTGGACACTTCGCTTTTGTTGAAGACCGCTTAGTTGCCCATAAAGAGCACTCACAAGAGGTTTGGTTTCAGCGTTTTGTACAAGGTGATTTAGTTGGGAATGCATGGACCGAAGTTGGAAATGTGCAAATCGGTGATGTCGTTACACGAGTAACCAAAGATGCTTCGGGCAACTTGGTAGTGAATGGTGAAAAGTACTATTCAACGGGAAGTATCTTTGCTGACTGGATCGATTTATTTGCTTACGATGAAGTAAATGACCGCCATGTGATTGCTGCTATTTATCGCCATGAAACAGGCGTGAGTGTGATTGATGATTGGGATGGCTTTGGTCAAAAGACGACGGGTAGCGGTACTTTAAAAGTACATCAGGTTCACTTGCCGGCTTCGCACCTTATTCCATTTGACCAGCGTTTTAAATATCAAACTGCTTTTTATCAAGTCGTCCATCTTGCAACTTTAACGGGTATTGCACATGCGGCAGTAGAAACTTTTAGTCAGGAGATTCGTGAGAGAAAACGTATTTTTAGTCATGGTAATGGAGACATTGTTCGTCATGACCCACAAGTTTTACAGGTGGTGGGTAAAGCCTCTGCTCAAGCTTACGGAAGTCTAGCAATTACGATTAAAACAGCTGAAGCATTGCAGAAGGCTTATGAAAGTCACTTTAGTGAGTTAGAGGTGAAAGAACATCAGTTTAATGTAGATGCAGAGCTTGAGTCGGCGCAAGGACAGGTGGTGATTTCTAATTTGGTACTCGATTTAACCAGCCAATTATTTAATGCTTTGGGCGCGTCAGCAAGTAGTCAGGTCAAACAACTCGACCGTTTCTGGCGTAATGCTCGAACGGTGTCTTCACATAATCCGCTCATCTATAAAGAAAAGGTGATTGGAGATTGGGAAGTAAACCGTACCGATTTGCCCTTTGTCTGGCAAATTGGAGCAAGCCCGCGAGCCAAGTCTGCATAAAATAAAAAAGCCGATGAATAATCGGCTTTTTTATTAGGTTTTGCTTAAATGTTTGGTATTTAAATAAAGCCTTGAAAGTAATAAAACACAAGCAATGCTTAAACCAATAATTAAGCCTAACCATACGCCAGCTACACCCCAATGGGTATAACGTGCTAAATAAAGTCCGATAGGAAAAGCAATCACCCAATATGCCATGAGTGTAATCCACATCGGTGCTTGCGTATCTTGCATCCCTCTTAAACAGCCTGCGGCACTCACTTGCAATGCATCCATCAGCTGATAACCCATTGCAAACCAGAGTAAATACATGGCAACAGGAACTACATCTATATCTTGAGTATAAACCGAGACAATTTGTTCACGACCTAGAGCAATAAAAGACATGGTCAATAAGGCAAAAAATATTGCCGTGCTTAGACCAATCTTTTGGACTTGGTACATCGAAGCCCAGTTCTTTTCACCATAATAGGTTCCCACACGAATGGTCAGGGCAATCGCAAGTGAAAGCGGGATCATAAACAGCACAGAGGTAACTGAAATTGCAACTTGATGCGCTGCAATAAAGACTTCACCTAGTGGGCTAAGTACCAATGCACCTGTACTAAAAATACTGACTTCAAAGAACACGGCTAAACCGATGGGTAGGCCAAGCTGTAAGATTCTTTTTACCCAAGTCAGGTTAATTTTATCGAATCTGCTAAAAATAGACGTGTTACGGTAAGCCGAAGCTTTATAAATATAGCCAGCTAAAGTAATTAGCATGAGCCACTGTAAAATGGAGGTTGCAAAACCACAGCCTGCGCTACCTAATGCAGGTATTGGCCCTAATCCATGCATAAAAATCATGTTTAAAGGGATTAAAACCACTAAGGCCAGTAAGCTAATGACCGTTACAGGACGTGGATGGCCTAAAGCCTCAGAATAACCGCGTAGGGCTGCGTACATGGTCACAGCTGGCATACCTAAACCAATCGCATGTAAGAACAAACTTGCTTTAGGCTGTAGGCTCTCCGGTACGCCAAACACATGCAAGAAAAATGGCATAAGCTGCAAAATGAGCATAGCCATTACACCTAAAATGAGGGCGACCCATAAGGATTGACGGACAATGACAGGAATTTGTTCTGTATTTCTTGCGCCCTTTGCTTCAGCGACCAAAGGTGTAGTTGCAATCATAATGCCACTGAACAGGAGCATGACTGGGATCCATAAGCCCACACCTACCGCAATTGCTGCTAAATCGGTTGCAGATAAATGCCCAGCCATAATAGTGTCAATTAACCCAAATCCCGCTTGAGCAAACTGGGTAATTAAAATCGGTAGCATTAAGTGGAAGAGTTGTTTTAATTCAGACCGAAAAGATGTGACATTCGACACAAAAGGTACTCTTTTTAAATATAAAAATGAAGCTAACGTTGCAAAGTGAGTAACACACCGACAAAGATGATCACGCCACCAAGAAACCGTTGCCATGTAACAGGTGTCTTTTCTGTACCTAACCAGCCAAAATGGTCAAGCAACATTGAAATGAGCAATTGCCCAAAAACGACTAGCCCTGTAAAGGTTAAAAAACCAAGTTTAGGTGCAGTATAAATGCTCATGCTAATTGCATAAACCCCAAGGAATCCTCCTGTCCAAAGAAGCCATGGAATATTTGTTATTTCACTTAAAGAGGGCTTTTCGGCACTTTGGAAAAAAACCATAACGGCTAAAACAATAGTACCTATGAAAAATGATAATAAAGCTGCCTGCAACGGTGAGTGTAGTTGCTCGCGCAGTTGAGCATTGATTGCAGTTTGAAAAGCCATGGCAACACCGATTCCCATAGCTAGAGGTAAGATCAGGAAAAGTTGACTAGAGAATTTCATCATTTTTATCAATATTTAAGTATGTTTAAAAACAGTCTAAAGCAATTAAGGTATGTTTTCATAAGCCCATTGATGCAGTCATGTTAAAATAGAAATATTGTGTAAATTGGACCTGCTCCTTGGCCGTATTAAACCCTGCTTCTGTTCCTTTATCTTTATATATCCATATGCCTTGGTGCGTGCGTAAATGTCCATATTGTGACTTTAACTCGCATGCCGTACCAGATGGAGCGCTTTCGGCAGAACTCGAGCAAACCTATTTAAAAGCATTGGTGGCCGACTTTGAAACTCAAGTTGAGATGGCTCAGGGACGTTCAATTCATAGTGTATTTATTGGTGGTGGAACGCCTTCACTTATTTCTGCTAAAGGCTATGCGTGGCTGTTTGAACAGCTTAAGTCATTACTCAAATTTGAAGATGGCTGTGAAATCACCCTAGAAGCAAATCCCGGAACACTAGAACATGACCCGTTTGCAGGCTATTTAGACGCAGGTATTAATCGTTTATCGATTGGTGTGCAAACTTTCAATACAGAGCACTTGCAAAAACTGGGGCGTATTCATTCAGCCAACAATGCTATGGATGCAATAGAGCAGGCACGACAAGCAGGCTTTAAGCGAGTTAATGTCGATTTAATGCATGGCCTACCTGAGCAAACGCTAGAGCAAGCACTTTATGATTTAAAGATGGCTGTAGAGCATGGCGCGACACATATCAGTTGGTATCAACTGACTATTGAGCCAAACACAGTATTCTTCCGTACGCAGCCCGTTTTACCTCAAGATGAAGTGCTAGAAGATATTCAAGAGCAGGGTGAGGCTTATCTAAAAGCCAATGGTTTTATAAATTATGAAGTGTCAGCTTGGCGTAAAGAGCAGCCTTCAGCTCATAATTTAAATTATTGGGAATTTGGTGATTACCTTGCGATTGGTGCAGGGGCACATGGCAAAGTCACACAACCAGATGGTGTGTACCGTTTCCAAAAAACTCGCTTACCGAAAGACTATTTGGCTAAGGTTCCAGCCGAACATTTGCAAATGAAAAAGATTGAGGCAGAAGAGTTACCTTTTGAGTTCATGATGAATGCTTTACGTCTAAATGATGGCGTAAAAGCTGAGTTATATGAGCAGCGCACAGGTTTAAGCCTAGATCACTTAAATGAAGTACTCACTTCACTACGAGCTAGAAAGCTATTGGTCGATGATCATTGTCGTTTGGCTTGTACTGAGCAGGGACATATTTTCTTAAATTCGGTACTAGAAGAGTTCTTATAAAGAAGCAAATTAAAAAGCCGCACATTGAGATGCGGCTTTTTGATTTTAGCGAGTGGTATAGCCGCCGTTTGCAAAAATAGTCTGTCCTGTAATCCACCAACCATCAGTTACCAAAAAGCGAACTAGAGGTTCAATATCTTCAATTTTGGTGAGTCCACCTAAAGCTGAAGCTGATTTATGGTAAGCCACTGCTTCGGCAGATTCCTGACCATAAAAGAAAGGTGTATCCATAGGCCCAGGTGCAACAGCAGTCACAGAAATCTGACGATCACCAAATTCTTTTGATGCAGCACGTGTGTAATGCTCAACAGGTGCTTTTAAACCTTCATAGGTTGAATAGAGTCCAGTGTAGGCTGCAAGAAGAGAAGTCACGATTGAACAAATCTTGCCGCCGTCATTTAAATGACGCCCTGCCGATTGAATAAAGAAATAGGCAATTTTTGAGTTGATATCGCTCATGCTATCAAACTCTTGTTCTGTGGTATCTAAAAAAGATTTCTTTAAAACCTTTCCAACTGTATTAATGGCAATATCAATTCCGCCAAAATGCTGCTTAGTGTCTAAGAATAGCTTTTCGATATTATCAATATCCGTTAGGTCTGCCTGAATTAAAACGGCATCTACACCGAATGCTCTTACATCTGCGAGCGTCTGTTCAGCATCTGCTTGAGTTTCAGCGCTATTGTAGTGAATCGCGATTTTGGCGCCTTGTTCTGCAAATTTACGGCTAATCAGTCCACCTAAGTTTTTTGCACCGCCTGTAATCAATACAACTTTATCTTTAAGAGTATGAGTTGTCATGATGGTTGTTCCTATGCTGACTTGTTTTAATGTGTTTTTAGTCTAGATTGGCGGTAATTTTTGATCAATTATGCTAGTTTGGTTTAACTATTCAAAAAATACGAACAATTAAATGGATCGGTTGCAGCAATTTTTTATTTTTACAGAAGTCGCTAAACGACAAAGCTTTAGTGAAGTGGCGAATCAGCTTGATTTGCCTCGTTCGACAGTGACGAGCGCAATTCAACAGCTAGAAACTCACTATGGAGTACGCTTATTTCATCGTACTACGCGTAAAGTAAGCCTTACCCAAGATGGACAACGAATATTACCTGAGTGTCAAAATCTATTATTTGATTATGAACAGCTCGAACAGCTTATACAGGCACAAAAGCAGCATTATCGTGGCACGCTAAAAATTTCAATGCCCAGCCGAATCGTGCATCAAGTGATTATTCCTGAACTGCCCGATTTTTATAGCCGCTATCCAGATATCCATTTACAAATTCATAGCTCTGATGACATCACTGACTTAATCGAGAAAGGAATCGATTGTGTTGTTCGGGTGGGGCAGCTAGATAATAGTAGTTTAATTGCGAAGTTCGTTGGAAACTTGATTATGGTGAACTGTGCAAGTGCTGACTATTTAGAACAGTACGGTATTCCTGAACAATTAGAAGATCTATCTCAACACAAACTCATTAACTATGCAGGAGCCGTAGGAGAAAAACAGGGCGTATTTTTATATCAAGATGGAACTGTGATGATGGATAGTGCTTTAAGCGTGAATAATACGGAAGCCTATATTGCAGCGGCTATTGCAGGTTTGGGAATTATTCAACTTCCATACTACGATGTTCAGGATAAAATCGAGCAGGGAACTTTAGTTGAAGTACTAAGCGCCTATACTGCTCAATCACTTCCACTTAATATTTTATATCCGAACCGGAGTTATATTCCTAAACGTTTGGAAATCTTTATGGAATGGGCTAGGGATGTTCTGTACAAGAAGTGCATCGTCATCTTTTAGTCATAAAACTAAAATACATTAGCAATAAAAAAGCCTCTCGAACTGAGAGGCTTTTTAGAATTTGGTGGGTCGTCCGCGACTCGAACGCGGGACCAACGGATTAAAAGTCCGCTGCTCTACCAACTGAGCTAACGACCCAAATAGGTTCAAAACAGATAAGTGGTGGGTCGTCCGCGACTCGAACGCGGGACCAACGGATTAAAAGTCCGCTGCTCTACCAACTGAGCTAACGACCCTGAACAAACATTCAAATATCATTTGAATGTGAAGTGCAAGATAACTAAAAGTTTTCTAACACCACCTTTGTTTTGATGTCGCGTATTTTAGCAAGTTATTCAACTAACACAAGAGGAAATTTAAAAACATTTGCATGATTGCCTATAAAAAGCACGATTTCCTCTTGTTTAGCTAAAAAATGAACTAAAAACGGTATTTATATGCCTGAATGTTGTCAAAAATTTCAGTTGTGATGTCACAGTAACTGCTTGCACCAGGTAATAAAGCAAGTAAACGTTCAGAAGTTTTGCTTGGATTAAACGCATCTTCCTTCAATTTATTCTTTTGGTACTTAAAAGTACCTGTAGTTTCAACTTTAGCTTGTATACGTAAAAACACTGGTACCGCATAAGCAGGTAAGCATTTTTTAAATACAGTCACCATTTCTGTTAAGTCAGTGTCATTTAATTCAGCACCATCAGCAAGCGTGATTGCTGCCATACCTGCACGACCATTGGTATTTGGAATTTCTACACCATAAACGACAGCTTCAGCGATCTTGTCATATTCACACACCATGTTTTCAACTTCGGTGGTAGATACATTTTCGCCTTTCCAGCGGAAGGTATCACCTAAGCGGTCAACAAACTGGGCATGACGGAAACCAATATTACGAACAAGATCACCTGTGTTGAAATATGAGTCACCTTTTTTGAAGACATCTTGCATAATCACAGATTTATTCTTTTCTGGGTCGGTATAGCCATCAAATGGAGAGCGACTGGTAATTTTTCCTACCAATAAACCGACTTCACCTGCTTTAACTTTTTTACCCCAGCCATTTTTATCGCGTACAGGCTCATTCTTTTCTTTATCAAATTGAATGACTGCATACGGCATAGGGGAGAAGCCTACCGTATTATCAAAGTTGAAAATATTACTAAAGCCGACATTGCCTTCACTTGAAGCATAAAGCTCTAGAACTTCTTGAACACCAAAACGCTGTTTGAACTTATCCCAGATGTTTGGACGCATGCCGTTACCAATCATTTTGGTTACACGGTGAGCACGGTCAAGTTCTGTAGTTGGAGCATCCATTAAGTAACGGCAAAGTTCACCTACATAACCGATTGCAGACGCATTAAACTTCTGAACATCTTTCCAGAATGCACTGGTTGAATATTTACGTCGAATAGCAAGCGTAGAACTTCCTGCAATCACCCCACACCAACAAACCACCACACCTGTTGCATGGTACAGCGGCAAAGTAACATACATCACATCATCTGGGCCAAGGTTTAAAATGTGGCCGTAAGTGCCGTAGGCAAGTGTCCAGCGGCTATGTTTAAAAATAACTGCTTTTGGTAAACCTGTTGTACCCGAAGTATAAATATAAAACAGACCATCATTACCATGAACAGAATGTGTGGTTGATGGATTGAATTTCGGGAATTGATCAATTTCTATTGCAAGATTGGCATAACCTTGAGGTGCTGTTCCTGCATCTTGACGAGTAGCCTGATCTGCAAACCAGTGGAAACGGTCTTTAGGAACGTTTAAGTCTTGACGAATTTCATCAATTGCAGCATGAACTTCTTCGCCCGCAATGACTGCAATTGGTTTTACAAGATTGATACTATGAGCGAGAACTTTACCGACTTGAGATGTATTTACAAGCGCAATCGTTACCCCAATTTTAGCTAAGCCCACAATACTGGCAATAAGCTCAGAACGGTTCTCAACCATTACGGCAATCACATCACCTTTACGTGCGCCGAGAGATAAATAATAGTGAGAAATCTGGTTAGCCCATTCATTTAAAGCTTCGTATGAGTAACTTTGATCTTCAAATAATAAAGCAATACCTTTCGGATTTCGCTTAACAGCTTTCTCAAAAGCTACACCTAATCCAGTTGGTGTATTTGCTGTTCTTAAATAAGCCTGTTTAAGACCATTCAGGATATGGGGTACTTTGGGAATGAAGCTAGGAAGTCTAGTGGCAACATCCCCAAGTGTAATGATATCGGTCTGTGTTGTCTGGCTCATATCAATCCTATTTATTTTTCGATCAATCCAAAAAAGGTTGCGTTGGCAAAAGTACAGTATTTTTCATGGTTCACCATGCTTTTAAAACTTTTCTTCTAGTGCAATCAACCTAATTGGTTAAAAATAACAAAAAAAACCTAGTCATCGAAATGACTAGGTTTGTTTAAATTAGCTGCAATTGAGCAAATGATTTACTCAGCTACAGGATTTGCTTTCTTTGGTGGACGGCCGCGAGGGCGACGAGGACGACTTGGTTTGTCCTTATCAGCTTTAGAATCTTCTGATTCACTCTCGGCAGAAGCTTCAGTTGGCTCTACAGCTTGTTCTGTAGCTGCTTTGGCTTTTGCAGCTGCTTTTGGCTGTTTTGCAACTGGAACTTCTACTACAGTTGTCGCTGGTGTCTCTTCTACATTAGCTACTACTTCAACTTGCTGATCAAGCTCAAGCGGTTGTTGTTTTGATTCAACAGGTGCTTGTGTTTCAGCAGTAGGAGCAACAACGGCTTCTTCCACAGTCTCAGCTACAGGGGCAGCTTCTTCTGGTGCAGAATGTTGTTGTTTAACTTGCTCAAAAGCTTGTTCAGCTGCAAGTTTCGCTAAACGACGGCGTTCACGCGGATCATTAGCAACACGTGGTGTCGCTTCTTTTGGTGGCGTCAACGGAAGTACTGGCGCAGGTTCTGCTTCTTGTGAAGGCTTATTGCTTGGAAGCTCGGCATCACGAGTAACAGGCTTTTTGTCTTCAGCTTCAGCTGCGACTTCAGTCACTAGAGTACTTGCGTATTGCTCTGCAAATTTCTGCAATGCACGATTGAATGTTGGAACTAAACCAAACTGTTCAATCAGTACTGTGCAGTCTTCACCGTAAACATGACGGATCAAGCTGCCAATTGTATACTGCGCCAACGTTGGAATTTGCGATGGGGCAATTGATGGTGCAGCAGCTTTAGCACGTTTTGCATTGCGTTGTTCACGGCGACGCATACGAGGATCATTACTTGCACGTTGAACTTGCGGTTGAGTTTTCTCAGCTTTTGGTTGAGGAGCTTCTGCTTCAGCGGTTACCGTCTCTTCCACTGCCACAACTGGTGCTGGAGCTAGTTCTTGAGTAGCTTCAACAACAGGTGCTTTTTCAGTACGTTCAACAGGTTGCTCAGGCGTTAAAGCAATAATTTCGCTTTGTGCTTGATCAACATTGATGACTAAGGCTGTATTCATGACTTCATGCTGTGGAGCATCAATCAAATCAACCTTAATTTGTTTTTCATCAACAACTGCTGGTGCCGGCGTATTTTGATTTTCATTTAATACGCTTGGATCGCGGTGGCGATTCGGACGGTTTGGACGTTGTTGGTTATTACGGTCACGACGTGGTACAGCATGTTCAGCTTGTTGCCCATCATTTTGATGTTGTGCATGCGGCTGGTCTTGCTGTTGACGCTTTTGTTGACGTTTTAATTCACGTTGCTCTTGGCGTGATAACTGTACAACCTCTTCATGAACCTGTTGTTGCTGTGGTTCTTGATTGTGGTGGTGCTGATGTTGTTCACGTTGCTCTTTGTGCTTACGTTTTTTGTTGTTTGGACGTTGCTGTTGTACTTTATCGTCTTTTTCAACATTCTCACGTGCTTCCTGCTTAACAGGAGATTGAGAAATATAAGCATTGTTAGATGGAGCCGAAGTAACTTCAGCAACTGCTGGTGCTACGACTTGTCCAAACTGCCCACGGCTAACAGCACCTGTATTCACCATTTGTTCAATTGCGGCAGCAGCATTTTGTGCTGAGCGAGATTGATCAACTGTTTGAGCTTGTTTTTGAACAAAAAGGTTTTCTAACCATGCACAAGGGCTTGCTGCTTTTTGAGCGCTTGCCTGAGCAGCAGGTTGAGCCGCTTGATTTGCTTTCTTTTGATTAGCTGCGTTATTGGCAGCAGGAGCAGCATGAGTATGGCCATGATCAGCTTCTTCTAAATGCCATTCAGAAGATTCATAACCTAACTCTTTTTCACTTGAACGAGTTGCTTCAGTACGTTCGTAGCTAGATGGTGCAAATCCATCTGGATTGTACTGAATTTCGTAGTGAGGTGTTTCTAAGTGCGGGTGAGGTAAAACAGTCACACGAACACTAGAAGTTTGTTCTAAATAAACAAGACTATGACGTTTTTCATTGAGCAAGAAAGCTGCAATTTCAACAGGTACTTCTACTTGTACTTCACCATGACGTTCACGAAGCGCGATCTCTTCTACTTTACGCATAATAGAAAGCGAAAGTGAGCGTAAGTCACGAACCATGCCTGTACCATGACAGCGTGGGCACACATAACCTGTTGCTTCTTCAAGAGATGGACGTAAGCGTTGACGGCTCATTTCCATTAAGCCAAAACGAGAAAGTTGGCCAAACTGAATACGTGCGCGATCGCTTTGAGTTGCTTCACGAAGTTTTGCTTCAACCATGCGTTGGTTGCGCTCTTTAGTCATATCGATGAAGTCGATTACAACTAAACCACCAATGTCACGAAGACGAAGTTGGCGAGCAATTTCTTCTGCTGCTTCTAAGTTAGTATTCAGCGCAGTTTCTTCAACGTCATGTCCACGAGTCGATTTCGCAGAGTTAATATCGATTGAAACTAAAGCTTCAGTCTGGTCAATCACAATTGAACCGCCAGAAGGAAGTTTTACTTCACGTTCATAAGCAGTTTGAATTTGGCTTTCAATACCAAAATGAGCAAATAATGGCTCGTTTAAAGTATAAGTTTTAAGTTTGTCTAATTGACGAGGCATCACTGCTTTAACAAAGTTATAAGCTTCGTTATAAGCCTGTTCGCTATCAATTAAAATTTCTGCAACATCATCACGTAAATAATCGCGGATAGCACGAGTAACAACACCAGCTTCTTGATGAACCAGCATTGGAGAAGGACCAGAGCTCGCTGTGCCTTGGATTTGTGCCCAAAGGTCAAGCAAATGCTGTAAGTCTAACTGTAATTCTTCTTGGGTACGGCCAATACCAGCGGTACGTACAATAACGCTCATACCACGTGGTAAATTTAAAGAAGCTAAAATTTCTTTTAATTCTTCACGTACAGAACCTGAAATTTGACGACTAATACCGCCACCTTTCGGGTTGTTTGGCATAAGAACCAAATAACGTCCTGCAAGTGAAATAAAGGTAGAAAGGGCTGCACCTTTATTGCCACGTTCTTCTTTTTCGACTTGAACAAGTAATTCAGTACCTTCAGTGATAAGTTCACGAATGTTTGAAGTTTGTCGTGGGTCTGCTTGGAAATAACTGTTAGCAATTTCGCGCATAGACAAGAAGCCTTGACGGCCTGCGCCGTATTCAACAAAAACAGCTTCTAAAGATGGTTCTACGCGGGTTACATGGCCTTTATAGATATTGGATTTTTTCTGTTCTCGGGTACGATTCTCTAAATCAAAATCGTAAAGACGATTACCAGTGATAAGTGCAACGCGGACTTCTTCTGCGTGAGTTGCATTAATCAACATACGTTTCATGGGTGTGACACCTAATAGTGACCCACACAAACATATCGCACAAACTTAAAGGTTCTGAACGAACATCGAACATGACGGATCATTTCCCAGATCTCAAAATATTTGTGGTCTGAGTCATCTGTTACCGGCTACATTTAGCCTTAGCTTCGATTCTCGTCTGTGATGTAGGCAATACTGCTTCAACCTTTAAATCGGACTTCCTTAGTGCTTCACTGGCGGGGGAGCGGTGCATTGGTTAATGACTTTCACTGTCATTGGGCGCGAAGTGACTTCTTTTTGGAAGTTTGATACGGAATGCTCATCGTATCGGTGCTTTCGGCAGTTCCAATGCATCAACGCTTTAGCCTGAAGGCAACATTAAGGAGCGATTTGTCTGATGTGTATCAGTTTACGTTCCATAACCAACTAGAGTTGGTAACATATTTTTTTGAACAAACTGAATTAAACGCAACAGTTTGTCATTTTGCCGATATAATAAGCCTTCGGCGTCGGCATAATTCTTTAGGACCAATCCGAGCTGGTGATGAAAGCATCATTTTGATTGAGGTTTCAATCAGGGAAATTCCCTATTAGATGTTCACTTACGGCGGTATCCGTGCGCTGACTATATCAAACCTTGCAGCATCTGCCTATGGGCTAAGCTTAGATTTCTTGTGAAAAAACTAAGCTAATCGGTCATTTATTAATCAAATTTAGCAAAATTTCAGGTTTAAATATTAGTATGAATTCTACACAGCAATGGCAAAGTGTCACTTGGTTTGAGGTGGATGAACATCAAGCAGGACAGCGAATTGATAATTTCCTGTTTTCGCGTTTAAAGGGTGTACCTAAGAGTCGTATTTATCGTTTGATTCGTGAAGGTCAGGTTCGAGTAAACAAAAAACGTATTAAAGCTGAGACCAAATTAGAGATTGGAGATCAGATTCGTGTTGCACCTATTCGTTATGAACAAAAGGATGAAACCGCTGCTCCTGTGAGTGATAGTGTAGCACAGAGTCTACTCAGCCGTGTGGTTTATGAAGATGAAGGCCTGTTAGTCATCAATAAACCATCAGGTATTGCTGTACATGGTGGTAGTGGTGTGGCATATGGTTTGATTGAGGCTTTACGCGCCGCGACAGGTAAAAAATATTTAGAACTAATTCACCGTATCGACCGTGACACCTCTGGCCTGGTTATGATTAGCAAGAAACGTAGTACTTTAAAGCTGCTACAAGACATGTTGCGTGAGCACAAAATTCGTAAGACTTATGCGGCAATTGTAAAAGGTCAGGTGAGTCTCGATAAACAACTCATTGATGCTCCTTTATTTCGTTATGAGTTAGCCAATGGCGAGCGTCGTGTACGTGTATCTAAAGAAGGTAAGCCAAGTAAAACCGAATGGGTTATTGCAGAGCGTTTTAAAAATGCCACTTTGGTGCATGCATCGCCGCTATCAGGCCGTACTCATCAAATTCGTGTCCATGGTTTAAGTATTGGACATCCCTTGTTGGGTGATGATAAATATGGACACACCACTGAGTACGCAGGTCCGCAGGCACGACGTTTATGTTTACACGCGATGCGTTTAGATATTCCGGGTTATCCACCGATTGAAGCGCCGTTACCAGAAGACATGACCCAGTTATTAAAGGCTTTGAGAGTAGCAAAATGAGTCTGAAAACCGAATTAGTTATTTTTGACTGGGATGGAACTTTATATAACTCTGTTGGCCAGATTGTTGCCAGCTTACAACATGCAGCAGAGCAACATGAACTGCCTCTAAGCGATGAAGCCGCAAAAAGTATTATCGGTTTAGGCTTGCCTGAGGTGATGCAGACCTTATTTCCAGAAGCGCCGGAATTGCATGACTCGATCTTAAAGGCATATGGTGATCACTATATCGCGAACTCGACTAGTGATGCATGGTTTGAGGGTATTTCTGAACTACTCCATGATTTAAAAGCCCAAGGTTTAAAACTTGCCGTAGCGACGGGTAAAAACCGTCGTGGGTTAGACCGTGTAATCGCAAAAACACAGAGTACTCATCTTTTTGATGTAACTCGGGCTGCCAACGAGACGCGTTCAAAACCAGACCCGCTCATGTTGCAAGAAATATTAACAGTCACTGGGGTGAATGTTGAGCAAGCAGTCATGATTGGTGATAGTAGCTATGACCTTGAGATGGCACAGCGTTTAGGGATGCCGCGTATCGGAGTAGGCTATGGCGTACATTCGGTTGAAGTTCTGCAAAAGTTTCAACCTTTAACGATTGCTAAAAATGTACAAGAGCTTCACAGCTTTTTGAGAGGGTATGCTCAGTTATCTACTGTAGATGTCGCTTAAATTGAAATAGTATTAAAGAGGGAATACGTTCCCTCTTTCTTTAAGCTGAATAACAAAACAATAAGAAGAGAAAAATGAGCCGTTCAATTCGTCTATTAAATCTTTTACAACAGCTCCGTGAAGCCCGTTACCCAATCACAGCACAAGTCTTGGCTGAAAGCCTAAACATTAGTGTTCGAAGTGTCTATCGAGATATTGATAGCTTACGTGAGCAAGGTGTAAGAATTGATGCCTCAGCAGGCTTAGGTTTTCAGCTTAAAGAAGACATCTTATTACCACCGGTTACTTTTAATGAGAATGAAGCCGAAGCTCTATTTTTAGCTTTAGAGTGGTTGAAAGACGTTCCAGATCAGGCAATGAAATCGGCAGCCGTTTCAATCTATTCTAAACTTTATGCAGTTCTACCTGAGCACCGGAAATATTTGATCGATGACATGACGCTAGGCGTTACACATTACTGGCATCCGGTTGATGAAGCTTTAGTAGAACAAGTACGTTTAGCGATTCGTAAACAAGTAAAAATAAAAGTCGATTATTGCGATGAACAAAAACGGTTAAGTGAACGTTCACTTTGGCCTTTTGCTTTAGGGTATTTACATGACAAAGTTGTACTTGCTGCTTGGTGTGAATTGCGGCAGGCATTTCGCCATTTTCGGATAGATCGTATCCATGACTTGCAAATGAGTGAGGAAATATATCCTGAATTTAAAAAACATCTGTTTCAAAGATGGTGGAAACAAGAAATGCAAAGGACTACTGACAAAAACTGACAAAAGTTATTTGTAAACTAGGAACTACGATAAACAAGGAGCAATAAGAATGAGCCTTAAACTTTATACTAACAAAGAGTCACGTGGTGTAGTTATTGACTGGCTTTTAGTCGAGTTAGGTGTTGAATGTGAACGAATTGAAGTCGCATATAAGACCGAGATGAAATCGCCTGAATATCTAAAACTTAATCCTTTTGGAAAAGTACCGGTATTGGTAGATGGCGATATGGTTATTTATGAGTTGGGTGCAATCTGTGCATATCTAGCCGACAAGTTTAGTGATAAAGGTTTGGCACCAGCCTTGAATGATCCGAAACGTGGTTTGTACTACCGTTGGTTATTTGTGATGGCGGGCCCTTGGGAAGCTGCGGGTGTTGATAAAGCTTTAGGAATAGAAGTATCACCTGAGCAAAAAATGTTTGTTGGCTATGGCGATTACAACGATGCTTATCAAGCTTTAGTTCAGGGATTGAGTGAAGCGAATCCGTATGTATGTGGTGAGCAATTTACCGCAGCAGATGTAAGTGTTGGAGCAATGCTTTTATGGCAGTTAAAAATGAATGCGATTGAATCACATCCTGCTATTACCCGTTATGTTGAAACGATCAAACAGCGTGAAGGCTTAAAACAAAGTACTATGGGGCAACTGCTGTAAACCTAATATTCCTAAAAGTCACCCAAAAGGGTGGCTTTTTTGTTTTTAACTAAAGGTTTTAATTGGTAAGAAAGCCAGCAGCAACGTTAATGCAGATCGCTAAAATGGTGGTATTAAATCCAAAAGACAACACAGCGTGGAATAAGTTTAAAAGACGCATATGCTTGGTGGTAATTGACACGTCCGCAGTTTGAGCAGAAGTACCAATAATATAACTAAAATATAGAAAATCAGGATAAGTTGGCTGTTTTGTGCCAGGGAAATCTAACCCTCCATTTTCCTCATTTCTAGATAAAGCCATATAAAAATCATGGGCATAATGTAGAGCAAAAACGGTATGCATAAAAAGCCATGCAGACACAATGGTGAGCAAAGCTAAAGCCACATGACCTAACTTTGCAGAACTGTCAGAAGGGAGCTGTGACAGTTGAATTAGAATAGCAACCAGACACATGATTAATGCCAATAAAACAATCAGCATAATGACCCATTTGCTTTCATCTTGTTTTTTTGCTTGCTGTTGCATTTGTGAATGGTCGGCACTTTTCATGAGTTGCCAAACATGTAGTAAATATATGCTAACGGAAGCATTCCAGCTGACTAATAAAATAGTTGACCATTTCCATGACGTTAACCATGTCAAAATACCGGCTGTGACAATACCTATGAATAAAGCAATAAAGAAATGTGGGCGGTTTTGTACACTACGTCCTAGATGTTGAAATACGCCAACCATTTTCCTAGTCTCCTTTATTACACGGGAAATATATTATTTTTTATTAAATGGTGAAAATAATATATGGTTTTATATAGATTTTATTTCAATTCTTTTCATTTATATTCATGAGATATTTAATTTTACCTATTAGATAAAATAGGATATTACCGCGGATTAAACTGTTTATAAAAAGTATAAAATAAATAGAAGGAATATTTATTTATACTTTTTTATAAAGATGATCTTATTAATCATGTGCTTAATAATAAAATTATTCGTAATAATTAAGCGTGGTTTAAGTTTTTATCTAAATGAAATACTTTAGTGAGCTGGTCAATGAATTTTTGAACGCCTAAAGACTGTGAGTTTTTACGATAGTTTACGAATAAATCAAGTGTTGGTAAGTCGACATCAAGTGGACGAACTATCGTGTTTTTGATGCCTAAAGGCGCAACATAGGCAGGTAAAATTGTACAGCCTAATCCAGAACCAAGAGAGTTAATGTTGAACAATATGCTGTCTGCTTTTTGAACAATATTCAGTTCGATGTTATGAGTTTTAGCGAAATCTAAAATAGTGTTATGTAAGGTTTGTGATTGTTCGGCTGCCGGGATAATAAAGTCAATACCTTGTAAAGCATGGACTGGGATTCGATCATATTGAGCAAGTGGATGATTTTTAGGAAGTAAGAAAATCAGGGGTTCAGTTAAAACAAATTGGCTTTGAATTTCATCACTATCTGTATTTTCACGAGTAAACGTAATGTCCAGCTCTCCTTTTTTTAAGGCTTTAAGCTGTTCAGTATTGTTTAAATTAGATAGTTCAATAGTAAGGTCGGGGTGTTGTAGTCGCAGATTAGGAAGTACATAAGGGAAAATTTTCATTTCTGCGATGGGAACGAAACCGATACGTAACAATTGCTGTTTAGCCTTAGAAACTTGTCGTGCCATAGCGACCGCTTTTTCAGCCTGAGCGAGAGTGAGTCGAGCATGTTCTAAAAATACTTCGCCTTCTTCTGTTAACTCAACTTTGCGTTTTGTGCGGTTTAAAAGTCGTACACCAACGTCTTCTTCTAAATCTTTAATTTGTTGGCTAAGAGAGGGCTGTGCGGTAAAAAGTTTAAGAGCGGCTTTACTAAAATTTAATTCTTCAGCAACGGTAATGAAATATCGGAGATGGCGTAGTTCCATAAGACTAATCCAAAAAATGTCTTACTATGATTTAAGTGAAGTATAAAGCATAAATAGATATAGCGTGAAGGTGATTTAGGTATTTATAAAATAAATGGAATTTTAATTTTCATTAAAGATTTAATATGGGAATATAAGCTCAAATAATTCATAAAATATATTAATAATTAAATAATAAATACATTATTTATAATTAATCAAAGAATTTTCTAAAGGATTTAAATATTCATTTAAGAAATTCTCATATTATGCAAAAACTAGAATAATAAAATAAATTTATAACCTAGAGGTCACTAAGATCTACCCAAATGTAATTGTTACTAAATATATTGTTTTCATTGCACAGAAGAATCTTAAGTTAAAAATTACGGGCGACAAAGATGAAATAGACAGGTTCTATGGCGGCTTTTCGTCATCTTCTAATTGTTATGTTATACAAGAAGTCTTAGTAAGAATGGTAATTACTGACGCATAAACTCAACACATCTAAGTGTTTTTTATGGCACTCTAATTTAACTTAGGTTGGCTATGACCACGATAAAATGGATATTTATATGATAAATAAGTGTAAGTGCCATAGCTTAATTTGTTTTAATTGTTAAGATAGAAACCTGATCACATCCATTCTGCTGATGCTAAAACATAGAAAAGCCCATGAAAGACAAGCCGACATTAACATATCAATTGCCGACTCAGTCCTGTTGGACGCATACATGGATAAAACCTCCTTTTTGTCATCCCGAGTCTGGGCATGAAACGGATACACGTTTTTATAATCAACAGCCTAAGTCACCTGCTCGTGGCTCAAAAGAGTTATTGCGTTGGTTAGTTACGCGTGAGTCTTTTACATGGAAAGTGGATATTCAAAATGAATATGAAACTCGTGTAAATACGGCTGTAGCTTTGCCGCAAAATCGACCTCAGGCAGATCTGGATGATTGGCAAGTCTGGTTCGTTGGGCATGCAACGGTATTGGTTCAGATTGGTCCTTATAACTTTATTACCGACCCAGTGTGGTGTGATTATGCAAGTCCTTCACAAGGGCGCGGCCCACGCCGTGTATGCCCAGCAGGTTTTGCACTAGAACAATTACCGACGATTCATGGAGTTTTGCTCAGCCATAATCATTATGACCATATGGACTTGGCGACACTTGAATGGCTACATAAAAAATTCGCAATGCCAATTTACACTGGACTCGGGAATGGTTTTTATCTACCTAAAGAGTTCCATGTCATTGAGATGGATTGGTGGCAAGAAATTCCTTATCACGAATTAAGAATAATCTATACACCTGCACAGCATGGTTCAGGCCGTGGTTTACGCGACCAGAATAAGGCACTTTGGGGCGGCTTTTCGGTTGTGGCTAAAACAGGTCATTGTTTCTTTGCGGGTGATACCGGTTATGCGGGTCATTTTAAGCAAATACATGCTCGTTATGGCGCACCACGAGTTGCCTTACTTCCAATAGGTGCGTATGAGCCACGTGAATTGATGAGCTATGTTCATATGAACCCGCAAGATGCGCTACATGCGCACTTCGATTTACAGGCTCATCGTTCTATTGCGATTCATTATCGAACTTTCCAGTTGACTGATGAAGACCGAGAAGACCCAGAGCATGCTCTAGCACAGGCAATTAAAGCTTCTTCAAAGCTTGCAAATCCTTTTTATTGCATTCGGGAAGGACACAAACTGACTGTTTAAAAAACGATGCTTGATATTAAAAAAGCCAGTTCAAATTAAACTGGCTTTTTACCATTTTGACTTAAATTAAGCTAAGTCAAAACGATCAAGATTCATGACTTTAGTCCATGCAGCAACAAAGTCTTGAACAAATTTTTCTTTACCATCTGCCTGAGCATAAACTTCGGCTAATGCACGTAAGATTGAGTTTGAACCGAAGACTAAATCATTACGTGTTGCGGTAAATTTTACTGCGCCGGTTTTACGGTCTTTGCCTTCAAAGACTTCGCTTGTTGAGTCAACAGGCGCCCATGCAGTAGACATGTCGAGTAAGTTCGTAAAGAAGTCTGTGCTGAGTACACCAACTTGCTGAGTAAATACACCGTGTTGTGAGCCATCCCAGTTGGTGCCCAGTACACGTAAGCCACCAATCAATGCAGTTAACTCTGGTGCAGTCAAAGTCAGTTGTTGTGCTTTATCAATCAATAATGCCTCAGTTGTTGCGCTGACACCCTCTTTTTTCCAGTTTCTAAAACCATCAGCAAGGCCGAGAAGTAATTGGAAAGATTCGACATCAGTTTGACTTTGTAATGCATCAACACGACCAGGGGCAAATGGAACGCTAATGTTGAAACCTGCCGCTTGAGCAGCTTGTTCTACACCAACGTTACCTGCAAGCACGATTAAATCAGCTAATGATAATTGAGTAGAAGCTTTGAGTTCTTCAATTTTAGTTAAAGTCTCAACTGCTTTTTTATTTACGTCCCATTCACGTTGTGGTGATAAAGCAATACGTGCTCCGTTTGCACCGCCACGCTTGTCTCCACCACGGAACGTGGATGCCGAAGCCCAACCAAGGGAAACTAGCTCACCAGCAGATAGTCCTAATGCAACAATTTTTGCTTTTGCATCATCAATACTGGCAGTAGACGGTATAGCACTAGCAGCAGGTAATGGGTCTTGCCAAATTAAATCTTCAGCCGGAACCTCAGGACCTAAATAACGTGCTTTTGGACCCATATCACGGTGAGTTAACTTGAACCAAGCTCGAGCAAAAGCATTGGCAAAGGCTTGTGGATCGTTAAGGAAACGACGAGAGATCTTTTCAAACTCAGGATCAAAACGTAAGGTCAAATCTGTAGTAAGCATTGTTGGCTTACGTTTAACTGATGGGTCGAATGGATCTGGAATGATTGCCTCAGCATCTGCTGCTACCCATTGAATTGCACCAGCAGGTGAGCGCTCTTGTACCCACTCGTATTTGAATAGGTTTTCAAAGAAGTAGTTGCTCCATTGTGTTGGTGTTTGTGACCAAATCACTTCTAAACCTGAAGTGATCGCATCTTTACCAACACCAGTGCCAAAACTGTTTGACCAGCCAAAGCCCATTTGTTCAATTGATGCTCCCTCAGGATCAGCCTGAACATGGTCAGCAGAGGCAGCACCATGGGTCTTACCTAAAGTATGACCGCCCGCGATTAAGGCAACAATTTCTTCATCATCCATTGCCATATTGCCGAAAGTCGCGCGAATAAATGGTGCAGCTGATTTAGGGTCACCGCTGGCTTGTGGGCCTTCAGGGTTTACATAAATTAGACCCATTTCGGTTGCAGCTAGATTGCTGCCTTCCAATGCTTCAGAGTTGCGATGAGCTAACCATTCTTTTTCATCGCCCCAGTTTACGTCGTTGTCTGGTTCCCAAACATCTTCACGACCTGCACCAAAACCGAAGGTGCGGAAACCCGAAGATTCAAGTGCGATGTTTCCAGCAAGAATAAATAAATCTGCCCATGATATTTTTTGACCGTATTTTTGTTTAACTGGCCATAGCAAGCGGCGTGCTTTATCTAAGCTTGCATTGTCAGGCCAACTATTTAATGGCGCAAAACGTTGCTGACCACGACCAGCACCACCACGGCCATCGCCCATACGATATGTACCGGCAGCATGCCACGCTAAACGAATAAATAAGCCTGTATAATTTCCCCAGTCGGCTGGCCACCAATCTTGAGAATCGGTTAATACATTTTTGATATCAGCTTTGAGGGTGTAGTAGTCGAGTTTTTTAAATTCTTGACGGTAATTAAATTCTTTACCGAGTGGGTTAGAGCGTTCTGAATGTTGATTGAGTAGGTCGACGCGTAGTTGTTTTGGCCACCAGTGTAAACTAGGCGTGCCACCACCGACCGTTACTTCTGGTTTTGATTTATGGCCTGAAAAAGGGCATTTTGATTCATCTGACATGGTTATATTCTCTCTGGGTAATAATTATTGAGCTCTTCGTAAAAATGTTAGGGCTCATTTTCCTGGACTTCTGGTTTAAAAACTCATGTTTACTAAATAAAGAAATGGAAGAACAAATGGTGAGAGAAACCGTTTAAAAGTCTTTTCACTGAGATGTCGGCCATTATTTTTTATTTAATAATGCATCAGATTCCTTTACTTGTTATTCCTCCAATTTACTGCATGAAGGTTAAAAAACAAGAGGAAAAATAAGATGAAACTTGTAAATAACGATGCATAGAATTACCTCTTCAATTGTTGGAACAACGTAAGATCTTTTAATAACGCTCTGTAAATATACTAGGAGTAGGAGTCTTATTTTTCAAATGGATTAAATTGTCAATATTGATTTAAAAAACCGATTATATGTTTATTTAATAGATTAAGATGGCGGCAATAGTGAGATGAAATTTTTTATATTTAGTTGTAGTAGACGTGATCTCAAATGAATAAAGGAGAGCATTGCTCTCCTTTATTGTTTATATATTAAACATTTACGATTCGATTCGATTTCACCATATCAGCTAAACCGTGAGTTTTAAAATAGTACTCAAGCCAACTTTTCACGATGAGTGGATTATTCATTTTCATGACATCATCCAGCAATTTTTGTGCATCTGTCATAGGGACATGACAAATTGCTTTTCTTACTCGCAAAATGTTACTCGAACTCATCGAAAGGGTATTGAAGCCCATCGCCATGAGCAGAATTGCTGATAATGGATCACCTGCCATCTCACCACAAATACTGATAGGTTTTTTGTATTCATGACATTCTTTAACTAAGCGGGTTAGCGCACGTAGAATGGATGGGTGAAAGTGTGAGTAAACGTTTGCCACATGTGGATTATTACGGTCAACTGCAAGTAAATACTGGGTTAAGTCATTTGAACCGACCGAGAAGAAATCGACGAGTTCGGCAAACTCATCAATTTGTAGTAGTACGCTCGGCACCTCAACCATAATTCCAATTTTTGGTTTGGTAATTTTAACTTGCTCTTCTTCTTGCACTGCAATCCAGTCACGCTCAAGTAAATAAAGTACTTCTTCGACTTCACTGACTGTAGTGACCATTGGCAATAAAATATGCAAATTATTTAAACCAATACTGGCTTTGAGCATGGCGCGAATTTGTGAAGAAAAAATCTCGGGATGATCAAGCGTGAAACGAATACCTCGCCAGCCTAATGCCGAGTTTTCTTCTTCAATACTGAAATACGGCAAGTCTTTATCAGCACCAATATCGAGAGTTCGCATCACCACAGGTTTGTTGGCGAAATGGCTCAACTGTTGACGGTAGATTGCGCGTTGTTCTTCTTCACCCGGGAAACGTTCCCGTAACATGAATGGAATTTCACTTCGGTATAGACCTACGCCTTGAGCACCACGTTGTACTCCGCGGACAACATCAATCATGAGGCCCGTGTTCACATAGAGCTGAACAGACACACCATCTGGAGTAATTGCTTCTTTGGTCTCGTATTGTTTGAGATCTTTTGCGATTTGTTCATCTTCTTTCTGAATTTCTTTATAGCGTTGACGTAAACGACGTGGAGGGTTTACAAAAACACGGCCCTGATAGGCATCCACAATCATTTCTGCATCATCAAGTGTGTTCACTGGCAGTTCAGTTACACCAACTACGGTTGGAATACCTAATGCACGAGCAACAATCACCATATGTGAGTTGGCTGCACCTTCGGATGTCACAATCGCTGCAATATTGTCTACTGGCAACTCAACGAGAGCAGCAGTACTAATTTCTTCACCAATTAAAATACTGTCCGGACTCAGGTCACGATGGCTAGAGTCTTCTTCTTGCAAAGAAGCTAAAATACGTCGCCCTAAATCTTTAAGATCAGAAACTCGCTCACGAAGATAGTCGTCTTCCATTTGTGCAAAAAGGGCAGTGTGTTTTTCAATGACACGACGTACTGCACCTTGTGCCCAATGTCCATCACGGATAAGTTCTTTAATTTCTGCTGGTAATGCATTTTCATCTAGCATTCTTAAGAAAACACTAAATAAAGCGCGCTCTTCGGCCATGAGTGAATCATGCATTTTTTCATCCAGAGAACGAATCTCTGAACGTACTGATGAAATGGCTTGATCTAAAATTCGAAGTTCATCACTAATATCTTCTGCTTCACGATCAGGCACAGAACCCAAATCGGCAGGCGGATATAAAATAATAGCACGACCTAAAGCAACGCCACCTGCACCTGAAGCACCCTGGAAGGTTTTATAGGCAGGTCCATTACTCGGCTTACGAAATACGTCAATATTACCTACTGCATGAGCATGAGCAATAACGCCAGAAAGCTGAGCACACAGCGTAACTAAAAAGGACTCGGCAGCTTCACTAAAATCTTGAGGAAGTTTGTTTTGGACAACCAAAACACCCATAACCTTACGACGATACATAACTGGTACGCCAAGGAATGAGTTATAAATTTCTTCGCCTGTTTCTGGTAGATACAAGAAACGCTCATGTTTTGGCGCATTGTCAAGGTTAACAATTTCTTCACGCTGCCCGACCAGACCAACCAAGCCTTCACCGAGTTGCAAAGAAACATGACCTACAGATTCTGGATTTAAGCCTTTAGAGGCCATTAATACATAACGCTGATTGCGTTCATCGAGTAAATAAATAGAGCAAACATCCACTTTCATGGCCTCAGCAACCTGATTAACCATGATGTCTAATGATTCATGCAAACTGACGGACGCATTAACCTCTTGGACAATGCGCCGTAGAGTGTCGAGTTGCATGTTTGACATGGATGTATACTCCAGTATTTTTTTAGACTATGAATGTATTTATAACAGCACTTTTAATAAAAATCATTTGCTAGATAAATGATTTTTAGGGTAATTGTTGCATCGGCAACTGTGTACACAACTCCACCATGGCTTTACGATAAACATCACGCTTGAAGTTCACCACTTGTCCAAGAGGATACCAATAGCTAACCCACTGCCATTCATCGAATTCGGGCGGGTCGGAGAGGTTTAACTGAATATTTTTTGCAGGCGCAGTTAACTTCAGTAAAAACCATTTTTGTTTCTGTCCGATACATACGGGGTCAGAGTCTGACCGAATGTACCGATGTGGCAAACGATAACGCAGCCATCCTTTGGTTTGCGCAATAATCTGGACATGTTCGGGCAATAAGCCGATTTCTTCTCTCAGTTCTCGAAAAAGTGCCTGTTCAGGGGTTTCTCCAAACTGGATGCCTCCTTGTGGAAATTGCCAAGCATTGTGACCAATGCGCTTTGCCCATAAAACCTGTCCATCATCGTTTGCCAAAATGATCCCGACATTCGGTCGGAAACCTTCTGAGTCGATCATTTGGCTACCTAAATATTGTCTATATCGTTGACTTTAATCACGGGGACAAACACTTTTTTATGTCCAGCTCGAAAAGATCAAAGTAAAATGTTTAAATTGCTACGATCTTAACGAATTTCTATCGACTAGCGGAGATAGATTTACATTTTTTTTCTTAAATTTCAGTTTAAACGAGAATTTTCATGAAACTGGCGTTGTTTGATTTAGACCATACCTTGTTAAATACCGATTCAGACCATTCTTGGGGTGAATTTTTAGTCAATGAAGGTTTGGTTGATCCGGTTCATCATCGTCAGATGAATGATAAATTTTATGAAGATTACAAAGCAGGGCAACTTGACCCGTATGCTTATAATGAATTTGTTTTCGGATTTTTAACGCAGCATGACAACGACTACTTAACTGAGCTCCACCAATTGTTCATGCAAAAAGTCATTCGTCCGCAAATGCGTCCAAAAGGTTTTGACGCAATCAAAAAACATCAAGATTTAGGCCATACTATTGTGGGTATTACGGCAACGAGTGATTTTATTACTGCGCCGATTTTCCGTGAATTTGGGATTACCGAAATTTTAGCAACCAATGCTGAAGTGGCTGACGGAAAATATACGGGTAAAGTTGCTGGTTTAGCGTGTTATCAAAAAGGCAAACTTGCACGTCTAGATGCATGGTTGGAAGGCCGTAACGTGTCTGAGTCTTGGGCGTATTCCGATTCAATTAATGACCGTTTTTTACTTGAATATGCAACGCATGCAATTGCAGTAAATCCTGATGATCGCCTTGAAAAACTGGCTCAAGAACACAATTGGGACATTCAGGACTGGTCGATTTAAAATTGTGGAGTTGGAAGAACAATTTGAAAAGTTTTGAGGTCTTCCAACTCTTAACTATATTTAAAATCATTTTTTAATATTTCTTATAAATCTTAGCTAAAAAAAGATATTGCTATGATTAATAAAATAAATTTTATCTTGGTAAAGATTTCAGAATATAAAAAATTTTAATTTAAAAATGAGGGAATAATGTCAAAAACAACACCAATTAAATTACCAAAACAACTTTGGAATGATGAAAGTATTGATTTAACACGTCATAGCTATCAGGGGAAACTACTAAATAAAAGCGAAGGCTTCAAATTAGGTAAGGCTCAACGTAAAAAAGTTCCACGTGAACACCTATCAAAGCTTTCTGAACGACCAAAAGGTACAACTGCCTTAACGGTCTATGATTGGAGTAACCAAGGACGTTTAGAAAAGCTCAAGCCGATTCGTGCAAAACGGATGAGTGTTTCTCCATTTACATTTTATCGTGGCATGCCTTCTTTGATGCTATTTGACCAAGCGTGGGAGCAGGCAAATTCAGGCTTATTTCAACAGATTTGTGGGGATTGTCATTTAAGTAATTTTGGCGGTTTTGCAAGTCCCGAACGTAACCTGTTATTTGGAATTAATGATTTTGATGAAACTTTAGTTGCCCCATTTGAATGGGATGTAAAGCGCTTAGCAACCAGTTTTGTAATCGCGGCACGTGATATTCATCTTGCAGAGAAAGTCGGGTTAAAAGCAATTAAAATAATGCTGAATAGTTATCGTCAGCACTTATTAGAAATTACAGAACTTTCACCACTCCAAGTTTGGTATGAAAAAGTTGATGCCAGTACATTATTAGAAAATACTGAGTGTCGAAAACTAAGAAAGAAACGCGAGAAGCACCTCGATTCAGCACAGAAAAGAACTGCGTACTCTGTTTTGCCGAAGCTTACCCAGCAAGATCAAGAGACAGGGTTTCGTCATTTTATGGATGATGCGCCGTTATTATGGCATCCAGATCTAGATGAGCCATTTGGTAAAGATGTTGATGTATTTTTTCAAAAATACCGTGATTCTTTGAAATATGATCGCCAAGTGCTTTTTGATCGTTATCAACGTACAGATGTAGCTTTGAAAGTAGTGGGTGTTGGAAGTGTTGGTACACGATCAGCGATTGCATTATTTCAAGATGCAGATCGGGAACCGTTAATTTTACAAATGAAAGAAGCGAATCCATCAATTCTCAGCCCGCTATTTGTAGACAAGGTAAATCACGAAGGTGAGCGTGTAGTGCATGGTCAGCAGCTCATGCAGGCCGCAAGTGATATATTTCTTGGGTTCTCTTCAATATCAAATCAGCATTTTCATGTACGCCAGTTACGTGATATGAAAATTTCGGTTGATCTTAGTGACATGGATGATGAGTATTTCTATGAGTATGCTGAAAGTTGCGGTTTAGCCCTGGCTCATGCCCACGCTAAATCTGGAAATGCAGATGTACTTATGGGATATCTGGGCGAAGGTAATACGATAGTAGAAGTATTACAAACGTATGCAGAAGAATATGCAGAACGTAATCTAAATGACTATAACCAATTTATGAATGAAGTTGCAGATGGTAAGATTCAGCTCGCTGGAGATGATGCACTTTAATAATAAGTATGCTGCTACAGATGACATGAAATAATTCGAAAGGTTAGAGAAAAAATGTTTAGTAAAATTATGTCTGGTTTGGGTCTTCAAGGTGTGACGGTAGAAACTGTTTTACAGAACCCAAGCTTACAAGCAGGCAGCACATTGCATGGAGAAATTAGCTTTAAAGGTGGATCATCTGATAAAGAGATTAATGGTCTTTATTTGCAATTGGTGACGATGGCAGAAGTCGAATCTGGTGATCATGAGTTTAACCAACCTTTAGTTTTACAAGAGTGGTTAGTGAACTCTCGATTCCTCTTGCCGGCACATCAAGCACATTCTTTCCCTTTTAGTATTCAACTACCATTTGAGACACCAATTACTGAGGTTGCTTGTCGAAGAAATGGTGCACGTGTTTGGATTCAAACCCATATGGATGTTGATTGGGGATTAGATGCAACTGATCGTGATTATCTAAAGGTTCTGCCAACTCCAGCCATGCAAATGTTTCTACAGGCTATGCAGCGATGTGGCTTTGTTTTATCGACAGTAGATGTAGAAAAAGGGCAGCTGACTGCGCGAAATTTTAGATCAACGATTGGTTGTTACCAAGAGCTTGAATTTGTCTCTTCACATATGTTTAGCGGATTTAATGAGGTTGAAGTTTCTTTCGTTGCGGAACCTAATCAAACTCACGTTATGCTTGAAGTAGACCGCCATTTTCGATCAGATCAGCTATTAACGATGACGATTCCACATCATATGCTTGATGAAAACCAAATGGTGCAACAAATTCGAAGCCTCTTAAAGCTTGGATAAATTAAATTAGAGTAGATGCTTAAATAAGAGCCTTTTATGCATCCTGCATCATTTTAATTAACTCCTGCATGGCTCTAGATTGAGTACGTGCAGGATGCCATACCATACCTAATTGACGATTCATCTCAACATTTAAATCAAGCTGCTGCATATCCTGATTCAATAGAGTTTTTGGTAAAACTGACCAACCCAAACCAATCGAGACTAACATGCGAATAGACTCAAGAGGGTTATTGCTCATGGTAATTTTTGGTTTAAGTCCTTGTTTTTCAAACTCAGCTAAAGTGATTTGAGCAGTATAAGTTTGTGCAGCGGGTAATAAGCTTGGATATTCAATTAAATCTTGTAAGGTAAGATTCTTCTTTTGTGCCAGCGGATGAAAAGGGGCAGCAACAAAAACTAAAGGATCATTCCAAATTCTAATGTAGTTAAGACGCTCATCTCCTGAAGGAGGAAGCGTTAAAAATGCTAGTTCTAAATCACCAGCCAATACTTGTTCATGGGCTTGCTCTGAATCAACAAAATGCACATCTAAGGTAACTTGAGGGAATTGCTGAACAAAATGCTTAAGTGGTGCGGGTAAATGGTGCAAACCAATATGGTGACTCGTACCGACTTTTAAACGGCCTTGTACCTGAGTTTGTTCATGGCTCAGCGTATGGTGAATATCACCCAGCTCATTTAACCAGTTTTTAACTTTAGGAAGTAATGAATGTGCGGCATGAGTTGCCTGAACACCTCGGCCTGCAGATTCAAATAGTTTTACGCCAAAATATTCTTCTAAGCTGTGAATTCGTTTGGTAACAGCAGGTTGAGTAATAAATAACTGATCTGCTGCCACAGAGATAGACCCTGTTTCCATGACTTTTACAAAAGCTTCAAAGGCTGCAAGATTCATAATACAACTCAACTTGGAATAGAAAAATCGAGGGGCTAAAGTTGCCGAGCCAAAATCGTATCATGCTTGCAGCGAAACGAGTGAGAAAGTTGTGAATTACCGCACTAATCTTAGCCTAAGCCGTTGTTTCTTTTTCAGCTAAGGCTGATACGCGGCGATCTTTAGCAGCCCAAACTTTTTCATGGAAGAAAAAAGCAAAAGCTTGTACGGTTGGTTCAAGCATACTTAATGTTAAAGCCATCCAGATATTACCTGTTACAAAGTATGCAACTAGCATTGCTACAGTAATATGCATAATGTAATAGCTTAAGGTTTTCTTTAAGGTACGTTGATTATTTATAACGAATTTTTGGATATTAGCCATGATCATTCTCTTTAGCCACTTTAGATATTTTTAGTATAGGCATTAGAGTATAAGATTAAAAATTGATTATGCAAATGATAATCATTAACAAAAACGATTTATTAAATTTGATGTACCTTATGGAAATTATAATTTATTCCAAAAAGTTTTCTAATTTATAAAAATGATAAATTAGATTTATGTAAAACTCTGGCTATAATCGAATAAAGATCAGAATTACCCAGTCCAATGGAGCAAGACGACATGGCAGGCAAAACTTTATATGACAAATTGTGGGATGACCACGTTGTTTCACAGCGTGATGATGGCTCATGTTTACTATACATTGACCGTCATTTATTGCATGAAGTGACAAGTCCACAAGCATTTGAAGGTTTGCAACTTGCGGATCGTCAACCATGGCGTTTAAGTGCAAACGTTGCTACACCGGACCACAATGTTCCAACATCTAAAAAGGAACGTGACCAAGGCATCGCTGGTATTGAAGATGATACATCTCGTATTCAAGTTCAAACCTTAGATGACAATTGTAAAGCCTTTAATATTGTTGAATTTAGTATTAATGATATCCGTCAGGGTATTGTGCATGTGGTTGGACCTGAACAGGGCTTAACTTTACCGGGCATGACGGTCGTATGTGGCGACTCACATACAGCGACTCACGGTGCTTTTGGTTGCTTGGCGCATGGTATTGGAACATCTGAAGTTGAACATGTGTTAGCAACACAATGCTTGATTCAGAAAAAATCTAAAAATATGTTAGTTCGTGTAGATGGCGTATTGGGTAAAGGCGTAACACCAAAAGATGTTGTGTTGGCGATTATCGGTAAAATTGGTACTGCTGGTGGTACAGGCTATGCAATCGAATTCGGTGGTCAGGTTTTCCGTGATATGTCGATTGAAGGGCGTATGACGGTATGTAACATGGCGATTGAAGCAGGTGCTCGTGTCGGTATGGTTGCTGTTGATGACAAAACTATTGAATATGTGAAAGGCCGTAGCTACGCACCAAAAGGCGAGCAATGGGACCAAGCAGTTGCTTACTGGAACACATTGCATTCAGACGAAGATGCTGTGTTTGATGCAGTTGTTGAATTAAATGGCGCAGAGATTGAACCACAAGTGTCTTGGGGAACTTCACCTGAGATGGTTATTCCTGTTACTGAAGCTGTGCCAACTTTAGAACAAGCGAAAGATGACGTTCAACGTAATGATTGGACACGTGCTTATCAATATATGGGTTTAAATGCGGGTCAAGCATTAGCTGATATTCAGCTTGATCGTGTCTTTATTGGTTCTTGTACGAACTCTCGTATTGAAGACATCCGTGCTGCGGCTGAGGTGGTTAAGGGGCGTAAAGTGGCATCTACCATTAAGCAAGCTATGATTGTTCCGGGGTCTGGTTTAGTTAAGCAACAGGCTGAAAAAGAAGGCTTAGATAAAATCTTCTTGGAAGCTGGCTTTGAATGGCGTGAGCCGGGTTGTTCAATGTGTTTAGCAATGAATGCAGATAAATTACAACCGGGTGAACACTGTGCATCGACGTCTAACCGTAACTTTGAAGGCCGTCAAGGCAATGGTGGTCGTACTCACTTGGTGAGCCCGGCAATGGCGGCAGCGGCTGCAATCGCTGGTCACTTTGTTGATGTTCGTTCATTTTAATTCGGTCTGGAGCAAACCATGAAAGCTTATACAGTTGAACAAGGTATCGTTGCACCATTAGATCGTGCCAATGTTGATACAGATTTAATTATTCCAAAACAGTTTTTAAAGTCGATTAAGCGCACTGGTTTTGGCGACAATTTATTTGATGAACTTCGTTATTTAGACGAAGGCTATCCAGGACAAGACAATTCAGTACGTCCAAAAAATCCGGATTTCGTTTTAAACCAGCCTCGTTATCAAGGAGCAACTGTTTTAATTGCTCGTACTAACTTTGGTTGTGGTTCAAGTCGTGAGCATGCGCCTTGGGCATTAAACGAATATGGATTCCGTACCGTTATTGCACCAAGCTTTGCTGATATTTTCTTTAATAACTGTTTCAAAAATGGTATGTTACCTGTCATTTTGCCAGAAGAAACAGTTGAGCAGTTATTTAAAGAATGTGCTGCTAATGAGGGATATCAATTAACAATTGATTTAGCAGCTCAAGAAGTACGTACTCCAACAGGTGAAGCATTTAAATTTGAAGTTGATCCGTTTCGTAAGCACTGCTTGTTAAATGGATTGGATGATATTGGTTTAACTCTTCAAAATGCAGACGCAATTCGTGCTTATGAAGAAAAAACTAAACAAGTTCGTCCTTGGGTATTCCAAGAGTTGAATTAACCTTTCGGTACATTTTAAACATAGCCATGGCGTAGCGTTCAAACTCTTGCTAACATGCTAAAGCATAAAAACACCTTAGAATTATGCACTAGATGAGGATTGGGCTTGAACAATGAAGAGGAACGTTACTCATAGCTTTTTGTTGAGCCTGTGCGCAATAACACTCAGTGCTTGTCAAAGCACTTACAATGTAGTGGATACTGTCCGCATTAAGCAGGCTGAACAAGAAAATTTGGGGCAGAATGCAGCAATATATTGTTCGGGCGCGAAGAGTTGTGAATTTGAACGACTAAATGATATTACTGTAGTGGATGCGCAAACACGAAGAATTAGTAATCAGGCAATTCATCAAGGGATTGTGAGATTACAAGGTTCAGTGCTTAGCCAAACTAACAGCTTATATTTATCAGTGCCTGCTAAACAATATGAAGTGGTGATTCGTTTCTATCCGATCTCTCCGGATCGTGCAGAAACATTTCATGTGATTCACCAGTTTAATGCTAACCATCGCTATACATTTAAAATGTACCGAGACAAATCTAACCGTTCGGGTAGTTTGCTGAATGTTTCTGTACCAGATCCATTATGTGTCGATTTAGAACAAGATGGGCATGTCATTCGCCGTTTTTGTCGACCATTTGATGTTACAACAGGACTAGGTGAATTCCTTGAGCAGAAAAAACTAACACCGCGGTAGTTGTAGCACTGCTTGTCTTTGGAAAATGGAAAAAAGTTCATGTCTAAACAGATTTTAATTTTAGCTGGTGATGGTATTGGTCCTGAAATTGTTGGGGCGGCAGAAAAAGTATTAAATACAGTAAATGAAAAATTTAATTTATCGTTAACTTGGGAACATGGCTTGTTAGGGGGTGCTGCAATTGATGCGCATGGTGAACCGTACCCAGCAGTAACAAGTGAACAAGCAAAAAAAGCTGATGCAATTTTATTAGGTGCGGTAGGCGGACCAAAGTGGGACACCATTGAGCGTTCTATTCGTCCTGAACGTGGTCTTTTAAAAATTCGTAGTGAACTTAACTTGTTTGCTAACTTGCGCCCAGCGATTTTATATCCGCAATTGGCAGATGCTTCTAGTTTGAAGCCTGAAATTGTTGCTGGCTTAGATATTTTAATTGTTCGTGAATTGACTGGCGGTATCTATTTCGGTCAGCCACGTGGTATCCGTGAACTCGAAAACGGTGAAAAGCAAGGTTATAACACCGACGTTTATTCTGAAAGCGAAATTAAGCGTATTGCAAAAGTAGCTTTTGAACTTGCAGGTCTACGTGGTGGAAAGGTTTGTTCTGTAGATAAAGCTAACGTTTTGGAAGTTACAGAGCTTTGGAAACAAACAGTTACTGATTTACAGCAAGCAAATTATTCAAATATTCAGCTTTCACATATGTATGTCGACAATGCTGCCATGCAACTTGTACGTGCGCCGAAACAGTTTGATGTGATCGTAACGGGTAACTTGTTTGGTGACATTTTATCTGATGAAGCAGCAATGCTTACAGGTTCAATCGGCATGTTGCCATCGGCTTCGTTAGATGAAAATGGCAAAGGTATGTATGAGCCTTGCCATGGTTCTGCACCTGATATCGCGGGTCAAAATGTGGCAAACCCATTAGCAACTATTCTTTCAGTTGCAATGATGCTTCGCTACACATTCCGTGAAGAAGCTGCTGCAAAAGCAATTGAAGATGCAGTAGGTCAAGTGCTTGATCAAGGTTTGCGTACAGCTGATATTATGTCTGAAGGTATGACAAAAGTAGGTACGGCTGAAATGGGTGAGGCTGTTGTAGCTGCTCTTGCTTAAAAGCTTATTATAAAAAAACGCAGCGTTGAGCTGCGTTTTTTTGTGCCGATGTCTTAGCAGGCTTTACCCTCATATTGAATTGACTCGGCAATGTCATTTTTAAGCTGGAAAATCACTTTGCAATTGAAATTAATATCATAAGAATTACCGCTCAGATTTCCTGATTGGACAGGAATAGAGCTTCCTCTCATATCAACATTACTCACCATCGGAATTGGAATGCTTAAAGGACGCAAAATCGTATAGATGAGCTGATTGGATGTTTTTTGCGGTGTATTGGCGACTTGAAAACCAAGACTACGTAGATTGATATCTTGTTGAATGGTCGCAGAGGATTTACCTAAAAAGCCTTTTAAATATTCCTGTAAATCTACGGATTGACGTGGGTGGCTAGCACAACCGTTAAGACAAATAATGATGAAAGATAATAAGCCAATTTGGTAGCGGGTATATATGTTCATTTTTCTCACTATATGAAATTATATTTATTATTAAAGAACAATAGGTTGTATTTACAAGCTTGTAAAGCAAAAAAGGAGGATTAAGATAAATGGAGAATAAGTTTATTTAGAGATTCATACTAATATTCAAAAGGCTTTATAATTATTTTGTAAAAAACTTAAGGAAAACATGATGAAAAAAATATTTTTTGCATTTTTATGCAGCTTTGGCGTGACTTCAGTCTATGCAGATAACTGTGATAGTGCCCGCAATACTTACGATGATATTTACTGTACAAATAAAATTTATGCGAGTGCTGATGCTGATCTGAATAAGAATTATCAAGCACTGCGAGTAAAGTTAAACACCGCGCAGAAAAATATTCTTAAGAAGTCTCAGCTTGCATGGATACGTCAACGTGATGCCGAGTGTACAGATTCAAATAGGAATAGTGTAGACGTGCAATGTCGTTTACAGACAACGCAAGAAAGAAACCATTGGCTGCAAGAAAGATTGCGTGAATGCCAAACGGTGGGATGTAAAACCAGTCGCTTAAGTGAATAAATAACGCAATAAAAAAGCCACATCATAAAGTGGCTTTTTTGCATTCACTAATTAGCGAGCACGGTACGTAATACGACCTTTAGTTAAGTCATATGGAGTCATTTCGACTTTTACACTGTCGCCAGTAAGAATACGAATATAGTGTTTACGCATTTTACCAGAAATGTGTGCAATAACTTCGTGACCGTTTTCAAGACGTACACGGAACATCGTATTAGGAAGCGTTTCGGTGACAACGCCTTCGAACTCAATGAGTTCCTCTTTATTGGCCATAGCCTACCTGATGATCAAATTGGAAAGGCGCAAATTATAGTCAATTTTTTTAAAAAAAACAAGATAGACACACTTCTGCTAAAGCATCTGGTTAAAGTATGACTAATAAAAAAAGATGTAATTTTTTTCACAAAAGAAGTGTAATTCTGTTGTCAGTTTGGTCAATCAACGCTAATCTAAAATCATAGTTATTAGGGACTGTTAATTGCATAAAGGTCAACAGCCCTAAATATCAATGAAGTATCTACATGGAAGGGCACTGCGTGGGTCAGCTAACAGATGCATCAGTTGTATTACGCTTTGGCTACCAAGCGATTCGTCGTGCGGGTTTGCCAACAGAAGAAATATTAACCAAAGCGGGAGTTGCTTTAAATCAGGTCGATACCAATGCACGTACACCGTTAAGTGCACAGTACGCCTTTTGGACTGCCGCTCAGGAAGTCAGTAAAGATCCAGACATCGGTCTGCATTTAGGTGAACATTTGCCTTTGTATCGAGGGCAGGTGATTGAACATCTATTTATTAGTAGTGAAACCTTTGGTGAAGGCTTAAAACGAGCCTTAGCTTATCAACGACTGATTAGTGATGCATTTGATGCAAAACTAGTCGTTGAAGAAGGACGTTGTTATTTAACCAATGGCGAACAGATTGGTGCTGACAATCTCGTCAATCGTCATTTCTCTGAATGTGCGATTTCGGGCGTGCTTAGATTTTTTAAGTTCATTACTGAAGGACAATTTCATCCTATCTTCATCGATTTTAATTTTAGCGAAGGAGCTTCTGAGGATGAATATTTCCGTGTATTTGGCTGCCCAGTTAGCTTAGGTCAGAAAGAGACACGTTTATATTTTGACCCAGCTATTTTAGATTTTCAGCTTTGGCAGGCAGAGCCTGAGTTATTGCAATTGCATGAGCAGCTCGCAATTGAGAAATTGCAGGAATTGGCCCGCTATGATTTAGTGGGTGAGGTTCGTCGTGCGATTGGTTCGACACTTGAAAGTGGAGAAACAACTTTAGAGACGGTTGCTGCTCAGTTGAATATTACGCCGCGTCGTTTACGTACTCAGCTCAGTGAGGCAAATACCAGTTTTCAACAAATACTTTCTGACTATCGTTGTCGTTTGGCTAAAAAGCTTTTGGCAAATACCAATGAGAGTGTTGAACGTATTGTGTATTTAACTGGCTTCTCTGAACCAAGTACGTTCTATCGTGCATTTAAGCGTTGGACGAATGAAACACCTGTGGAATACCGTAAGCGTAAGCAGCATCGCTAGATAAGTATATGTAAAGTTGGCTAAACTTACTCAGGTAAGTTTAGCCAATGTGGCCCAAGTGGTGGCTGCGGCAAATCAAACTGTTCAGGATAATTACACTGAATAAAATAAAGGCCATCGGGTGGGGCGGTTACCCCAGCTGCCTTACGATCCTGCGCCGCAAACATTGCATCGATATGATCAATCTCATACATACCTTGACCAATTTCAAGTAAGCAACCGACAATATTACGCACCATATGGTGTAAAAAACCATCTGCTTGAATATCTAAAACTAAATAGTGTCCATGTTCAAATAAACGGCAATGTTTTACATGTCGAACAGGCTGGTTTGACTGGCATGCTGCTGCACGGAAAGTTTCAAAGTTATGCGTTCCTTCAAATTTACTAGCAGCTTTAATCATCTTTTGCACGTCTAGCTTTTGGTAAATGTGCGTAACTTGCTTATGTAATAGTGCTGGGCGATGCGGTGCGTTATAGATGATATAGCGGTAACGTCGGGCAGTCGCTTTAAAGCGGGCATGAAAACTTTCATCCATCAGTTTAATCCACTGAATAGAAATATCTTTAGGTAGTTGACTATTTGCCCCTCTTAACCACCCCGTTTCTGGACGAATAGCGTTCGTGTCGAAGTGTGCCACCATATTCGTTGCATGTACTCCCGCATCAGTACGGCCCGCACCGTGAAGTGTAATGGGTTCATCTGCAATTTTACTCAGTACACGCTCGATCGTTTCCTGAACGCTGGCAACGCCTGGCTGTTGTGTTTGCCAACCTCGGTATTGAACTCCGCTAAATTCAATACCGACTGCATAACGTTGCATAGCTTCACCTCTATTTAATGCTAATTTTCATTCCAATGGCTGAGCCATTGTTCTGGGGTTGGGTATTTTAAATAGATTTGAAGTGCTTTTGCATAGAGATCTGCATGGCTATGTGCATCACTGATGACAATTTTTGCAGTTTTGGCCCATGCACTAATCGCATAACGTTGATCAATACCACCGAATGTTACCTGAGTGGTAAGAATCGGAACACAGCCACGTGTGTAAAGCTCATCTAATGTTGCAAGTAATTCTTGGTTTACTGCAATATTGCCAGTACCAAAACCTTGTAACACTAAAAAGTGTGGTGGGGCTGAAAGTAAGTGGCGTAATTGTTGTACTAAGTGCTGTGTTGCAATGGGTTGCATCATCCAGTTTAAAATCTGGAAGGAAGCAGCTCGTTCAATTTGGGCATCTTGTACGATCAATTCATTTTGCTGAGGCGTAAACTCAGCTTCACTACTTAACCCTGAAAATGCATCGAGTTCAGTCGTATGCGTTTTTAATGCAGTCTGCGCGTGGAATACTTGATGGTGGAATGCGAGATAAGCACCCACAGGTAAAGCAATCACTTGTTCTAGTGCAAGATATAAGTTCTCAATTGCATCAGTAAATTCACGGGTATTATCGCCTTGAATATTGAGTAGCGGATATTGGCTACCGGTAATCACAATATGACAGCTTTGGCCCAAAAAGCGGGCTAGGGTCGCAGCCGCATAACTGAGCGTGTCTGTACCATGAATAACAACGAAATGCTGATAACCTTCAAGTTGTAGTTGTTGTATACGTTGAATCATGCGTAACCAGTCAGGTGCCGTACATGCACTGCTATCAACAATATTGGGTGCAGCAAAGCAGTCAACTGTTAAGTGTGGGGGAATCACTTTTTCAAGTTGAGGTAAGAATTGCTCATAAGGCATAGGAGCTAGAGGTTCACCAATGCAACCAAAAGTACCACCCATATAAAATAAGGCTATTTTTTTCATATTTTTGCAGGCATAAAAAAGCAGTCATCTCTGACTGCTTATGGTAAATCGAACAGTTCTAAGAAGCTATGCGATTAAGTAAGTTTTTCGCGCGTTGTTGTTGTTCTGTGTTGAATTTTTGCTCATTGCTTGCCAATAAGGCTTGAGCTGCTGGGTAGGCTCCTAACTTAATGTATTGCTCAGCTAGTTTTAAATCAAGTTCATTTTCATCTAACTGTTTTAATTCTGGAAAAGCTTCTACAAGGGGATCTTTAGTTTGATTTGGGGTAGTTTCTTCGCCTACTAGGTCTACAAGGTTTTGAGTTTCAATCTCTGGTGCTGTAACTAATGCAGGCTCGTCTAGCGAAAACTCAATAGGTGCTATTGAATTCGACTCTAATGGAGCTTGTTCTACGAGTTGAAGCTCATCTAATGATGAGATCTGTTCATTAGGTTTTACTTCTGGATCTTCATGGGTTAATTCAAGATTAAAATCCAAAGCATTGGTGTTCTCTTGAGCTGCTGGTGCCGCTATTGTCTGGTTTTTTTCCTCAGATTCATGCAGAGGTGCCAAGTCAAAAGAAAACTCTAGGTCAGCTAGCTCATTTGTTTCTTGAGATGGCGATAACTCTGATTTCTGTGTTGGTTGGCTGGTATTTTCGGTAGTCGTGGTTTGCTCAAATGAAAAGTTAAACTCTAAAGGTTCAACTTCAACAGCAGGTTTTTGCTTTACAGGGGTATAGTCTTGCTGCAATTCATCAAAAGAAGTTTCAGAAGAACTTGTTGTTAATTGGTCAAACTGAGCTGTTGCATCAGATGTATTTTTTGGCTCTTGGTATGTTTGAGCGTGAGGAAAATCGATCGCATCTGGTTGTCTTGATGACTCATATTCTTTTTGTCTGGCTTCTGCTTGAATGGCTATTTCATTGAGCGCTAAGCTACGAATATGGCTAATCAGTTGAGTTATTGCAAACTCATCTTTTTGTGCAATATGAATCTCAAGTAGCAATAAATAAAGTTCATGTTGCGTATTATCTTTTTTGAGCGCCTGATTGACTTGAGCTTCAGCGGCTGAGAATTGTTTTTCTTGAATAAGTAGCTGAATCTTCTGACGAACAGCGTCTGGAACAGGACTGCTTTGTGGAGTAGAGGGAATAGATTCTTCAACTACATTTACTTTAGTTTTTTCACGCGAGTTTTTACTTGATTTAGAGTTCGCTTTTTTATTGGTTTTTCTATTTATTGTTTTAGGGGAATTCGACTCTTGCTTTTGGCTATTTTCGCGTTTTTTTAAAATGACAGCGACCACGAGCAATATGATGAATGGAATCACATATAACATTACTTTCCCCTTAAAAAATAAATATTTGCAATATAAAGCGAGCTGACTCTGGTTTTAACTTAATGCTTTTGCTTATGAGTCTGTTGCTGTGCTTGTAACTGCTGTTGTAACTCTGCCAAACGTGCATTCAGAAGTTGAATACGTTGGTCTTTTAAACGTAAAGTTTGATTTAGTTTGGTTACATTCCTTTGTAATGTAACGGTTTTTTCTCTTGTTGTCATAACTTTTACTGCTAACTCAGTATTGTTTTGACTTTGTTGTGTGCTCTTTTTAGCACTTCCATGCGTAGAATTTTGACTGTTTTCAGCCACAATACTCATTTCGGCTTGTTGTAAACGGTATTTTGCTTTGCCAGAAGTTGATTTTGCAGTATGTGCGATATCTGTTTTTGACTTGTTTTGCTGAGGTTTAGCAGCAGGAGAGTGAGCTAGGTTAAGTGCGATTCCCTGACGCAAACGATTTACATCACCTTGAATAAAAGCATGTCGGTTTTGTGTTTGAATATCATGCATGACTTTCGCAACAGGTTGTTTTGTTTTTGCTGCAATACGATTAGCAATGCTCCATAAAGACTCATTTCGCTGTACCACATATTTACCTGATGATACTGGTCCTTTGTAGGAACTTAACGATTGTTTCTTCGCAGGATTTTGGTTACGCGCTTTTTGAGGTACAGATTTCTTTTGCGCTGTTAAATTTTTGACCGTAGTTTTTGGTGAATTATTTGTAGGTGTCTTAGCGCTGGTTGGTTTAATTTCTGTCTGATCTGGGGTAGTAGCTGTTGTAACTTGTTGAGCAAGTTGAGTAGAAGAATTTGCACTAAGTGTATTGGATGAATTTGTATTTATTGCTGGAGCAGTTCCAACGTTAATATTAAGACTGTGTTCACCATTTGAATTATTTGTAGTTGAGGCCGAAGTTGGTGATGCATATCGAGTACTTTCTGGCAGATTTAGAGCAATGTCTTTTTCATTGACAATAAACTGAGGTGACAAAGTACTTTCGTTATTTTCAGTCTTTTTTATAGAAGAAGGCTTAATTACGGTTTTGATATGCTGCAAACGTGTAGCAGAACCTTCACTAATTTTTACTACAATATTTAGTTCAGGATCAATCACAGGGCGAGATGAGGTAATCACAATAACCCCTGAGCCTTGACCATTTTGGCGTGTATAAAAATTAAGATTTCCGGGCGGCTGATGAGTTACGCCTAACGCGCTTAAATCTTCAGGAGTCGCTAGACTGACTTGTAGGGTAGCGTTGGGGTCAGCTTGTTGAAAATTCATTTCGGCATATAACAAATCGCCAGGTGCGGACTGAATTTGTATAGGGTCTAATGTAATCGCATAAATAGAAGGCGAAGACATAATGGTGAAAATGGCAATTTTTAATTTGTTATAAACAGTCATCTCAATCCATGACCTAATAAGTCGTAAAGTCATTCAAAATTATACAATAATGAAATGTAAATAAATTGTAAAATTTTCACAAACCAGTTACGAAAAAGCCGATCTAATGTGATCGGCTTTTTATTTTGACTGAATAATTCAAATCAAATTATGAGCTTTTGTATTCAACTAAAATACGTAACATGCGACGTAAAGGCTCAGCAGCACCCCAAAGTAACTGGTCACCGACTGTAAATGCACCTAGATACTCTTTACCCATGTTGAGTTTACGTAGACGACCTACAGGCACAGTTAAGGTACCAGTTACAGCAACAGGTGTAAGGTCAGTCATAGACGCTTCACGAGTGTTTGGTACAACTTTCGCCCATTGGCTTGAAGTACGAATCATATCTTCGATTTCATCAAGCGGCACATCTTTTTTCAACTTGATAGTAAGCGCCTGAGAGTGGCAACGCATCGCACCAATACGGACACAGTGACCGTCGATAGGAACAATTTGTGAGTTACCCAAGATCTTGTTGGTTTCAACCTGACCTTTCCACTCTTCTTTTGATTGACCGTTTTCAAGTTGCTTATCAATGTAAGGAATCAATGAACCCGCTAATGGCACACCAAAGTTAGCAGAAGGGAAACCTTCACCACGTTGTAACTCGGCAACTTGACGATCAATATCCAAAATTGCAGATTTAGGATCATCTAACAATGTTTTAGTATTGTTGTATAAGTAGCCCATCCCAGTTAGTAGCTCACGCATGTTTTGTGCGCCAGCGCCCGATGCTGCTTGATAAGTCATAGCAGTCATCCACTCCACCAAATTATTTTGGAAAAGTGAACCTACACCCATCAACATAAGCGATACTGTACAGTTACCACCTACGAAAGTTTTGGTGCCGTTAACCAGCCCGTCTTTAATAACGTTAAGGTTTACTGGGTCAAGAACGATGATCGCATCATCTGACATACGTAAAGTTGAAGCTGCGTCAATCCAGTAGCCATCCCAACCAGTCGCTTTTAACTGTGGGAAAACTTCAGACGTATAGTCACCACCTTGACAGGTAATAATGACATCCATTTGCTTCAGACTATTAATGTCTGTAGCTTCCATAAGTGCTGGGGCAGTCTTACCACCAAATGAAGGAGCTTCACCACCTGCATTACTGGTAGAGAAATAAAATGGCTCAATATGAGCAAAATCATTCTCTTCAACCATACGTTGCATAAGGACGGAACCGACCATCCCGCGCCAACCGACCAGACCTACTTTCATGTCATTTTGCCTCGGTGCGTTAAAATTGTTAGGGGGAGTTGAGTGTATCAAAAGTGTCCACAACTGCAAGCGTTACAGAAACAAAACACCATCTTTATTGAGTAGAATATCTTGTTTATGTTACATACAAAATTGATAAAGATGACAAAAACTTTAAAAAACAAATCATCTTAAAAGAGAAAATTCAATGATTTATATCGAAGTTCTAGCTGGTCTGGTGATTTGGTTAAGTTTCTGGTCACTTATTCCTCGTGATGAGTGGTGGTTTCGTGGTGCCGACTTCCCTCGGTTGCAGATTCTATTTGTTGGTCTTTTAGCCTTTATAGGAATGCTGTTTTGGCCCACCGAATGGAATCTCTGGCGTGAAGTCGTGCTGGCTGCGCTCATTGCTGCCATTGCCTATCAGCTTAAAATGATTTTGCCTTATACCTTGTTTTGGAAAAAACAGGTTAAACAGGTGAAGCCGTCTCAATTAGATCCACAAAAGCAGATTTCCTTAATTGTATCGAATGTGCTCACTCCTAATGATAAATATCATTTATTGCTTGAACAGATCAGGACATTAAAACCAGATTTACTGCTTACATTGGAAAGCGATAAGACATGGGAAAATGCTTTAAAGGAGATCGAAGGTGACTATCCTTATCGCGTTCCTGTACCCTTAGATAACCTCTACGGCATGCATTTATATAGTCGTCTACCTTTATCAAATACTGAAGTTAAATTTATTCTCAGTGATGAAATTCCCTCTATTCATACCACTGTGACTTTACGGTCTGGTATGCCGGTTCAACTCTATTGTTTGCATCCTAAGCCCCCTAGTCCAACTGAGGCGAAGGATTCGACTTTACGCGATGCTGAACTTTTAATTGTGGGTGACCAAATTAAAGATCTAGATGAAAGCTGTATTGTGATGGGTGATTTAAACGATGTAGCGTGGTCACGTACTACACGGTTATTTCAACGAATTAGTGGATTACTTGACCCGCGTGTTGGGCGACATTTCATTAATACTTTTCATGCAGATTATCCATTGTTGCGCTGGTCTTTAGACCATATTTTCCATAGTACCGATTTCGGTTTAGTGAAGATGCAGCGTTTACCTCATATTGGATCTGATCATTTTCCTGTCTATGTGGTTTTGCAGACTGGTCGAATATTTGAGCATATTCAAGAGGAGCTGGAACAAACTCAAGATGATGAAGAAGAAGCGCAAAGAGCCATCCAAGAAGGAATTGCAAAGGCTGAAGCTGAAGAAAAAGTAGTAACTGATAAAATTGCACAGCCTTATAAATAAAAAGAATATAAAAAGTGATGTAAGCAATATCGTACAAAGATTTGAGTCTAGGGCGAATAGGCAGAGGGTTATAAAAACCTTATTCTACATTCATCGGCACACGGAACCGGGAATGGATAATCCCAAGTAAGGATACATAACGCTGATATGGAATAGCATCACGGATCAGATGTTGGAACGGAAACGATAAAAATAATTATTAACCTGAAAGCACAACCTCATTTACCCGAGTTTTGCAGGACGCAGAACTCGGGTTGATATTTTTATATACCTTATTAAATTTATTGTAAATCATATAAAAATTTCCAAGATTATCTTATTTTTAAAATCTATTTAATTTGCGTTAAGCCTTCATAAATTTTTATATACATCTGCGCAATTTTTAATGAAAAAAGATACAAAATTTTTTTTATCTAAGTTTTTGTTTTTATAGATTATTGATGAATAAATATAGGCTTTAATTTATTTAAAGATAAATTGGGGTTGTTTAATTAATAAATCTCAATAGAATGTGCCGATCGTTGACATGTTGGATCGTCAACAGGCATTGTTTTTTTACTTCGCCGGATCGGCGGGTTGTGATTTGTTTGTACATTTAAATTTCTGTTTGGAAATTAGTGTGCATGTTGAGGTTTCACTCTTAGTTAGTGGTCTTCTCCCTCTCATATTTGATACTTTGCGGTGCATAAGGATTGTCTTATGAAGAATTTTAAATTTAGCCTTGCTTGGCAAATTTTAATTGCTTTAATCCTAGGGATAGTTGTCGGGGCTGTTTTACATAACCAGCCTGAAATCAAAGACAGTATTGTGAATAATGTTCTTACCCCACTTGGTAAGATATTTATTAGCCTGATTAAAATGATTGTTATTCCAATCGTTTTCTCTACCTTGATTTTAGGTATTGCAGGTGTTGGCAGTACGAAAAGTTTAGGGCGACTTGGTTTTAAAACCATTCTCTATTTTGAAATTATTACGACTATTGCTATTTTGGTTGGTTTGGTTGCGGCAAATATTTTCCAACCAGGTGCTGGTGTAGATAAAGCGATGTTAGTGACGACTGATATTTCGCAATATCAGCATACAGCTCAAGAAGTTGGTTCTCAGTCACATGGATTGGTACAGACAATTTTGTCCATGATTCCAACCAATATTGTTAACTCTATGGCACACGGTGAAATGTTGCCTGTGATTTTCTTTGCTGTGTTGTTTGGTATTGGTCTGTCTTCATTGCCAGCAACTACTAAAGACCCATTGTTAAATGTGTTTCATGCAGTTTCAGAAACGATGTTCCGTGTAACGCACATCATCATGAAATATGCACCTGTGGGTGTGTTTGGTTTAATCGCAGTAACTGTTGCTAACTTCGGTTTTACTTCACTCATTCCATTAGCTAAATTGGTAGTGTTGGTTTATGCCGCTATCTTTTTCTTTGCTTTTGTGGTTTTGGGTATTACCGCAAAAATGTTTGGAATCAACATCTTTATCTTGTTTAAGATTTTAAAAGATGAATTGATTTTAGCATTCTCAACAGCAAGCTCGGAAACAGTTTTACCACGTATTATGCAAAAAATGGAAGCTTACGGTGCGCCAAAAGCAATTTCCAGTTTTGTGATCCCAACAGGTTATTCATTTAACCTCGACGGTTCTACACTTTACCAAAGTATCGCAGCAATCTTTATTGCACAGCTTTATGGTATAGATATGTCAATCGGTCAACAGGTAATCTTGGTTATTACTTTGATGATTACTTCTAAAGGTATTGCTGGTGTTCCTGGCGTATCATTTGTTGTCCTATTAGCAACTTTACATACTGTTGGTATCCCGCTTGAAGGCTTAGCATTTATTGCTGGTGTTGACCGTATTATGGATATGGCTCGTACTGCTTTGAACGTTGTTGGTAACGCACTTGCTGTACTTGTAATCAGTAAATGGGAAAAACAATACGACTCTGAAAAAGCTGCCGCTTATGAAGCAACATTTAAATAAGATAGCTTTCTTTTAGTTGTAAAAAAACCCGCGAATATCGCGGGTTTTTTATTGGGTTATTTCAAAACGCGTTGATAAAGTTCTAGTGTTTGATCACACATATCTTTTAAGCTAAACATAGTGACAGGAGCAACGATTTGAGGTTGTTCAATATGCTTTTTCACAGTCTCGATTAATGCTTTTTCATTTTCTGCTTCAACAAGACCTTGGGGGTATACATTCGATAAAATCTCGGCAACACCGCCACGGTTCCAGCCAACCACTGGCGAACCCACTGAAAGTGCTTCTAAGGCTGTTCTACCGAATGTTTCGGCTTGATTGGATAGAGAGAGCACAATATCGCTAAAAGCGAGCCATTCCCGAATATCTGAGCGATGACCTACGAAGGTAATTTTATCTGCGAGCCCTTTACTTTGAATAGTACTTTGCAATTCACTTAAGTAAGCTTGCTTTTTGGCATCAGCACCACCGACAACAACCGCATGTAGCTGAGGATATTGCGACTGAAGTTGTTGCATCAGTTCAATTAAACTTTCATGCCCCTTTAAGCGTGTAATACGACCAGGTAAGCAAAGTAAAAACTTATTTTCAAGCTCAGGAAAGTCATTAAAAACTTGGTTAAACCACTGTGCTGAGGGCTGGTAATTATGTGGAAAAGCGGCAGGGTCAATGCCTCGATAAATTCGCACAATATCTTGCGGTGGACATTTTTTATAATGGTCAGTGATGTATTTAACCACGCTGTCAGAAACAGCAATTACTTTTTCAGCTTGAGTCATAATCGCACTATAACGATTAACCGAATAGAAACCATGTACTGTGCTAATGAGGTGAGGGCGTTTGTTTGCTGGTATTTTTCTTAAGGCAAAGTGAGTAAGCCAAGCTGGTACACGAGAGCGCACATGAACAATATCGGGTTGATGCTGTTCAATCAGCTGACGTAGAGGACGGATTTGCCACAAGCTTGAAAGTGATTTTTTATGAATAGGCAGCGTTAAGTGAGTAGAGCCCTCAGCTTCAAGTTGAGATACTAGCCGTCCACCGTTTGAAACAACTAGAGATTGATGGCCCTGTGTAACAAGTGCGCGTGCAATTTCTAGTGTGCCGCGTTCTACGCCACCGCTATTAAGTTCTGGGAGAAGTTGCATCACTTTCATTGTTTTTTGCCTTATACATTCATAAAAGATGGACCATCCATAGATACATCATTTCAAACTAAATCATTATCCGGAATTTACTATCGTGCTAGCGACATGGATGTCGCTGTTTCGCTGTGTTACAAGGAAGTAACATCAGCGGAACAAAGGATTTTTGCTTACTTTTTATCCTTAAAAAGTAAGGTCTGCCTATTCGATAGTATTTGAATTTCACTTTAAATTAAGGCTGTGTCTGTCATCAATTTAAAATTATCACAGCTTTATCTTAATAGATCTCTTCATATCCCTCAGGACGTGTCTTAAATCGACGATGGAACCACATATATTGAGTTGGTGCGATACGAAGCTGATTTTCAATAATCTTATTAACACGTGTTGCATCATCAACTTCATCTTCACTTGGCATATTTTCGACCGCCGGTTCAATCAAGATATGATATTTAGGGTCTTGTACATCACCGTGACGATAAAAATATAAAGGAACTGCGACTGCCTTCGAGATTTTTAATAAACGTCGGTGAGCAGTTACTGTAGCAGCTGGCACACCAAAAAATGGTGCCATAACGCCTTGTTTGAGTCCGAAGTCTTGATCGGGGCTATACCAAATTGCATCACCATCTTTAAGGTGGCGAATTAAACCACGCATATCATCATGGTCGATTTGTGCTTTATAAATGGTGCCACGGCAACGATAAATCAGCATATCGAGCAATGGATTATTTTGAGGGCGGTACACAACATCTGGTTCGAAATATTGAGCACAAACATAGCCACCCGCATCAAGAAGCGTACTATGAGTACCCAATAATAAAACGCCTTTGCCCTGAGCTTGAGCATTGGTAATGTGTTCTAAGCCTTCAATGGTGACACGGTTTTTAAACCAGTAAGGCTTATACCATGCGTTTAATGTCTCAAAAATACCAAGCATCATATCTACAAAAACTTGCTTAGCTTGTTGCTGTACTTTTTCGGCTGACCATTCGGGAAAGCAGACTTCTAAATTACGAATAGTCGTTTTTCGGCGAGATTTTAAATATTTCCAAGCCAGATTTGCTAAGCCATGAGCCAGACGCCATTGGATTGCCCACGGCAAAATAGCCAAAAGCATTAAAAAAACAATGGCAATCCAAATACCCCAATATTTAGGTAATAAAAAGGACCATTGAAATTCACCGGGCGTATAAGTCTGCTTTTGGCTCATAACGATATAAAGAATTCAAAATTAAAACTGGCAAAAGTGTATCACGAACTGAATTTATCGTCGTAATACACTGTTGAATTGAGCGGTTAAGATAAGGAAGTAAAACGTGGTTATCGACGATTTTCTAAAAGAATACGAACAGCAAGCCCAGCTAGCACTGTGCCCATAAGCCAACGTTGTATATTTGCCCAAAGAGGCTTTTGTTGAAGAAAAAGGGCAATGCTACCCGCAGAAAGCACAATTAGCGCATTTACCGAGACGCTAACAAAAATTTGAATAGTACCGAGCTGAATGGATTGCCATAAAATACTGCCTTGCTGTGGATGAATAAACTGTGGCAATAACGATAAATACATAATCGCAATTTTAGGATTAAGTAGATTTGTAGCGAAACCCATTAAAAATAGTTTAGCTGGGGAGTCTATTGATAATTGTTTTACATCAAAAATTGGGGATGCATTGGGACGTAGTGCTTTCCATGCTAGCCAGAGTAAATAAATTGCTCCTGCAATACGGATGGTGTCATAAGCATAAGGAACTGCAACAATAAGCGCTGTAATCCCGAAAGAAGCACAAAGCATATAAAATACGAAGCCAACGCCAACACCAGCGAGTGAAATAAATCCCGCCGTTTTTCCTTGGCAAATTGAACGAGAAATAAGGTAAATCATGTTTGGGCCAGGGGTGAGTACCATCGCCAAACAGATTAATCCGAATGCTAAAATTTGAGAAAGATCTAGCATGAAAAATACTCGAATATTATTATATTGGTAGATATAACATAATTATTTTTATAAGTCTTATATTCAATTAGAGTGACATTTTGAAGTATTAATGCTGACTAAACTTAATCACTCATCAAGTGTTTTTTATAGATTTTTGTGCTTTTAAAATTTATATATTCTAAAAAAGCCCCCTTAATTTAAGGAGGCTTTTTTGTTATTTAAATTGTAGGAAAGAACGCGAATTAATTTCCTTTGCTCATTTGTTCAAGTTCATCCCAACGTTCTAATTTTTCAAGTAATACCTCTTCAATTTCTGCGAGGCGTTGACTTGCTTTGGTTGCTTCATCGGCATTACTGACAAACCATGAACCATCTGCAAGTTTGTCAGAAAGCTCTGCTTGTTCAACTTCCAGTTTCTCGATTTCGGCAGGCAGTTGTTCAAGTTCACGTTGGTCTTTATAGCTTAGTTTGACCTTTTTCAAGTTACTTTGAGCTGCGGCTTTTTCAGCTTCGGCTTTTGCCTGAGCTTTTTTTACATCAGATTTCTGATCTACAACTTTATCATCTGGACGCTGTTGCAAATAGTCTTGATATCCACCGATGTACTCTGCAATGTTACCTTTACCATCAAATACCCACGTCGATGTTACTACGTTATCCATAAACGCACGGTCATGGCTAATGAGAAGCAAAGTGCCTTTGTATTCAGCTAACATTTCTTCAAGTAGCTCAAGGGTTACCATATCCAAGTCATTGGTTGGCTCATCCATTACAATTAGATTGGATGGTTTGAGCAGCAATTTAGCCAGTAAGATACGATTTCGTTCACCACCAGAAAGTGCTTTTACTGGAGTACGTGCACGTTCAGGTGAAAATAAGAAGTCTTGTAGATAGCTGTAGATATGACGACGGTTGCCATTCACATCAACGAAGTCAGAGCCTTCTGAAACGTTTGCCATTACCGTTTTTTCAAGGTCTAAGGCATTACGCAACTGGTCAAAATAAGCAACTTCTAACTGTGTGCCTGTTTTAACTGAGCCGCCATGTTCGATTGTACCTAAAATAGCTTTAATTAAGGTTGTTTTACCAACACCGTTATCGCCGACTAAACCAATACGGTCACCGCGCATGACAAGGGCAGAAAAATCTTTGATGAGTAGATTGTCACCATAAGATACGCTTAAATGTTCGATATCGAATACTAATTTACCAGAACGATTTGCATCTTGAGTTGCCATACTCACTTTGCCTTGTTGTGAGCGGCGTGCTTTAGATTCTTCTCGTAAAGCTTTTAGGGCACGAACACGGCCTTCATTACGCGTACGACGTGCTTTAATACCTTGGCGAATCCAAGCCTCTTCTTCAGCTAGTTTTTTATCAAATAAAGCATTCTGTTTTTCTTCTGCTTCCATTTGCTGAGCTTTTAGCTCTAAATAGCGAGAATAATTTCCTTCATAGCCTCGTAAAATACCGCGATCGAGTTCTACAATTCGAGTTGCAATGCTATCTACAAAAGAACGGTCATGCGAAATAAATAGTAGAGTTAAATTATTTTGATCGAGTAGGAATTTTTCTAGCCACTCAATACTTTCAACATCTAAATGGTTCGTTGGTTCGTCTAGAAGTAATACATCTGGTTGTGTTAAAAGAGCGCGAGCTAATAAAACACGGCGTTTACGTCCACCAGATAAGTCTGCTAAGTCGGCATTTGGATCGAGACCCATTTTGCTTAGAAGAGCATTTACTTTATTTTCGAGTGCCCAACCGTCTAGTTGGTCTAGCTTATGCTGAAGGTTACCCATACGATCACAGGCTTCCATATCTCCTAGCATACAAGCGTCAGTCGCTTCATGATAAGCTCTGAGTACTTCTGCTGCTTCTCCTGCACCATCTGCCACAATGTCGGCTACTTTGCCAGAGTCCATTGGAACGTCTTGGGCTAACATTGAAACAGTTAGACCATTTTGAATGGAAACTTCACCAGAATCTGGTAATAGGCTTCCCTCGATCAGTTTAAGTAAAGTAGACTTACCTTCACCATTACGCCCAATTAAACAGACTCGTTCGCCACGTTCTAGATTAAAGTTCGCGCCATCGAGCAGGGCAGGTCCGCCAAAAGCAAGTTGGACATCCCTTAGGGTAATATAGGCCATAATGTTTTCCAGAATCTCAAATGAGGATTTAAATGACTAAACCACCATATCATGATGATCAAGCGTCATTGTCCGCACCCATTGAAGATTTGCAAGTGCGAATTACATTTTTGGATGATTTAGTTGAAGAATTAAATCAACAACTCGCTATTCAGACCCAAGAAATAGCTGATTTAAAAAAACAAATGCAATTTCTTTATCAACGTGTGGAATCATCGGATTTATCAGATGGCATAGCACCTTTTGACCCATTAACCAATAAACCTCCTCACTATTAATAAAATGGCAAGTTCAATACTTGCCATTTTATTTGGGAATATTTTCAATTTTGCTTAAAAACCATGTAATACGATCTTCCCTTTTGTTGTGCCACTTTCGATTTGCTGGTGAACCAACTTTAAGTTTTGCGCATTAATCGGGGTTAAAGTTTGCGTAACTGTGGTTTTGATTTTACCCGCGTCAACAAGTTCGGCAACCTCATTGAGTAATTCACTTTGTTTAACCATGTCTTGGGTTTGATACATGGAGCGAGTGAACATAAACTCCCAGTGCACTGATACCGACTTAGATTTAAAAGATTTAATGTCTAACTGTGCCGGATCATCAATTAAGCCAAAATGGCCTTGCGGTGCAATCAACTCTACGATGTCTGATAAATGTTGATCAGTTTGGGTAGTCGAGAACACATATAAAGGTGCATTTAAACCTAATTGCTTGATTTGTGTTGTTAAAGGTTGACTATGATCTAACACATAATCTGCTCCAAGTTGCTTAACCCAGTCTTGAGTTTCTGCTCGTGAAGCTGTTGCAATAATTGTTAGGTTAGTCAGCTGTTTAAGAAGTTGAATGGTGATTGAGCCAACACCGCCAGCTCCACCAATCACTAATATTGTTGTGTTTTCTGGCGCGTTCTTTGGAACTTGCAGGCGATCAAATAACATTTCCCAAGCCGTGATTGCAGTTAAAGGGAGAGCTGCAGCCTCGGTTACTTCTAAAGTTTTTGGTTTATGGCCAACAATGCGTTCATCAACGAGTTGTAATTCGCTATTACTACCTTGACGATTTAAAGCACCTGCATACCAAACAATATCGCCAATCTTAAATTGTGAAACTTTATCTCCAATCGCTTCAACTACACCTACTGCGTCCCAGCCAAGCGTTTTCCACTGATTATTCTCAGGGTTTACATTCTTTCGAATTTTAGTATCTACCGGATTTACTGAGACAGCTTGTACACGAACAAGTAAATCATGTCCTTCAGCAATAGGAGCATCGAGTTCAATATCAACGAGTGCTTCTGGCGATGTAATGGAACCAGCTTTTTGATATGCCACAGCTTTCATAATTATCCTTCCTCTTGTTGAGAGTTTGATCATAACGTAAGCTTAAAATAAGTGACTACAGACAAATAACGCTCATAGTGTCAAAAAGGATACTGTAAAATGGCAAAGGCAAGACATTCAAGTTTTGATTGCTCTCCGGGTTGTTCAGTGGAGGCAGCGATTAGCTTGATTGATGGAAAATGGAAATGCGTCATTCTTTGGCATTTATTTAATGAAGGCACCTTGAGGTTTAATGAAATACGAAAGCGTGTTCCAAGTATTACCCAAAGAATGCTGACAAATCAGCTACGTGAATTGGAACAAGATGGAATTATTCATCGGGAAGTCTATCCTCAGGTACCACCTAAAGTAGAATACTGCCTGACTGATTTGGGACAAAGTCTTGAGAAAATTCTGTTTGCTTTAAAACAGTGGGGGGATGCTCATATTGACCAGTTTGGAAAGTTGACACTTGTTGATGGACATCCGAATCCTTAATGATATTTGAGTCCACTCATTGCAATTTGCATGGTGAAATCTGACTATTTTGAAGCTTGCCCCTGTATCGGGCATTATTTTTATGATGAAACTTGCGTTTTCTGGTCAGCTTATGCAACTCTAATAAAAGAGATTAATAGGTTTTGCTATGGACAATATGGGAATTTGGGTTACCGTTATCATTGTTCTTTTCGTACTAGGCTCCATTTTTGGTTTAAGAGTGAGTCCACGTGAAAAGGCACTTGGTATTATGCGTGATAAAGCTCGTAAAATGGGTTTACACCCACGTGTAATCGTTGCACCTGAATGGACACATGTCCCAATGGCGACTGAAAAGCGTGCCAGCATGGTTGCTTATTATAGTGTATTGATTCCCGATGCCCGTTTATCTTTAATGCGTGCTCGTGTTGTAGACGGCAAATTAAAAGTGGTTCAGGGTGATGAGAAATTTAATGATTCTCCCATTGCATTAAAAGGGATTTATGCTATTGATATGCAGGCAAACTGTGTAGGGCTTTATTGGGATGAGGAATCAGACCTGAGAGCAACACAATTAGATGAGATGAAGGCTTATCTGTTGAACTTGGCTAAAGCCTGATTTTTAAATTTATTGGTATAGGAATAACATTTTATATGGCGAATACCTCGCGCTCTGCATCTCAAAGCACAGCATCTACTGCACCTGCTGCACATAAACGTGCCTTAGTGATTGTGGAGTCGCCTGCCAAAGCGAAAACCATCAATAAATATCTGGGTTCGCAATACATTGTAAAGTCTTCTGTAGGTCACGTGCGTGATTTGCCAACAGGTGGCAGTAAATCAACTGAGAAAAAGCCGGCTGCCCGGACGAAACTCACTGAAGCAGAAAAAGAACAAAAAGCCAGTCAGGCTTTAGTTAATCGTATGGGGGTTGATCCTGAACACGGTTGGGAAGCTCATTACGAAGTTCTGCCAGGTAAGGAAAATGTTGTTGCTGAACTAAAAAAACTCGCCAAAGATGCCGATGCAATCTATCTCGCAACGGACTTGGATAGAGAAGGGGAAGCCATTGCTTGGCACCTAAGAGAAGTTATTGGTGGTGATGACAGTCGTTATCATCGCGTGGTATTTAACGAAATTACTAAAAATGCCATTCAAGAAGCATTTAAACAACCTACGCGCCTAGATTTAAACCGAGTTAATGCTCAGCAAGCACGCCGTTTCTTAGACCGTGTTGTTGGCTTTATGGTTTCACCATTGCTGTGGGAAAAGATTGCCCGTGGTTTATCTGCAGGTCGTGTACAGTCTGTAGCAGTGAAACTGGTTGTAGAGCGTGAAAGAGAAATTCGTGCTTTTATTCCGGAAGAATACTGGCAAGTTTTTGCAGATACTCAAGCCAAGAAAGATGACATTCGTCTTGAAGCAGTTAAGCAAGCTGGTAAAACCCTTAAACTGAAAAATAAAGCTGAAACTGATGCTTTATTGGATGTTTTAAAAGGTGCTGAATATAAAGTTGCACAGCGTGAAGATAAACCGACTAAGGTAAATCCAAGTGCACCGTATATCACTTCAACGCTGCAACAAGCTGCAAGTACACGTTTAGGTTTTTCTGTAAAGAAAACCATGATGCTGGCACAGCGTCTATATGAAGCAGGTTTTATTACCTATATGCGTACTGACTCAACGTTCTTGAGTGATGATGCAGTAAGCATGGTACGTGCTCATATTGAAAGCCAATTTGGTGAGAAGTATTTACCTGCAAAACCAAACCGCTATGGTAACAAAGCCGGTGCTCAAGAAGCCCATGAAGCAATTCGTCCTTCAAATGTTGCACTTACAGGTGACCAACTTGCAGGTGTAGAGCGTGATGCTCAGCGTTTGTATGATTTGATTTGGCGTCAGTTTGTTGCTTGTCAAATGACTCCAGCAGAATATTTATCTTCAACTTTAACGGTTGAAGCTGCAAATGTTGAATTGAAGGCAAAAGGCCGTACGCTTGTATTTGATGGTTTTACACGAGTGCGTGGTGCTAACAAGTCTGATGACGATATTATTTTGCCTGCAATTAAAGTAGGTGAAATTTTAAAATTAGAGAAGTTAGACCCAAGTCAGCACTTTACTAAACCACCTGCACGTTTTACTGAAGCTTCTTTGGTTAAAGAACTCGAAAAACGTAGTATTGGTCGTCCTTCGACTTATGCAGCGATTATTTCTACAATTCAAGAACGTGGCTACGTTAAGTTAGAAAACCGCCGTCTTTTCGCCGAAAAAATGGGTGAAATTGTCACGGATCGACTTGATGAAAGTTTCAATAACTTGATGAACTATGCCTTTACCGCAGACCTTGAAGGGCAGCTCGATAAAGTTGCAACAGGTGAGCGTAACTGGAAAGAGTTACTTGATACTTTCTATGGTGACTTCAAGAAACGTCTTACCAATGCTCAGGGCGAGCACGGCATGCGCCGTAACCAACCAGTTGAAGTGCCCGCGGTACATTGTCCTGAATGTTCACGTCCAATGCAGATTCGTACAGGTACAACAGGTGTATTCTTAGGTTGTTCTGGGTATAACTTACCGCCTAAAGAGCGTTGTAAAGGTACTTTGAACTTAACGCCTGTTGAGTCCTTAGCTGCTCTTTCTGATGATGATGGTGCTGAAACCGCAGACTTGATGTCAAAACATCGTTGTGCAAAATGTGGCACAGCCATGGACAGCTATGTGATTGATGGTGGTCGTAAACTACATGTATGTGGTAACAACCCTGACTGTGACGGTTTTGAGCTTGAAGAAGGCGAGTTCAAGATTAAAGGCTACGATGGCCCAACCATTCCGTGTGATAAATGTGATGGTGAAATGCAGCTTAAAACTGGCCGTTTTGGTCCGTATTTCGCTTGTACAAGCTGTGACAATACTCGTAAAGTCTTGAAAAGTGGTCAGCCTGCACCTCCACGTGTAGAACCGATCAAAATGGAACATTTGCGCTCAACAAAGCATGATGACTATTTTGTGTTGCGTGATGGTGCTGCTGGTTTATTCTTGGCTGCAAGTAAATTCCCGAAAATTCGTGAAACACGTGCGCCAAAAGTTGCGGAATTGCGTAGTGTTGCCGCTCAGCTTGATCCTAAATATCAATTTATTTTACAAGCACCAGACGTAGACCCTGAAGGTAATCCGACAGTTGTGAAATTCAGTCGTAAGAATCAATCACAATATGTAGGCTCGGAAACTCCAGAAGGTAAACAAACCAAATGGAGCCTAATTTATCAAAATGGTAAATGGGTTGAGGGCTAATTAAGTCCACAATAAAAAATGCTAGCTCAGCTAGCATTTTTTATATCTAAAACAATAAAAGAAAATTTTAAATGTATGGGGAAAAAGAATGTGGAAAAACATTCGAGTTTTATGTTTGTTAATTATTTTATTGATTGTTGCTGTTCAGGCATGGCGAGATCAAAACCAAGACTGGAATCAACCTATTGTTGTCGTTTTACATCCTATTAATGCAGATGGTTTGCAGACAACGCAGAGCTATATTCATCAATTGCAATACACTGATTTTGAGGGAATAAGAAATTATTTGGCAGAATGGTCGCAACACTATCGTGGTCAATCAGGAAACTTTGTAATTCGTTTAGGTCAGCCATTACAGCAACGACCTCCTGAGGTTCCTCAAAATGCCAATATCTTTCATGTGATGTGGTGGAGTTTAAAGTTCCGTTTTTATGCATGGCGACATCAACAATCTGAAGACAATGGGGCATCACTCAAACTTTACTTAAACTATTACGACCCAAATTATCAAAAAGTTTTGATCCATTCGACTGCTTTGGAAAAAGGTCGTATTGGTAGTGTGAATTTATTTGCGACTAAAACACAAGCTTCCCAAAATCAGGTTGTGATTGTTCATGAGCTATTACATGGCTTTGGGGCACAAGACAAATATGATTTAGAAACTGGTCAACCGCTTTACCCTCTAGGTTATGCGCAACCTGAAAAAGTGCCTTTATATCCGCAAACTGACGCTGAAATCATGGGTGGTCGAACACCATTATCTGAGCAGAGCAGTAAAATGCCGAATGGTTTACATGAAACAATAATAGGTTTACCTACAGCTCAAGAAATTGGTTGGGTGAAATAAAATTGTGGATAAATACTGCTTTATCCACATTAATTGATAAGAAACGATGCAGATCTTATACAGACAAAAAATGTGAAGTGGATCACTATTATTAGGTAGATGAAATTCTAATACCTGATAATAAGAGTAGCCATGATGAAAACTGTCGGTAATGATTTGGTGCGTAATCAGTTACATGCTGATCGTAAGTGGTATTTGATATTAGGCTTTGTGCTTATTGGCTTCGGTCTAATTTTGTTTAGTTCATTGCCATTTGCGACCTTTTCTGTGGTTTTTTTATTTGGAATACTCATGATGGTCGGAGGTGTTTTACATCTTGTCGCGGCCATTAGTGTCTTTAAAGGTGCAAGCCGTTGGTTATGGGCACTTTTTGGTGCGCTTTATCTAATGGCGGGCTATTATGCTTTTTCTACTCCCGTAACGACAGCGGTAGTTTTGACGAGCTTATTATCAATAGCGCTGATTATTGCTGGAGCTATACGTACAGTAAACGCGATTTTACTTAAACCAATTACTGGGTGGGGTTGGACCTTATTCTCAGGATTATTAACACTCGCTACGGGTATTTTAATTTTGGTTTCTAAAGATTCACCTTTTTGGGTGTTAGGCATGTTCCTTGCCATAGATATCTTATTTCAAGGAATTAATTTTCTAGGTCTGGCTTCTGCGATTAAGCATCTGCCATCTAGTTCAAAAACAGTATCTTAAATAAGAATATTGAATCAAAGAGCACTTTAGGTGCTCTTTTTGTTTTTAGGACGGGCAGACGCATCAGTGTTTGGGTCTGTTAAACTATGTCTTGGTGTTTTAGCGATATGTGTTATGAGTCTTGCAAAATTAATTAATGAACTAAATGCTCAGCAAAAAAAAGCAGCCACAACGTCTGCGCAGAACTGTTTAGTTTTAGCAGGTGCTGGCTGTGGCAAGACTAAGACGATTGTTGCCCGTGCTGCCTATTTAATTGATCAAGGCTTACCAGCAAACCAAATTCAGATTTTAACGTTTACTCGACGTGCTGCGAGTGAAATTGTTGCAAGAGTAGAGCAGCATGTAGGAGCACAGGCAAAGGGTCTAAGAGCTTCAACTTTTCATACTTTTTGTATGTATTTACTGCGCCGTAATCCACAAGCTTTTGGCTTAAATCAATTTAGTATTATTGATCGTGATGATCAGTTGCTGATGTTCCGTTTATTAAGAGGTAAAGACAAAGATAATGTTTTACCTAAAGCGGCAGAGCTGTGTGATCTATATTCCTATGCAAGAAATACTCAAACAAAGCTTTCTGAAGCATTAATCAAACAGCTTCCAGATGCATATGAGCATAAAACTCAAATTGCTGAGTTGATGAAAACTTATGAGCAACGCAAAAGAGAGCGTAATTTTTTAGATTACGACGATATCTTGTCGATTGTGGCTGTTCATTTACAAAACTCAGAAGCGTTAACCAATTGGGTTGCAGGTTTTTGTCAGGCATTGCTAGTTGATGAAATGCAAGATACAAACCCTTTGCAATGGGCTTTATTGCAGCCCTTAATTGGTAAAGTGAAGTTATTTTGCGTGGGTGATGATGCGCAGTCCATTTATGGCTTTCGTGGCGCAGACTTTGAAAATATTCATTCTTTTAAAGAACGAATACCTGATGCAGAAGTACTTACACTTGCTTTAAATTATCGCTCGACTCAAGAAATTCTAGATTTATCAAATTGGTTGTTGGCACATAGCCCAATCGATTATCAAAAACAGCTACAAGCGCATCGTGGCCAAGGGCAAAAGCCACAGCTACATTTGTTTGGTAATGAGTTTGAAGAAGCAAACTGGATTGCACAAGATTTAATAACGCGCCATCAGCAAGGTGCAAACTGGCATGACCATATGGTGTTAGTTCGTTCTGGTTATAGTGCCCGATATCTAGAAGGGGCTTTTATTGCTGCTGAAATACCTTATCGTTTTATTGGTGGGGTAAAGCTTCTTGAGTCGGCCCATGTAAAAGATGTACTGAGCCTGCTACGTATTGTGAGTAACCCTCACGATGATTTGGCTTGGATGCGCTTTCTAACCTTGTGGGATGGGATCGGTGATGTTGGTGCCAGTAAGTTAGCCCAAGAGCTGATGGGAATTGTTGATGTCGAGGAGCGCTGTCAGCGACTTGAACGTCATGGCAAGGTACCTCTACAAGCGATTTTAATTTTAAAACAACTAGATGTATTACAGCAGCATGTCGAGGCAAGTATTGGCTTGGCCCTCGATGCTTTAGGTGAACAGCTAGAGCAAAATTATAAAACTAAAGATTGGTCGCGCCGTTTAAAAGACTTTGATTTGGTTAAGCAACTTGCACGCAAACATGCGTCGTTAGGTGAATTCCTTGAAGAATATGTACTTGAGCCGATTTCAGTTTCTGAAATTGAAAAAGCTGCTGATCAAGATTTGGTAACTTTAATTACGATTCATTCAGCTAAGGGTGCCGAACAGAAAGTTTGTTATGTACCTCACGTATCGCCAAATCAATATCCTTATGCAAGAGCACAGGGTGATTTTGATGATGTTGAGGAAGAGCGCCGTGTGCTGTATGTCGCCTTAACGCGTGCTGAAAATGAATTAATCTTGACGAAGCAAAATCTTAATACGTGGTCGCAAGACACCTATGATGAGCAAGGTCGTAAAATTGAGAGTTATTTCTTAAATGATCTGCCTTCACACTTGGTTCAAGCAAAAATTCATAGGCAAGTACATCAGCAATTTACTAAAAAACAATGGAACAGATCTCCTGCAGTAAATTTAGGTTTTGGTATCGATCTGGACTAAACTACTGTATAAGACGCTGTGATTACTTAAATGTATATTGGCCCTCCCTTTTATTGCCAATTAAGGTTAGAAAATGAAGATATTAGTTCGTAATTTAGATCGTGCTGTAAGTGAAGCTGAAGTTTTAGAGTTATTCAAGGCATATGGTAAAGTTGATACATGTGTTCTGGTGACTGATAAAGATACAGGTAAATCGAAGGGCTTTGGTTTTGTTGAAATGCCTAATCCCCGTGAAGCGATTAAGGCAATTAAAGGCTTAAATACGCTTAAAGTTAAAGGCTATGGAATTCGAGTTAAAGCAGCCGAAGAATAAGTTTTTCTGATGAAAAGACAATTTTTAGCTCTCTCGATTGTAACGCCGAATGGTACTCGTATTGCTGAAGGTATAAAAACACTTGAAGTGCGTTCATGGATACCTACGCAGTTACCAGTGAAAGATCTATTAATTGTCGAAAACTAGAACTTTCTGGTTAAAGATACTGATGAAGAGGAGGGAGTTGCTGTCGCTTTAGTTGATGTCGACTCAGTTCATACTTGGCGAAATGACGAGGTCAATTTAGCCTGCGCATCTGCTTGGAGTGAAGGCTATTTTGCTTGGGTCTTAAGTAATGTTCGTCCTATAAAACAGCCAGTGAAAATTTTAGCTAAACGTAAAATTTATCAAGTTGAGCTGGATTTACCATAAATAACGTTGATTTTATCAATGGAGTCGTTAAGCTAAGAATAGCTATTGCAATGGCGATTTTAGAACAGGAAAGTTTAGTTATGTCACGTGTTGCTCGTTATCATGCCGATCGTACCAATCAGAAGCTCTATTTTGCACGTCTAGCGTGTCAACAGGCAGAGCAGACTGATCATGTGCAGCAGGTACAAGCTTACCGTGAAGCAGCTGTATTTCATTTACATGGCGCAATGTTAGCGTTCTTACAAGAATTGGTACGTTATTACCGTTTAAATGATTTGCAACCCACCTTAAAATCTATTGAGGAACATATGGCGGCAAAAGGACAGGTTTCCCCTGAAGTGTCCGTTTTGCAGCAATTGGCAAAAGATGGTTTTGTTGCAGAATTAAAACGAGCTTATCGTATGTGCCAATACGCCCCAGAACCCAAAGAACCGACTCCTGAAGAAGAAACTTCTTCTAACCTTATTATTAAAGTGACACAAGGGCCTCAGTCTTGGTTGCCAGATGTTAAAATCTTGCGTGAATGGCACCGAGAATTAAGTCATTTAATTGATGGTTTTCGTAACGAAATGGTCGAGTTCTAAAATTAAACTGCCTAGATGCTTGAAATTTAGACTAGGTGTGCCTATATAAATAAGACAAGAGATGCAAAGTGCAAGGGTGCTTTGCCACCATGTTGAAACATGGAGGAAGTATATGTCTATACAGCAATTGAAAGAGTTATTTGGAAATCAAGAAGCAGTGTTGGAATTAGTTCAACTCGAAGGTGGTGAACTCGCCTTGCGTAATGCAGGTTCTGAGAATGAACCCTTGGTTAAAATTCAATTTAGCGATGAAGTCAAAGCAATCTTGGGTGAGCAGACTCCAGTTGTTGCTCAGCATATGATTCAGGCTGCATTGTTTGGACTGCTGGAAAAGCAGGTAAACGAGTGGCAGGCTGAGGTATTAGACGAACAGCCTAAATTCTTGAGTTAAAAAAAGCGTACTCTTGAGTACGCTTTTTATATGGGTTAATGAATTGTTGACTGATGAGCAAGCTCGATCTGATTTAAGATGTGGTGACTCATATTCTTTGCCATTTCTTCTTTTGCATAGAACACTTCGCCAATATTTTCATCACGGATAACCGCTGCTTCTTCTTTGCTTTCTGCGCAAATTAACACCTGAATCTGAGGATTTAATTGCTTGGCAATGGTCACAATACGGTGGATATCTAAAATATCCATAGGTGAGATTACTAAGAGACGTGCATGCATGATATGTGCTTGAATTAAAACACTCGGTTCAGTAGCAACACCACTCACAGCAGCAATATTTGCATTACGTAGTTTTTCTACGATTTCACGATTCTCTTCAGCAATAACGACCTTAATATTCTCATTAATTAGATTTTCAGTGATGCGTCTTCCTACACCGCCATATCCCACAATTACGACCTGATCACGTAAGTAAGCTTGATCAACTTCATCGGGTAACATTGCCAATGGGTCACCACTACGTTCAAGCAGTCGAGCTAAGTGAGAGCGTTCACGAATCCAGCGTTGTACAGGTTCAATTGCTGAGAAGATGAAAGAGTTAAGCGTAATTGAAAATAAAGCGCCTGCTAGAATTAGATTCTGAGCTTCTAAGCTTAATAAGCCTAAAGAAACACCAAGTGTCGCTAAAATAAATGAAAACTCACCAATCTGTGCAAGGCTTGCCCCGACTGTTAAAGCTGTATTGATTGGATAGCGGAAGAATAAAACCAATGCCATTGCAGCAAGTGTCTTACCCACCATAATAATCGCGATAACAGCTAAAATATGGAGCGGACTCTCCACAAGAATATGTGGATCAAACAGCATACCTACAGAAACGAAAAATAAAATCGAGAAAATTTCACGTAGTGGGAGAGTTTCTTCCTCTGCACGATGGCTGAAGTCTGATTCTTTAACGACCATACCCGCAAAGAATGCCCCTAAAGCCATTGAAACCCCAAAGATGGCATAAGAACCGTAAGCGATCGAAACAGCAGCAGCGACGACGGTCAGCGTAAATAGCTCTCTTGATCCTAAACGAGCAACAAATTGCATAATAATAGGCACAACGCGTTTGCCTACAATGAGCATAAAGGCAATAAAGCCAATCACCTTTAATAAGGTAATTCCAAGGGTTAACCAGATATTACCGTCTGCACCTGCTGGTGCTTTTCCACCGAGTAAAACAGCTGTAGCCGGAAGAAGTACTAAAACTAGCACCATCACTAAATCTTCGACTAACAGCCAACCCACAGCAATTTTGCCGTTAACTGAGTCTAAAAGACCTCGGTCTCCTAATGCTTTTAATAATACAACTGTACTCGCACACGATAGACTTAAGCCAAAAACGAGTGCAGACCCGAAACTCCATCCCCATAGCATTGAAACGCCAATACCAAGTAAGGTTGCAACAGCGATTTGTAGAATTGCGCCAGGCAAGGCAATACGACGAACCAGTAATAAGTCTTTTAATGAAAAGTGCATCCCTACACCAAACATCAGGAACATGACCCCGAGTTCTGCAAGCTGGTTGGCGAGGTGGATATCTGCTTCTATACCGGGTGTATTTGGGCTAATAATAATTCCGGCAATTAAATAGCCGATAAGAGGGGGGAGTCGTAATCGGGCTGCAATATAGCCAAAAATGAGGGCAACGCCGAAACCAACAGCAAGTAAAATAATTAAATCTACGTCATGCGGCACTAAAAACTCCTTTTACGTGAGTTAGGCTAAAAACAAGCATAAAAAATGCCAAGGCGGAATGTAGAGAAAGTTTAACAAAAAGGTAGGTATAAAAAAAATGCAAAAAAAAACGACTTCATAAAGAAGTCGTTTTTTTCGAGGCTAAAATTATTTGATTTTAGCTTCTTTGAAAATCACGTGTTGACGGATTTTTGGATCAAATTTTTTGATTTCCATTTTTTCCGGCATAGTACGTTTGTTTTTAGTCGTGGTATAGAAGTAACCTGTACCAGCTGAAGAAACGAGGCGAATCTTATCACGCATTGCTCAGACTCCTTAGATCTTTTGACCTTGAGCACGAAGGTCTGCAACAACCTTTTCGATACCCAATTTGTCAATAATACGCATACCTTTAGTGGTTAAACGAAGACGTACAAAACGTTTTTCGCTTTCTAACCAGAAACGGTGGTGGTGCAGGTTCGGCTCGAACCGGCGCTTGGTTTTGTTGTTGGCGTGTGAGACGTTGTTACCAACGACTGGACGCTTGCCGGTAACTTGGCAAACCTTAGACATGGTGTAACTCCATTGATTCAGCCAACAGCAAATCTGTGGCCAGTCATACTAAATGTAAACGGATGAATTCATTCAAGGGGCGTTTTATACCAAAAATACGATTAAAAGACAAGCGAAATTGGTAAAAACGAGGCATGATTTAGTATAACAGATCATGCCTTGATCAGTTAGCGCAACAAGGTTTTCGAAATGAATCGATGAATCGGCTTATTGAACGGTGGAAGAATGTATTTAAGGCTATAAAGTTTTGGATTTGACATCACCGAACGCTCATGAGAAAGGCTAAAAAAGCCCTCTGGTCCGTGATATTTACCCATACCTGATGCGCCAATTCCGCCAAACGGTAAATCATCTTGTGCAACATGAGTAATCACCATGTTAATTCCAAAATGCCCTGAATGGGTGTGCTGTGCAATATAGTCAGCACGCGCTTGATCATAGTCAAAATAATACATCGCTAAAGGACGTGGACGACTATTAATGAATTCGACGACTTCTTCTATTTGGTCATATTCTAAAATTGGCAGAATAGGCCCGAAGATTTCATTTTGCATAATATCCATTGCAGTTGTCACACCAGTGACCAAAGTCGGTGCAATTTTACGGACATCATCTAAAATTTCATTTTGCGGATTAATTTCAACAATACGTGCGCCTTGATCACGGGCATTTTCAAGATAACCCTGAATGCGGTTGTACTGTTTATCATTAATAATAGAAGTGTAGTCTTGGTTGTTTCGGAAATGAGGGTACATTCCAGCTACAATCAATTTAAAGTTTTCGATGAACTCGGCAGTTTTGCCGCGTGGTAAGAAAATATGATCAGGTGCAACACAAGTTTGTCCTGCATTCCATAATTTTCCTACAGCAATACGTTGAGCCACATCTTTCATGTCCATTGATGCATGTACTAGGGCAGGAGATTTTCCGCCTAACTCGAGAATTACTGGAACTAGGTTTTGAGCTGCGGCTGCCATCACTGTTTTACCAACAGAAGTTGAGCCTGTGAAAATCATTTTGTCAAAAGGCAAATGACTAAACGCATCTGAAATAACGCCACCACCATTTACAACAGCAACTAATTCTTGTGGAAATGCTTCTGCCAATGCACTTTCAAGGACACGTCCAAAGTTTGGTGAGGCGCTAGAAATTTTGATCATGGCATGGTTGCCCGCAGCTAGTGCGCAGATTAGTGGCCCCACTGAAAGCAATAATGGGTAATTCCATGGTGTAATAATACCAATGACGCCCATAGGTTGATATTGTACCCAACCTTTTGCTGGCTGATGTAATACACTGATGTGGCGTTTTGATGGTTTCATCCACGCAGTCAGATGTTTACTGTAATACTTGATTTGTTCCAAACTCGTGAGTAGTTCACCAATTTTTGTTTCCATAACTGCACGATTGCCATAATCAAGGTTAATTGCTTCGGCAATCTGATCTTGATATTTTACCAAGACTCTTTTAAGACGAGCTAAACGATCAATACGCTCTTTAGCAGTGGGTACCGGATGACGTAAATAAGCGAGCTTTTGTTGTTCAAGCAAATCATGTAAATGCTTAACATCATAAGGAAGCTGAGTCTCTGGATTTGTTTTTGTTTGACTGTTCATCGGTACTTACCAAATATACTGATATACTTATTTTTTAGAGTAAATACTCTAAATAGTCAAGTCGGTTTATGTGTTTAAGTCTTAACCATGTGAATTATTAAAGGTTATTAAAATGTCTCTACCTAAAGCTCTGAAGACAAAAGACCGGATTTTACAAATCAGTTTGCAGCTTTTTAACGAGCGAGGTGAACGGTCGGTTACAACCAATCATATTGCGGCGGAGTTAGGTATTAGTCCTGGAAACTTGTATTACCATTTCCGGAATAAGCATGAAATTATTAAAGAATTAATGTACCAATATCAGGTTGAGACTTTGGACATGCTTTCTTTACCTGAAGACAGACCATTAACGACCAATGACAAAATCAACTATTTTCAAGTATTAAGTGGTCAACTCTGGAGTTACCGTTTTATCCATCGTGATGTCTATCATTTAGTTGAAAGTAACGAAGACTTTAAAAAGATTTATCCACGGTTTGCTGGACAGGTCATGCAACAGGGGCAAAAGATTTATCAAGCCTTTGTCGATGCCGGCCTTATGAAAATGACACCATCTGAAATTGAAGCGCTCATTATTAACTTATGGATTGTATTAACAAACTGGACAAACTTTTTATATATGTCTGGCCACATTAGTGACAATAACCACTTAGAAGAAAAATGGGTTTGGCAGGCATTACGTCAAATGGTTTTCCTTGAAGGTCCTTATCTTATGGGGGAAAGCCGAGCAACTTACGAGCAGTTGCTTGATTCACTGGGGCCTTCTGATCTATTTGCCAGCTTGTCGTCATTAAAAGATGAATAGTTGTACTTGCCTATTTAGAGCGCTAGAATACTCGGCTTATTAAAAATTTGACTCAATTAAGTGATATTAACCAAATGAATATGACCACTGCCAATACAGCCCGTTTACTGATTACTTGTGAAGACAAGCCTGGGATCGTACAGGCTGTATCGAGCTTTTTGTACCACCAAGGTGCAAACATTACCGCGCTTGATCAGTATGCGACGGAAGCTCAGGGTGGACGTTATTTCATGCGTGTTGAGTTTGAACTTGACCATTTACAGTCACGTAAAGATGCATTAATTCAAACATTTGCTGCCAACGTTGCTGAGCGTTATGGCATGCAATGGCGTCTTGCTTTCGTAAATGAAATTAAAAAGGTTGGTATTTTAGTTTCTAAAGTCGACCATGCTTTACTTGAGTTATTGTGGCGTCATGCACGTGGGTCGTTACCTTGTGAAATTACACACGTGATTTCTAACCACGAAGATTTACGTGAATCTGTTGAGAACTTCGGTATTCCATTTACTGTAATTAAAGTAACTAAAGACAATAAAGCTGAAGCTTATGCACAAATTGATGAAATGATGCAGGGCAATGACTTATTAGTTCTTGCACGCTATATGCAGATTTTAAGCGAAGATTTTGTTGCGAAATGGGAAATGAAAATCATCAATATCCACCATTCTTTCTTGCCAGCTTTCGTGGGTGCTAATCCATACAAGCAAGCTTATGAAAAAGGTGTGAAGTTGATTGGTGCGACAGCTCATTATGTGACGGCTGATCTAGACCAAGGCCCAATTATTGAGCAAGACGTTGAGCGTGTAAGCCATGACTATAATGTTGAGCAACTTCGTGAGCTAGGTGAAGATGTCGAGCGTAATGTATTGGCTCGTGCAGTAAAATGGCATTTAGAAGACCGTATTATTGTTGATGGTAACAAGACGGTTGTTTTTTAAATAACGCTTATTTTAAAAAAGCACGCTTTATGCGTGTTTTTTTATATCAAAAAAAATATTGAAATGATATAACGTAACAATATTGAATGAATTTATGGTAGGATTCGATCTCTTCATAGTGAAATTAGCCTAACTATATAAGTTAGATTAAACACTTTGTGAACAAGAGATACGCGTTCATGTAACTATGAGAAAACAAAAGCAAAGACACTCAACTGATACAAATTAGTGATATTGAGCAAATGTTTTTCTCAAAAAATAGTTGCAAATGAAAACACTTCTCATTTATTATTGTGGCACTTTATTGTTCTATCCGATGTTTGAAATCGTTTCTACAAATAGAAATCTGAAATCATCATCCATTAGGTAATTAGATTCTTATGAGTCAATCTTCCGCAGCCTTAAACTCTCCCAATCCGATGAAAAAGAAAGTCATCACGGCACTAATTGCGGTTGCAATTGGTCATATCGGGGTCTTATGGGCGGTCAGCCATATTAAGCCTGCTGAATTAAAGCCAATCGAGAAGAAGCCTTTACAGGTACGTTTCGTAAAAATTCAAGAGCAACCAAAACCACTACCTCCTAAGCCAAAGGAACCGCCTAAAAAGCCGGAACCTAAAAAAGAGGTAAAAGAAGTTAAAGTTGTTGAAAAACCTGTGACACCACCTAAAAAAGTGGAAAAAATTCAACAGGTGAAAAAAGCTGAAACACCAAAAGAAACAGTAAAGACAGAACCTAAAGTTGAAACCAAAGTGGTAACGACAACTGTTACTGAAAAAGTTATCGAAAAACCAAAACCAGTGGTACAAGAAGCGCCTAAAGCTCAACCTGCCCCAGATCCATCACCGAAACGCGTTTCAATTGGTGGTTCGGGTGTACAGTGGAGCCGCTCACCACGTTTAACAGTTTCTTCAAAAGATTTACAAGGCGAAGCACGCTCTGTCATGGTACTTATTGAAGCCGATGAGAAAGGCAAAATTATTAATGTACGAGTGACTAGAAGTAGTGGTATTTCAAGTCTAGATGACAAAGTTGTACGTGCTGTTCGCGGTGCGAAATTTAAACCTTATATGGAAAATGGTGTTGCTTATCCAATTAAAGCAGAGCAACCCTTTGATTTAACCCCTTAAATGAATTTGAGTCCCAACGGCTAACCTTAATCAGGAGTTCAATATGAACTTTTCAATCTATTGGCAACATGCAGATGCAGTGAGTAAAACCCTGTATTTCATCTTATTGGCAATGTCGATTGCTACCTGGACAGTTTTCATCTTACGTTTGATGGGGACTCGCCAACTAAAACAACAAGCTTATGCTCAACTTTCTCAGGCTATCACTTCGCTAAAAGCAAAGTTACAACCTTTGAGTTTTGAACAGCGTAAAGCGGTTGCAGAGCAGGCATTACTTCGTCAGATTTCTGCTGAAAAGGCCAATGCTGATAAAGGTATATCTGTTTTAGGAACGATTGCTTCAATTGCACCATTCGTAGGTTTGTTTGGTACAGTTTGGGGTATTTTCCATGCGCTTGTTGCCGTAGGTAAAAGCGGACAAGCAGGTTTGGCTCAAGTGGCTACACCAGTAGGTGAAGCACTGATTATGACTGGTCTTGGTCTTGCAGTTGCGATTCCAGCGGTATTGGCTTATAACATTTGTGTACGTGCAAACCGTGGTCTTGCTCACGACTTACAAGACCAAGCGCACAGCTTGTTAATTGACACGATGTTGCAGCAAGACTCAACTGTAAAGTCTGATGTTAAAACTGCACAGCAAAGTTACGTTGGAGGTCAAGCTTAATGGCTTTTCAATTGGGTGAAGACCACGATAGTGGCATGAATGAGATGAATCTCATTCCGCTAATCGACATTATGTTGGTGTTAATGATCATCTTTTTGGTCACAGCAACAGTTGCCAACCCATCGATTCCATTAACGCTTCCTAAAACAACTGCTGAAATTATTGATCCACCACCAAAAGCAATTACGATTAGTATCAATGCAAATGGTGAAGTGGCTTGGGATACTCAAGTAATTAGCCTAGATGAGCTTCAAAAACGTTTTCAAGAAGTAGGTCAAGGCGATGTTAAACCAACAGTTCAACTTCGTGCTGATAAAGAGTCGAAGTACGATACTGTTGCTCAGGTAATGTCTCGCGCCAGTGAAGCCGGACTGAGCGATATTGCCTTTGTAAGTGAAAACTAAAATTTAGTTTACTCAATAAAAAAGCAACCAAACTGGTTGCTTTTTTATTGTTCTGATTTATTGATCTTTCATCAGATGCTGGAATTTACTATATAGCTTGAGCAGCTTTGGTGGAATCGCAAAGTTGCAATAACCTTGTGAAGGGTTCTTTGCATAGTAATTCTGATGATATTCTTCTGCTGGATAGAATGTCGGAACAGGGGACAGCTCAGTCACAATATCAAGATCGTCATTTTTTAGAGTCTGAATCGTGTGTTCCGCTGCCTGCTTTTGCTCTTCATTATAATAGTAAATAACAGAGCGGTATTGCGTGCCAATATCATTACCTTGACGGTTTAAAGTCGTTGGATCATGAGTCGCAAAGAACACGTCGAGTAACTGGGAGTAAGTTACTTGTTCTTCATCAAAGTCGACTAAGATCACCTCAGCGTGCTGGGTGTCTCCTTGACATACTTGCTCGTAGGTAGGGTTAGTGGTGTGTCCACCTGCATAACCACTCGTTACTTTTTCTACACCGCGTATTTGTAAAAATACAGCTTCGACGCACCAAAAACAGCCGCCGCCAAATAATGCCTGTTGCATTGTTTTTCCCTCTATTTCCTGCCTATTACAATAGGGTTTATGTATTTAAAATACAAAGTAAAGCATGTATAAAAAAGTAAAGAAAAGTGGATTACTTATTTCATTTAGCTTTAGGTAAACCTTGTCGAACGATTTGAGAGAAGTGTTGACTACTCTGATCTGAAAGCTGTTCAAAATTTTCAGTTCTTGGGTTGATATGCGCAATTTGATACCACTGTTTTAAACTGATATTTTGATTAAGCGCTTTAAGATCATATAAATAATTAGGTAAGTAACCTGAAGCGATTAAACGATAATCTTTAGGAAGTTCATAGGGGTTAATTGCTTGAACCATATCAAAAATTAAAGTTGTACAGTTACTCGTAAGCGTATTGTACCACTTCGGTTCTGCACGTAGCTCATCCGATTTCTTAAGATATTCTAAAAATAGCGCTTTTTGTTCGCTACGCGGCATATTGACTGGAAAATTATAAACCTGCTCTTTACGGATGTTGCTGCGTGTGTAGACGATATCTTTTTCATCAGAAGCAATTAAGCTAAGTTCATATTTTCTAAAAAAACCGCCAATTGCCGAAAACTCTTCGGTTTTTTCTTTGCGAATCTCGATTGAGAAGACCAAAGGTTGCTGATTCTTAAATTCGAAGCTTACCAGTGTATGAGCAATTTGTGGTCCCATCCAGTAAGAGGCAATGATGTTTATGCCATTCAACTGCTTAAGATCAAATGTTTGGGTTTCCCATCGCACATCATAGGTTCCATCAGGATGCCAGTTAAAGTTACGAATATTGTGTAAGGTGATTACATCGCCGTGCTTTTCATAGCTCAGCATATTGGCAACTTCAGGGTTCCAGTCACGGTCTTGACGTGCGGTAATGGAAAAATACCAAATAAGAGAGCAGGCAAACGCTAAAAGATAAATCAGGATATCGGTACGGCGGCTAATAATATGACCTTCAACATATAAGCCAGCCATGCTGAGTGCAAAAGCAATCCAAATGCCAATGAGTATGCGGCTGCCTAACCAGCCAAAAGGTTGTTGAACCCAAAGCGCTACGCATACCCAAATGCTAGAGAACACTATAAACAGCGTGAATAAACTATGTAATAGCCCAAAAAGTAGAGCAATAATAAATTCACGTGTTCCGATATTGTGCATAGGCATCCATAAAATTATTTTTTATAAGTAGCAAACTCGAATGAAGTACCTGATTTTTCATCAACTTGCTGTTCACTCGCAATTTTATGAAATTCACTCGGTATTGTTGGATAATGTGCATCACCTTGCACATCTAAGTCAACATGAGTAAGTTCAAGACGGTCTGCAATCGATAAGGTTTGCTTGAATATCTCGCCGCCACCAATGATGAATAATGCTTGTTTTTCGGTATTCTTTACATCTTCTAAAGCTGCATTTAAAGCATCTTCAATTGAATACGCAACTTTAACGCCATCAAATTGCCAGTTAATGTCACGGGTAATCACCCAGTTCACACGGTTTGGTAGAGCACGGCCCATAGACTCAAGGGTTTTACGACCCATCACGACCACGCCACCTTGTGTGATTTCTTTAAAATGTTTTAAGTCGGCAGAAATATGCCATGGCAACGCATTGCCTTTACCAATACAGTGATTTTTGTCCATTGCCACAACGTGGACAACTTCTACATTTTGCCATGCCATAATCTTATTCTCTAAACCGTAATCTAATGAAATTTAAGCCGTCGTTATACTGCAACTGGTGCTTTAATTGCCGGATGTGACTCGTAACCTACAATCTCGATATCTTCAAATTTGAAATCAAATAAGTCAGTTATTTCTGGATTTAGTTTCAATTGGCATAGCGGTAAAGGCTCACGTGTCAATTGAAGTTTAGCTTGTTCAAAATGGTTGGCATAAAGATGCGTATCACCACCAGTCCAGACAAAATCACCTACACCTAAACCGCACACTTGAGCAATCATATGGGTGAGTAGAGCATAACTCGCAATATTAAAAGGTACGCCTAAAAACACGTCGGCACTACGTTGATAAAGCTGGCATGACAACTTGTTGTCTTGTACGAAAAATTGGAAGAGCGTATGGCAAGGCGGTAAGGCAACTTGTCCAGCTTCATTCGGGTTCCAGCCAGAAACAATTAAACGGCGCGAGTTTGGATTGGTCTTAATTTCGTTAATTAACCATTTAATCTGGTCAAAACCATCTTGATTATAAGTACCGTCAGCATTTTTAGTTGCGCCGAAATTACGCCATTGATGACCATAGACTGGTCCAAGTTCATGCTCTGGACGGCCAAAGCGAGCAGTTTGTTCTGCTGTTGCCCATTCATCCCAAATTGAAACTTTATTGTCTTTTAGATATTGGACGTTGGTGTCGCCTTTTAAAAACCAAAGTAACTCAATCACAATCGAGCGGAAATGTACTTTTTTTGTGGTGAGTAAAGGAAAACCTTTAGAGAGATCAAAACGCATTTGATGACCAAATACAGAACGGGTTCCTGTGCCTGTACGGTCGCCTTTGTCACCGCCATTATCAAGGATATGTTGTAGTAGGTCTAAATATGCACGCATAACACTCTCGAGTTCGGATTAATTCCATAAAATAGAAGGGGAGATGGTTTCTGGATCAATAAACCGTGGAAGATAATAACATGGTTTAATGACAGGTAGGAAAGCGAGCAATAGTTTGTAATTAAAATCGTTTAGCGCGATTTTGATAAATCGAGACAAGGAAAAAGCCAATCAGTACAAAGCCTAAAGCTTGTATGAGATGAATCCATTTATGCTGAACAGGAAGCAAATACATCAAAATAATAATGATCAAAATAGGATAAGTTTTGATTAAAAGTCCCAAGCTCGATTTGCCTGATGTGTTATTTGAAAGTTTGGTATATAAGTAATGCCCAACATGTAAACCAAACCCGAAAAGAAGGCTGAGTATTGTATAAATAGGAGATAAGGACTGAACTTGATTAGCAGCGTAAACTACAACACAAACAACAATAATGAAGATAAGTTTGATGTGACGTGGTGCGTTGTACCAATAAGCCAACATATATTGGGCCTATTTATTAAAAAGTGATTGAGGTGAAAAGATAAAAGCTGCAAGCGCCATAAAAGCGATTCCTTGCACACCCCAGATCAGCAAGTTCGGCATTGTTTTAACAAAAATAAGTGCAAATAAAAGAGCGATAGGTATCCACGTCAGCAGGCGATAAAGTAGGCCAGTTGGATTTTTTTGAGCAAAATGCAATTTAAAATAGCGGCAGATTAAAAAAATAACCCCAGTTCCTGTAAACATTAGAATGGTATCTAAAGGCAGTGGTTGATACTGATATAACCCAATACAGATCAACAGTGTAATAATTAAAATTACTAATTTTTTAAATGTCGGGACTTGAGTGTTAAACCAGAATTCCAGCATGTCGTATCTTCATTTTTTGGAGAGTAAAAACTGTAGCATAAAAAAGAAAAGAGGAGCCGAAACTCCTCTGATTTATCATATTAACTGTTCTTTTGTGGGCCCCAGTCATAGATTTTCTTTTGGTAGGCATACCACATCATCCAAAGGCCAATTAATAGCATTGGAACGGTGAGGATCTGACCTTTAGTCATCCAGCCAAACAAAATAAAACCTTGGTCGGCATCTGGTTGACGGAAGAATTCCATTACGAAGCGTGCAACACCGTAGCCCATTAAAAATAGGGCAGAAACTGCCATGCGTGGACGTGGTTTTGAACTAAACCACCACAAGACAATAAATAGGATTAAGCCTTCACAAATTGCTTGATAAATTTGTGATGGATGGCGTACCAGTTGTAATGGGTCAGTTGGGAAGATCATACCGAATGGATAATTTGGGTCAGTTACTGCACGACCATATAACTCTCCACCAATGAAGTTACCAAAGCGACCAAACATTAAGCCAGTCGGTACACATGGGGCGATAAAGTCGAGGGTTTGGAACCATGTTTTTTGATATTTTTTACACCAAAATAACATCGCAATCATGACGCCTAAAAAGCCGCCGTGGAAACTCATACCACCTGTCCAGACTTGGAATAACCAAATCGGATTTTCAAGGAATTTATCAAACTCATAGAAAAGGACATAGCCGACACGACCGCCCAGAACGACACCTAAAGCACCGTAAAACACCAGATCGGAAACCATTTCTGATGTCCAGCCATCACGCTGTTTGGCACGGTAGGAAGCAAGCCCCCAAGCACATAAAAATGCCAATAAATACATGAGTCCATACCAATGGACTTGAAGAGGTCCTAGATGTATTGCGACCGGATCGATATTAGGATAGGTCAGCATTGCTGCTCCTTGATCTTACGTTTTGACAGATTGTAGCGGAATGATGTGAAAAATGTTGTACATTCAATGTGTAAAGATAGGGAATAAGAAAAGATGTGTATTGTGGCTTTAGCATGGCATGTTCTGGATGATATGCCCTTATGTCTTATGTCAAATCGGGATGAGTTCTATCATCGACCAACAGCATTGTTACATCAGTGGCAACATACACCGATTATTGCTGGGCAAGATTTACAGTCGGGTGGGACTTGGATGGGCGTTACACCTGAAGGCCGATGGGCTGTCTTGACCAATTTTCGTGATGGACGAGATCAAAAATCATATGAAACTTCTCGGGGGCACTTAGTTCAGGCTTTTTTAGAGTCAGATTTATTGCCGATTCGATTTGCTCAACAATTAGAACAGCAGCAAAAGAATTTTGCTGGCTTTAACCTGTTTATGGGAAATGCTGATCAAGCAGTTTATATGAGTAATCGTGGTGAAGCCCCGCAAGTATTAGCAAATGGTGTTTATGTGGTTTCAAATGGTTTAATGTCTGAACATTGGGAAAAAACCAGACATTTAAGAACACGTTTTACGCAAGAGTTTTTGCCTATGCTTCAGCACCAGACGGAAGAGTTAACTTTGCAACATGCTGCATGGGATATTCTTGAAGATGAACGTAAGGTCACAACGGCATTATTACCCAATACCGGCATTCAGCCAGAGATGGAAGAGTTATTGTCATCGACTTTTATTCAAAGCCCTGTGTATGGCACACGGTGTTCAAATTTTCTAAGAATGACCAATAACGAATGGCTTTGGTTGGAAAAGACCCAACAAGGCGAGCATAGTGGGCAAATTGTTCAGCAGCAGGTTCTCTTAAATCGATGATAATAAAAATGCCGATCAATCGACCGGCATTTTTAATCATCTAAGAATTAACCCACGATCACACCGCCATCTTTACGGGTAATCACAACAGTTGCTGAGCGTGGACGCGCAGTTTTGTTGCTTGGATCTTTTTGGGTTGCTGGCCAGTTACTTTCTGGTGTCGAGTAACTTGCAGAATCTTCACCAGGATGTTGAACATTAATGAAAATTGCTTTGTAGTCAGGTGTCATCGCAATACCTGTAATCTCACATTGCTTAGGTCCCACTAAGAAACGGCGCAAAGTTGAGTCTGTAACTTTAGCACCGACTAAAGTTTGCTGACCATTTGACGTAGTTGCAGGAGCACCATCTCCAATCTGGCCTGGCAGCGCAGCAAGCATCATACAGTTAGTGACATCAGTGTATGCGCCATCATCTGTTTGAATCCAAAGTACGCCACGTGGGTCAAACCACATACCATCTGGAGATGACAAATCATTGTTGTCTGTTAAACCTGATAAGTTGATGTTTGAAGCCATAGATGCTTCTGCACCAAATAGGTAAATATCCCATTTGAAGGTTTCAGCAGTGGTTTTGTCATCCGTTTCTTTAAAACGGATGATATGACCGTTCACGTTACCCTTTTGCTCTTTAGTGCCGTTGTAGAGGTCTGTGTAGTTACGTGGGTTTGCAGCATCGGTCGCGTAATCTTTACCACGATTTGAGTTGTTGGTTAGGGTCACATAGACTTCACCGTTTACTGGGTTGACCGTACACCATTCTGGGCGGTCCATTTTTGTAGCACCGACTGCATCGGCAGCTAAACGTGCAAATGTGACAACGTCAGCTTGAGATTTAAATGGGTAGGTCGTGTTGCTTTCATTTAAGCCATTTTTGCCATAGGCAAGTTCAATCCATTGACCTGAACCATCGTTATTAAACTTGGCAACATACAATTTACCTGCGTTCATGTATTTGTCGCCAGCCGCATAACCACGATTTACATCTTTGACATCCCACACTGCGGTAGAGACGAATTTATAGATGTACTCACCGCGAGAATCATCGCCCATATAAAATGCTAATGGTTGACCTGCTACGGCACGACAAGCACTATCTTCATGTGCAAAACGTCCCAATGAGGTACGTTTAACCGGATTTAGGCGAACATCAAACGGATCAATCTCGACCATCCAGCCGAATGTATTTGGACCGTTACGATAATCTTGGGTAGCTTGTGCAGCTTTTACGTCGGCATTCCAGCGGTCATATAAGTCTTGTGACTCTACTTGACCAATTGCTGTTTCCCAGCCATAACGTGAGCCAGATCCTGCTTTTAAGCCATAGCGTTTCAGTGCAATAATTTCTTCTGGAGTACGTAACGCGTCATCAGTCGTACTACGAGCAAAGTAACCAATAAAGTTTTCTTCAGTGGTTAAGTATGTGCCCCAAGGCGTATAACCGTTACCGCAGTTATTATGGGTACCACGTGTTTTACGAGCAGTCGGGGAGAAGCGAGTTGCAAGCAAGCCAGAACCAGCTGCAGCACCTGCAAAATCCATTTCTGTTGATGCTGTAATACGGCGGTTAAAAATAGAATTTTTATCAATTGTTACTTTTTGAGTTGCAGCATCTTTTTTGATGTAAACAATAGAAACGCCATGCGCATTGGTTTCACGAATAACTTCATCTTCAGGGCGGTGTCCATCAACTTTTGTTGGGCCTTTGGGGTGAAGGAAAGTCTGATTAATATATTCATGATTCATGACCAACAAACCTTGCGTTGAAGCACTCTCGTCAAAGCGGTTTGTTGAAGTATTTAAACCAAAATAATGCATACCATCATGACAGTCGCCTGAACGGAACTGAAAGCTTGGGCCTGATGGAATATTATTATCGTCCCATTCGCCAAAATTAGGGTTGATTGAATCACCCAATGCATAAATGACATTCGCTTCGTAACCTTCAGGTACAGTCACAATATCATTATGGTTTTTCGCAACTGCGGTAAAAGTTAATTTTTCTGGTTTTTTATTTGGATCTACAGGTGTGGTTCCACCGTTGTTAGAACCTGAATCATCATCGCTATCATTACAGCCTGTTAATGTAGAGGCTAAAGTTAACGCTACAGCACCACTTGCTGCTTTAGTAATTAAACTACGGCGACTGATGTGTTGTTCTAAAATGTCGCGGAAGTGGATATTGTCAGAAGTATTATTATCCAATTCTTGGTCTTCATGATATGGCGTCAGCTCTGTCATGGGAAATTCCTAAGTAAATAAAGAGATTGTTCTAAAATTCTTCATGAGCTTAGTTTGTGAATGTGACGAGGCGTTGACGTTTTGATGATAAGTTAATGAAAAGTTCTGTAATTTTTCATTTAATTTTCATAAAAATTAAAAGTTGAATGTAAAAATATTAAAGCTGACCTTAGCCAGCTTTAATATTTAGAGAGATTATGAAAAATTATTTAGTTGTGACTGAAGGGGCAATTGGGTCAGCTGTAATATAGCCGACGTTAGCACTATAACCATTGTTGTAATTTTGGTTAATTAATGCCTTAACATCCTCAGGTACACTACTACTATCGCCTGGATGTTGGAAGTTGCTCATGATGTAAGTCCAACCGTTGATTGAATCTACCGCATGTAAACCTGTTGACTCTGCACCTGCCGGTGTAGAAAGTAAACGTGTTAACTCTTTGGTATCTACATTGTATGCCCACAAGAAGTTGTTCACGTGGTTACCTGAGTCTTCACCAATGAATAATGTGCGTAAAGTTTCAGAGAACTTCAGATTGTCTGGGCTAGCAATTTTGTCTGGGTTCGCTGTATTACCTAGACTATCTTTCGCAGCAAGATCTTCACCCATGAGCAGCATATATGAGTAAAGAGGAACCCACTCACTATTAATTGCGCTGCCTTCATTGTCTGTAAAGCTATTACCTAACTTGTGTGCAAGCACGCCACCAGCAGTAATCTTTTTAGAGAACGCGACATTATGTCCAGCGACATAACCTTTACCGCCAATGACCATTGAATCTTGAATATTAGCTAAAGCAGAGTAAGCAACTTTATCTTTAATATTTACGTTAGTACCTTCCATCTTGGTGAACGCCATACTTGCACCTTTTAGTGCTGCATAACGATGTGTTTCCAAGAAAGCTGCTGCTTTTTCCATGCCTGGTTTAAGTTTGACCCAAAGCTGTTTCTTTGCCAAAGTGATTTCAGTATAGCTCGCATCATTTGGATTGGTTGTTAAACTTTCCATGATGTCAGTTGACTTAATCCCACCAGCAACTAAATCCTCAATTTCTTTACTAGTCGCATGGCCAAGTTTGATCCATTGAATGCTAGCAGTTGAGGTTTCAGTTAGAGTATTGATGTATTTAGCAACATATAGTGTCCCTGCTGATAAATCTTTTTCTTTATCTGCAACGAACATGAAGAAGCCACCGTTGGTGTAGTCATCTCCCATAAGCGCTGTACGGTTGTCTGGCATAACATGGATAAGTTCGTGAGAAATACGACCTAAACAATAGTGTTTTTTAATGCTACCAGTACCATCAAGGTTAACTGTTACTTCTGGCAAATGACCGTAGTTATATGGGTTTGCTTTAGTTTCATCACCAAAGAAGTATTTACCAAGATATTTTGGATCTGTACCGCCAATACCTTGATTGAATGCATCTGGCTCGTATTCTTCACTTGATAAGTGAGTGTTCCAAGGTGATAGGCTAGCACCGCAAGTAATCCATAAACCGTGTACTGGTGCAGTATCAACGTTGAAGTATTTTTTAAGTTCTAGGTGACCTGTTTTTTGGTCTTGATCTAAAGTCAAAATTGCGATTGGTGAAGGTAATTGACCGTAAGTATCACCACCTGCTTGGTCTTTAGAGTTGTATTCAAATTGAACAACATGGAACACAGGATTTGCTACACCATCAACTTTCGCACCTTCTAATTGAATTAGAGATGAACCATCTGGACAGTCTGAAAAGAATTGACGTTCTTTACCAGCAACTGACTTATCCATAATTGGATTGCCATTAACATCAAAATAACCACCCGCGATAATCGTCCCACCACCAAGTTTTGGTACGCTATCACCAGTTTTAAAGAAAGGTTTATAAGCGAGTTGGTATTCAGTACTGGTTGAATTTTCCCAATCAATTTTTAATTTAGAATTCACTACAGTTGTTGCACGATCAGCTGCAGTTGTTGGCGCTGGCATTGCTGTGAATTTTGCATTTTTAAATTTGCTTGGTTGTGGTGTTGGAGTGACTACTGAGCTGTCATCACTATCATTACAACCTGCTAATGTTGCTGCCGTAGCCATCGCTCCTAATGGTAGAAAAGGAATCCCCGAAAACCATTTTAAAATTTCGCGACGCGTTGGTTGAGTAGAAGCAGTTGTCATAAGAAATCCGTAAATTTTGTGGGTATATTTGTTGAGTTGATTCTATGGACTGAAAATGACACTTTTCTTACATTTTTAAGTCACTTTGAAGACAGTTTATTGCTTTGTAGATTAAAAAGTGTTCTATATAAAAAAGCCTGAACTTGTAGGCTCAGGCTTTTTCTTAGAAATCATTTTATTCAGCAGAATGGCTTTTTCTTTTCTCAAGAATTTTACCAAAGAGTAGGCCAAGTTCGAAAAGCAACCACATTGGGATGGCTAACATCACCATTGAAATTGCATCTGGTGGGGTAATAAACATCGCTACAAAAAAGCATCCAACAATGATAAAACGTCGCTTTTCAGCAAGGCTTTTTGTATTTACCACACCGATTAAAATAAGGAGGAGCGTCGCGATTGGAATTTCAAAAGTCAGTCCAAATACTAAAAATAACTTTAAGCAGAAGCTTAGGTAGCTATTAATATCCGTCATCGGTGCAACAGTTTCAGGTGATACACTAATAAAGAAATGTAAAATTGCTGGAAGAGTAATGTAATATGCAAAAGCAACACCCGCATAAAACAAGACAATACTACCGATGAGTAATGGTAGTGCTAAATGACGTTCTTTTTGATACAGCGCTGGACGAACAAATGACCAGATTTCATACAGAATAAATGGCATTGCCAGCACAAGTGCGACAAATAAATTGAGTTTAAAAGGCGCCATGAATGTTGCAGTGACATCGGTTGCAATCATTGACGAGGAGGTTGGAAGTTGCAGCCTCAAAGGTTCGGATAGTAATTGGTAAGTATTATTTCTAAAAGGTAATAAGCAAAAAAATAAAAATAAGGTTACTCCGACAATCCTAAATAAATGACGTCGTAAAACGACCAAATGGCTCATGATTGGCATTTGGTCTAAATTTTCCTGATTATTTACAGTGGTTGAAGGCAGTTGGTTCATACGGCAATCTTCAATTTAACAGGTGATGTCTCTGAAATATCAGTTGATGATGCTAAAGGCATAAATTTTCTAATGTATGGGACTTTATAATGGCCTGATATAGGAAGACATATCCGAATAGGTTGGGGCACTGATTTGGTTGCCTCAGTCTTATCTATATTTTCAGAAATATTCTGCTTTTGAATTTCTTCAAGCTGTTGTTGTACTTTTCGTTCTAGTGCTTCAATGCGGTTGAGTTCTTCTTGCATTTCTTTTCGAAACTCAGAAAGACGCAACTCTTGATCAATCTCATTTTGCAAATTGGTAATATAACGTTTTAGGCGAACATACCAACGACCAGCAAAGCGTGCAGCTTCTGGAAGTTTATCTGGACCTAAAACTAAAATTGCAATAATTGCAAAACAGAGTAGCTCTGTCATTCCTACATCAAGCATGGTCGAAAACCTTTAGCTTTTTACTGATGTGCTGTCAGGTGTTTTGACTTGGGCATCAATTGTACGTGGAGTATTAAGAGCAGTAGTCTCATCTTCTTCACGAACTGATTTTTTAAAGTCTTTTACTGCACCGCCTACGTCTTTACCGATATTTTTTAATTTCGACGTACCAAATAATAAAATAACGACAATTGCAAAAATAACGACATGCCAAATAGATAAACCGGCCATGATCTTATACCTCTTTTCAGTTTGCTTTATATCAACAGGTTGCCATGACAGGAATGTGACATTTATATGTCATTTTTAAGACAATGAATGACTTTCAAAACCTAAAAAGTTCATTTTATAAACTGAATATCTTCTTTTTTTATTTATACATAGTTTGAAAAGAGTCACTTAATTTACTTGAAATGGAGAATACATTTCATTTTGAAAAGGTGTAGCATAGCAAGCTGGTTTTAATGAGCAAGAGGAGAGAGCATGGCGCTACTACTGCCTATATTGGCATTTATCACTGGACTTTTACTTGCTCAGACTTCCATTGCAGAAACCATAAAACCTATTCTTTCAGCTTGGCTTGCACGACTCCTGATTCCAATTGTTATTATTTACAACATGGTATTTTATCAGCCAGGTAGTTTGAGTTTGATGCTGTTTAGCTTCGGTTCAGCATTTCTTATTTTCTTTGCCTATTTAGCTCTATTTAAAGATAGATTATTAGCGCTATGCGTGAGTTATACCAACATGGGGTGGCTTGGCTTTCCCTTTGCCATGGCTTTATTTGGCCCTGATGCTACGGCACCTATTGTGGCTTTATATATTGGTATGTCTCTTTTTGGAAATGCATGGGCTGTTACGGCAGTCACCACTGCACCACAAAGTAAGCTCAATATATTAAAAAAGGTTTTAACTTCTCCACCGTGTATTTCAATATTCTGTGCACTTTTACTTAGGTCGTTAGGTGCTCAACATATCGAGCATCCTGCTATACATTGGGTATATGAAGTTGCCAAGTTTGTCATGACTTTTGCTGGTATGTGTGTGCTGGGAATGTGGCTACGCCGTACTCGAGTGCATTTGAAAGACTTAATTTACAGTACTAAAGCTCAAGCATTTAAAGTAGTGTGCGGATTTATTCTCTGTGGCTTAACTTATAGATTTTTACCCATTCCAAATATTTCTCAGCAAATTGGAGTGATGTTTTTAATGTTCTGTCTGCCACCAGCAGCCAATATTGTAGCGCTAGAAACACATTATCAAGGAACTGGTAGATCTGCGGCTTATATTGCTTCGGGGACGATTGTAAGTTGTGTGTGTATTGCGATTTATGCTGTTTTTTTGCATTTCCCACTATAATTAATTTAAAAATTTTTCCCCTACATCTGCTTGTACGAAGGCGGCATGGATGCCGCCAGTTAGACGGTGGTACATGAACGTACCATCAGTCTAACAAAAGATTTTTGCTTACTTTTCATCTTTGAAAAGTAAGGTCTGCCTATACAAAGTTTAATATATTCTAACGCTGCATATTGTGGCCATGTGATCAGCTTACTTCTGCAAGCTCTCTTTAAATAACTGCATCGCTTGCCCACGATGACTAATCTTATTCTTGTCTTCTTTAGACAATTCAGCGCTAGACACTTGTAGCTCAGGCAACCAGAACAATGGGTCATAGCCGAAGCCATTTTCACCACGTGCAGCTTCTAAAATTTCACCGTGCCAGATACCTTGGAAAATTTGTGGTAATGGATCTTCTGCATGAGTGACTAAAGCAAGTACGCACACAAACATACCTTCAATCACTTCACCATTTTTACGGTAGGGTAAAAGGTCATTTAATAATTTGGCATTGTTCGCTGCATCGTCACCATGTTCTCCAGCATAGCGTGCTGAATAAATGCCAGGTGCACCGCCTAAGACAGGAATACAAATACCAGAGTCGTCAGCCATAGCAGGTTTACCTGAAATTTTAGAGGCATGACGAGCTTTGATAATGGCATTTTCAATAAAGCTTAAACCATCTTCAATTGCATCAGGAATATTAAGGCGACCTTGAGGAATAATTTCTACTGGTAACTTAAGCTGTTCAAAAAGTTTTTCAAACTCTGCGACTTTACCTTTGTTATTGCTGGCAAGAACTAAACTGCCCTGATCAAACCAATGTGGGGTAGACATAATAAAACCAAACTTTATAGCTAATATCGAACATCAGTTATGTTACGTGTTTTTTGGAAGGGGATATAGAGGAAAACAAATAGAATATAAAATGGGATAACCTAAACTGAAGCCACCTTGTAGAGCATACAATGTGGCTTCAGTCGAGTAAGGTTTTTTACGGATGAACCGTTATTATTGTGCTTGAATCCATTTGTCCGCACGGTCACGTGCTGTACGGATTTGTTCTTGAGTTAAGTTCGCTGCTAGAGCAGTTTTCTTACCTTCAGATAGGCTAATCACTTTATTGTCGAGCATGCCATCACGAGTTGAAAGCTCATACCATTGGTAAGCACCAACGTAGTTTTTCTTTTGCTCTTCCATCATCGCAAGGTTATAGCTTGCACGGTTATCACCATTGCTTGCTGCTTTTTCAAAGTATTTACGAGCCATAGACTCATCTTTTTTAACACCAATACCGTCGGCATACATGCGGCCTACGTTTAATTGTGCTGGCGATAAACCTTGATCCGCTGCTGCTTTAAACCATGCGAAAGCCTGTTTGTCATCTTTTGCTACGTCTTTACCATATTGATAATGCGTACCAAGATAAAACTGTGCGCCTGCTTGACCAGCTTTTGCAGCTTTCTGAAGATCGTTAATCCCCATTGTTGAAAAACGTGCAGCCTGACTCGCAACCGATTGTGGCTGGGCGATATAATCTGCATGAGCCTGCATACTTAGCAGTCCTGCAAATAGTGTGCTAAATAATGTCTTTTTCATAGTGCACTCACTCGATAAATAGCGACTTCACCAAACAAATTCGGAACATGTTTGCTTAACAGGCTTCCCTGCTGATTTCCATTGACGGCGAGTCGATTAATAATTTGTATCTGATTTTCAGCACATAGTGCTTCGAAATCTTTAAATGTACATAAATGAATGTTGGGGGTGTTATACCACATATATGGTAGAGCATCCGATACAGGCATCATTCCTTTTAATGCAAGAAAAGAGCGAGTCTTCCAATGCGCAAAGTTTGGAAAAGTAATAATTGCCTGCTTACCCACACGCACCATGTCTCTTAATAAAACATCGGGTGCATCTACGGCTTTCAAAGCTTGTGCCATAACCACATAGTCGAAGGACTGGTCTGCAAAGCGGCTTAAGCCGAGATTCAAATCTTGTTGAATAATATTTAACCCGCGACTGACGGCAATTGCAATCTTTTCTTGATCAATTTCTAAGCCATAAGCACGAATTTGATGCTTTTGGCTCATATGAGCGAGTAATTCACCGTCACCACACCCTAAGTCGAGTACGCTTGAGCCGGGTTTAATCCACTTTTCTGCCAGTTGTTGATCAATACGCATTAGCTTGCCTCCAGTGATGTCGATTTTAAGTGTTCTTCACCGCCTAAGAAAGCGCGCATGGTTTTGACATACAGTGGAATCGGGAATAAGAACGAGTCATGGCCTTGTTCAGCATCAATGTCGAGATAACTTACTGGCTTATGATTGGTAATCAGTGCATCTACAATTTCTTGTGAGCGGCTTGGTGCAAAACGCCAGTCAGTTGTGAACGAGACAATCAAGAACTGGCATTTAGTTTTACCCATCGCTTCAGTTAAAGAATGACCGTACTCACGAGATGGGTCAAAATAATCTAAAGCTTTAGTCATGATGAGATAGGTATTGGCATCAAAGTTACGGCTGAACTGTTCACCTTGATAACGTAGATAGCTTTCGACCTGAAACTCGACATCAAAACCGTACATAAATTTGCCAGATTTTAAATCACGGCCAAATTTTTGTTTCATGGCTTCTTCTGAAAGATAGGTGATATGACCGACCATGCGAGCCAGAATTAGTCCGCGTTTCGGATAACTATCATTTTCTAAATAACGGCCATGATGGAAGTCTGGATCAGACAAGATTGACTGACGAGCAACCTCATTAAATGCAATATTCTGTGCTGAAAGCTTTGGTGCACTGGCAATAATCACACATTTTTGTAGGCGGTCAGGGTAGTCTACGGACCATTGTAGTGCTTGCATGCCTCCTAATGATCCACCAACCACTGCATACCAGACATCTACACCCAAACGGTCAGAAAGCATGGCCTGAGTTTTAACCCAGTCACGTACCGTTACTAATGGAAAATCAGGTCCATAAGGACGGTTGTCATTTTCAGGATTTGGTGAGGTCGGGCCAGTTGAGCCATTACAACCACCAATATTATTTAGCGAAACTACAAAAAACTTATTTGTATCGATTGCCTTACCCGGGCCAATACAACTATCCCACCATCCAGCTTTTTTATCATCTTCGTGGTGATAACCCGCTGCATGATGATGTCCGGAAAGAGCATGACAGATTAAAATTGCATTTGATTTATCAGCATTTAAAGTGCCGTAAGTTTCGACCATTAGTTCAAAACGTGGCAAAACACGATCACATTCAAGGTGTAATGGTTCTTCAAATTGGAACTTTTGCGGAGTGACTAACCCCACTGAATCAGCTGGAAAAGACACGGGAACATTTCGCCTTTTAAATCTTTCAGGAATAAAAAGAAAGGATACCAAGCTAGGTATCCTTTCCAAAGTCTTTTTTTTAATTAAACAGCGGCGGCAACAACCTGATCTGTACTTAAAACACCTTGATCAATCAAACGGTTGGTACACGCAATAATTGCTTCAATTGATGAGGTGACTGTATTGTCATGGACACCGGCACCAAACGAACCTTTACCTGTACCTTTTACTTGAAGTTCAATTAAGGTTAATGCTTTCGCATTTGCACCTGAACTAATACTACGTTCTTCATAGTTCAATACGTCAATTGGTAATTGAAGAGCATTTAAGAATGCAGAAATTGGTCCATTACCTTCACCACGAAGTTGTTGCGTTTCACCTTCGACATCAATATCAAGTTCGATAATTTGAGTGCCATTAATGTCAGATAACTTGTAGTGTTTGACTGTGTAGTGATGATTCTTCACATCAACATACGCGTCTTTAAATAACGTCCAGATTTCTTTAGCGTTAATTTCTGTACCGTTCTCATCAGCATATTGTTGAACAACCTGACTGAATTCGATTTGCAAACGACGTGGCAACACAACGTTGTAGTTTGATTCTAATAAATAAGCGATACCACCTTTACCAGACTGACTATTTACACGAATTACAGCATCGTAGTCACGGCCCAAATCTTTCGGGTCGATTGGTAAGTAAGGCATATCCCAGATTTCTTCGTTTTTCTGGTACTCGAAGCCTTTTTTAATCGCATCCTGATGTGAACCAGAGAATGCAGTAAATACCAAGTCACCTGCATATGGATGACGAGGGTGTACAGGTAAACCAGTACATTCTTCAACCGTTGCAATCACTTCATTAATATTAGAAAAATCTAACTCTGGTGCTACACCTTGGGTATACATGTTCAATGCAATTGCTGCAACGTCAACGTTACCTGTACGTTCACCATTACCGAACACACAGCCTTCAACACGGTCAGCCCCTGCCATAATGGCAAGTTCTGATGCAGCAATACCACAGCCGCGGTCATTGTGGCAGTGAACAGAAATAATTACACCATCACGACGTGCCAAATTACGATGCATCCATTCAATTTGGTCTGCATAAACATTTGGTGTAGAAACCTCGACAGTCGCTGGCAAGTTTAAAATAACTTTATGATCTGGACGTGCATCCCAGATTTCTGTGACGGCATCACAGACATCTTTAGCCACTTCCAATTCAGTTGCAGAGAAACATTCTGGGCTGTATTGGAAAATCCAGTCTGTTTGAGGATATTGAGCTGCATACTCTTTAACTTTTTGAGCAGCATTAATTGCTAATTGTTTTGCGCCATCAACATCTACATTCAACACCTTTTGACGGAAGGTTGGAGAGTTGGAGTTATAAATATGTACAATCGCTCGTTTAGCACCTGCCAAAGATTCAAAAGTACGTTCAATTAAATGGTCACGTGCTTGAACCAAAACTTCAATGTATACGTCATCAGGAATATGATTTTCTTCGATCAACATACGAGTAAAATCGAAGTCAATTTGAGATGCAGAAGGGAAACCGATTTCAATATGTTTAAAACCGATTTTCACAAGCATTTTGAACATTTTAAATTTTTGTTCCATGTTCATCGGTTCAAAAATTGCTTGGTTACCGTCACGTAAATCCGTACTCATCCAGATTGGCGCTTTTGTAATTTCGTTATTTGGCCATTGGCGATCTGGTAAATCCACACGCTGGTACATACGGCGGTATTTTTTGCTAGGGTCAGCCAACATCATGAGAAAACTCCTTGTCTCGTAGCGCGGTTGCTCTGGATATATTTAAAAGGCAACGTCTCTACTTAATATATATGGTATCTAATTCAAAAAAATTAAAGGGAATTTCAAAGTGCTGCTTTAAAAAGCAGACAAAATTTTTATACGCGCGCTTGGCGCAGCATCAGGAGTTGCAGATGATGTCTTGCTTGAGTAGGCGGGGCAAACAAGTAATTCGTTTTCATCTCTAGACCGTGAAATAATAAGTTTGGTGGTTTGCAGGTAATCTTGTTATTTAGATATATCACATCTAAACAATGATTACACCTTGTGCAAAATTCTTATCATAATTTTAGTTAAGTTGTTTAGAAAATAATTTTCTAATTTTGCGCTGTTTTGTTTTTTGTGGGAAATAATTTTCATATTTTTGCCTTATTAAGGTAAAAAAGATTATCCAGTCTTAAAAAGGCAAAAATAAATATAGTTACAGTTCTGACCACATACGAATTAAATTATGATAAATGTTGGTCAGCTTCATGACTTCTGGATAGTTATCACCGTGTGATTTACGTAGTTCTCGAATGCTCTCATCAAGATTAAATAAAAGATGGCGTTTACTATCGTCACGGACCAAACTTTGTACCCAGAAAAAAGAAGCAAAACGAGTACCTGAGGTAATGCTACTGACTTCGTGCAGGCTAGTAGACGGGTAGAGCACGACATCACCTGCTGGTAATTTAACTTCGTGATAACCATAAGTATCTTCAATCACTAGGTCACCACCTTCATATTCATCGGGTTCACTTAAAAATAATGTACAAGATAAATCAGTGCGGAGCTGTTCAGAAGTTCCACGGATAAGGCGAATTGAGTTATCTACATGGAAACCAAAGCTTTCATGTTCATCATAACGATTAAAAAGCGGTGGAATAATTTTGTGGGGTAGAGCAGCAGCCTGAAACACTGGATTTTGCCAAATTGCTTTGATGACAAGATCACTTAAATGATGAGTAAGCGGGTCCTGTTCTGAGAGTTGCTGATTTCTTTTCACAGAAGCAGACAAGGTGCCGGCAGTCACTTTCCCACCTACCCAATTGGCGTCTTTCATGAGCTTACGAAACTCGGCAACTTGCTCTTTGTTTAAAACATTGGGGATATGATGAATCACGGCAAACACCTTTTTAATAGATACTTCATTTGTAAAAATAGCCTCATGACGAGGCTATTTTATATGAACTTCAATTAATTCCATAAATAAATTATGGAATTTAACCTTAGTACTTAAAGTTAATCGCTAAGACAGCATTACGGCCATTACCTTCAAACGCGTAGTGAGCTGCATGTGCACTTGTGAAATAACGCTTATCAGAAATATTATTAATATTAAGCTGTAAGTTTACGTTCTTGTTCACGTCGTATTTAGCCATAGCATTGTAAATGGTATAAGTTGGCAAATATTTAGGTGCGGTTGTGTTTACAAAGACTTGATCACGATATTCAACACCAGCGCCTAAAGTCAATTGAGGCATTACTCTGTAAGTAGACCAAAGTGTAGCACTGTTTTTCGCTACAAATGGTAATGGTTTACCTTCTTGAGCAACCGCATTATATGCAGCTTCTGTGATTTCGCTATCTAAATAGCTATAGCCTGTAGAAACATCCCATTTGTCGGTAATTTTCCCGTTCAAACTAATTTCAAATCCATCAACTTTACTTTTACCAGCATTGGCTGTCGTGTTCGGATCAATTTGGATACGTGTATTTTGCTTTTCAGTACGGAAAACTGCTGCTGTTAAATTAGCACGGTTATTAAACAGATCCCATTTAGTTCCTAACTCGAAAGTACGAGCTTCTTCTGGTTTTAGATCATTTGCACTCGCACTTGCAGCACCTGAGTCGCTAATAGAATCTGAACCTGTGTCACCTTCAGCAAGCACGCCTACTGGGTTTGCTGACGTAGCATAGCTTAAATAAATACTACCATCTTCTGTTGGTTTAAAAACTAAACCAGCTTGGTAAGAGAAGTAATCTGTATCGCTTTCTAATTTATCACCAGCTTTATGAGGAGTACGTCCACTTACGTCCTTATTATATTTTTTCTCAGTTTCAAATTTATCCCAACGAACACCTAAGTTAAGTAACCATTGTGGATTAAATTCGATACTATCTAAAGCATACACGCCTACATTATGACTACGAGTGGTCGATTGTGCAGTGATAGATCCACGCTTATCTGTGAAGGCACCATTTCCAGGATTATTTAAACTCGTACCCCAGCCATTTGCCACAGCAGCAGCTGAAGTACAGTTTTGAATATTGCTGTCTAAAATGGTCGATGTGGTTTCACCAGCAGCATTAGTAAAAGTATGTACACCCTGATCAGTTTCTTGGAAGCTCCACTCGGTACCAACATTAAAAGAATGCTTTAGGCTACCTGTGTTGAATTTACCTCTTAAAGAAAGCTGATCGCTATAAGCATCGCTATCTAAGATACGGCTTAACGCACGGCGAGCGATTGTGCCTCTGTAAATATTACCCTTAGAGTCATCAGCATTCGTATAAACATAATCAGATTTAGATTTGTTGTAGGTTGCTATATTAGACAAGGTAAGATTTTCATTAAAATCATGTTCTAGCTTAAACGTACCAATGTGGTTTTCGCGTTTGTCGAAATCACGCGCTTTCCAGCCATAGTAGGTTCCAGCTTTTACATCAACAGGCTTGCCGTCACCAGGAGTTACAATAACTCCAACAGGAGGTTTGGTTGGGTTTGCATTGTTAAACGGAATACCTGCATCAGGTTCATCGTTACTACGTAAATAGTAGTAGCTTAGTGTTCCACGAGTTGCCGTATCTAAACCAAATGCAAGACTTGAGGCAATACCGGCACGGGCATATTCTGCACCGTTACTTTGACCAGCTTTTTCATTTTCGTGACCCATAATAACAACACGACCAGCAACTCCGTTGCCAAAGTCTTTGTTGGCATCAAGTTGGATATGACGATAGTTGTCAGTACCACCTTGAACACTACCTTGGTAAACGTCACCTTCATGAGCTACTTTAGGGATTAAGTTAATGCTTCCACCCACGCTACCGCCACCACCAAGGGCAGAAGAAGAGCCTTTAATAACTTCAACTTGTTCAATGGCAAACATGTCGCGGTTTTGGGAAGTCGTATTACGAACGCCATCGACATAAATAGAAGATTGACCGCTATAACCACGAATGTAAGGCATATCTGTAAAAGGTGTGCCGCCTTCACCAGCACCTAATGTAATACCAGGTTCATAGCGTAACGCTTCGAGTAGGGTATTAGAGTTTGTATCTTTAATTAATTTTTGAGAAAGAATAGAGACTGATTTTGGTGTGTCTTTGAGAGGAGCTACGAATTTAGAGTTTGCAGACTGATCTACTTTTAAAGATTCTTCTTGAGTCGCTTTAGTATGAATTGTTGGTAATTGTGAAACTGTTTCTTGCGCCATGGCTGTTGTTGCAATCATTGATAGCGATGAAGCTATTGCAGAAGAAACAATTTTTTTACGTGTTCTAATCAAAGACATAACTTCAGGACTCTAAAACTAAAAGGTTATGCGAATAATAATAATTCTTATTTATATGTACAGTTTGTGTTAATTGGATTTGCCAATTGAATTGTGAAGGAAAAGTGAATGATTGAATGGGGAAATGTACTTTTATGTAGCTAATCTACTGATTATTGGTAATTGTTTATTAAAGCGATTAAATTCAAAGTTTAATTGTAATTTTAGATTTATAAAGAATAACTAAAAAATTAGTTTTACTTAAGTACTTATAAAAAAAATTTAAAGAATCATAAAATTACTGTGAAATTTACTAGAATAATGTCCTTCACTTACATGAAGTGATCGGTTAATTTTGTATATCTTGAAAGTTGTCATATAATACAGCACTTTTTTAAAAACTGTTCCTACTAACTAATTTTTATCGAGGAAGCCATGCAAGTAACGACTGAAGCGGTTTCGGGCGTTGCCCGTCGTTTAAATGTGTCTGTACCGACGAGCCGTATTAACGAGCAATTTGAAGCTCGTTTGAAGCGCACTGCCAAAACTGTGAAGATCAACGGCTTCCGTCCAGGTAAAGTACCTGAAAACGTTGTTCGTCGCGAATACGGTGCAAGCATTTATCAAGAAGTTGTAAATGACATCATTCGTGATAGCGTTTTTGAAGCAATTCAACAAGAAAAAATCAATGCGGTAGGTATGCCGAACATTGAGAAAGTTGAACATAAAGAAGACGCTTTAGTTTTTGAAGCAACTGTAGAAGTTTATCCAGAAGTTGAAGTAAAAGCATTTGACGGCTTAGAAGTTGAACGTAAATCAGCTGAAATCAAAGACGCTGACGTTGACGCTATGATCGAAAACTTGCAAAAACAACGTCAAACTTGGGCTGTAACCAAGGGTATGGCGAAAAAAGACATGCAAGTGACTTTTGACTTTGAAGGCACTATCGATGGTGAGAAGTTTGAAGGCGGTTCTGCTGAAGACTTTAAACTTGTGTTAGGTTCAGGTCGTATGATCCCTGGCTTCGAAGATGGCATCATTGGCATGAAAGCTGGTGAAGAGAAAGTAATTGATGTTACTTTCCCTGAAGATTACCAAGCTGAAAACTTGGCTGGTAAAGCAGCTCAGTTCAAAATCACTGTGAAGCAAGTTGAAAAATCTAAACTTCCAGAAATTGATGCTGAATTCTTAAAAATCTTCGGTGTAACTGAAGAAGAAGGCGTTGAGAAGTTAAAAGCTGACGTTCGTAAGAATATGGAACGTGAAGTTCGCAATGGTTTACGTAACCAAGTTAAACAAGCTGCTTTTGATGCTCTTGTTGCTGCGAATGAAGTTGAAGTTCCAACTGCAATGGTTGCTCAAGAAATTGACCGTCAACGTCAACAAATGGTTCAACAGTTCACTCAACAATTTGGTGGTGCAGGCGCGCAATCTTTTGACAAGAGCATGCTTCCTGACGAATTGTTCAAAGAACAAGCAGAGCGTTCTGTTAAGCTTGGCGTATTGGTAAGCAAAGTTTTAGCTGATGCTAAACTTGAAGTTGACCAAGCTCGCGTTGATGCTTACATTGACGACATGGCTTCTTCTTACGAAGATCCAACTGAAGTGATCGAATACTTCAAAAATGATGCTCAACAACGTGCTCAAATCGAAGCAGTTGTATTAGAAGATCAAGTTGTTGATCACATCTTAGCTGGTGCTAAAGTGACTGACAAAGCTGTATCTTATGATGACTTATTGAAAGAACAACAAGCTCGCCGTATGGGCTAATCTTTTAAGAAGTCAGAAAAAGGCGCCTGAGGCGCCTTTTTTGTTTTTCTTTATGTGGTCAATTAGAGTGCGGCATTAAGTACTTAGGTATAAATAATATAATATTTCAGTGCGAACCTTTTGCAATTTGAGAAATTATCCCGCATATTGTTGCCATAGGTTAAGTCACAAAAAATTTAGGAATAAATAACGTATGTATGTTCCAACAATTGAAAATGCTTTAGTTCCTGTTGTGGTTGAACAATCTTCTCGCGGCGAACGTTCTTTTGATATTTATTCACGACTTTTACGTGAGCGCGTCATTTTTTTGACAGGTGAAGTTGAAGATAACATGGCAAATCTGATTGTTGCCCAAATGTTGTTTTTAGAAGCTGAAAATCCTGATAAAGATATCCACCTTTATATCAACTCTCCAGGTGGATCTGTGACAGCGGGCATGGCCATTTATGACACGATGCAGTTTATTAAGCCTGATGTCGTGACATATTGTATGGGTCAAGCTGCTTCAATGGGTGCATTCTTATTAAATGCGGGTGCCAAAGGCAAACGCTATTGTTTAGAAAATGCCCGTGTCATGATTCATCAACCATTGGGTGGTTTCCGTGGTCAAGAATCGGATATTGAAATCCATGCGCGTGAAATTCTCTTTATTAAAGAGCGCTTGAACCGCTTAATGGCAGAGCACAGTGGTCAAGACTATGAAACCGTTGCTCGTGATACTGACCGCGATAACTTTATGACAGCCCAAGCTGCTAAAGAATATGGTCTGGTTGATCAGGTGTTAAGTAAGCGTCCATAAGGACCTTCTTATATAAATAACTTGAGATGTTGAAAAACATCTCCATTTAGTTATTTATGCAGTGCATCTTGCCCTAATATTTAAGATTCTATTTGTGGAGTGAATATGTCCGAACATCCTCAAGGACAAAAACATTGTTCATTTTGCGGTAAAACGCAGTCTGAAGTCGGGAAACTGATTGCGGGTGAGGACGCATATATTTGTAATGAATGTGTGGATGTCTGCTTAGACCTTGTACAAACCAGCCAACAGGTTGAAGCAGGTGACTGGGCGAGCAAGGCATTGCCAAAACCACATGAAATACGTGCTGCGCTTGATCAATATGTTATTGGTCAAGATCTTGCCAAAAAGACACTCTCTGTTGCGGTTTATAACCATTATAAACGCTTGAAAGTTGGTCATAATGGCCATGTGTCTAAAGAAGTGGAAATTGCTAAAAGTAACATTCTACTGATTGGACCTACTGGTTCAGGTAAAACTTTACTTGCACAAACATTAGCTCGCCTTTTAGATGTTCCATTTGCGATGGCAGATGCAACAACATTAACCGAAGCTGGTTATGTGGGTGAAGATGTTGAAAATATTGTACAAAAGCTTTTGCAAAAAGCAGACTACGATGTAGAAAAGGCTCAGAAGGGCATTATCTATATTGATGAGATTGATAAGATTACTCGTAAATCTGAAAATCCATCAATTACGCGTGATGTGTCTGGTGAAGGTGTACAACAAGCATTATTAAAAATGATTGAAGGTACAGTTGCTTCGATTCCTCCGCAAGGTGGTCGTAAGCATCCACAGCAAGAGTTTATCCAAATTGACACCTCAAATATCTTATTTATTTGTGGTGGTGCATTTTCTGGTTTGGAAAAAATTGTACAACAGCGTCAAGAGAAAGGCGGTATTGGTTTTACAGCTGACGTTAAAAACAAAGATGAAACCAAAAAGCTTGCTGAATTGTTCCGTCAGGTTGAGCCAACTGACTTAGTGAAATTTGGTTTGATTCCAGAATTCATTGGTCGTTTACCAGTGATTGCGACACTTGAAGAGCTAGACGAAGAAGCTTTAATGCAAATTTTGACTGAGCCAAAAAATGCATTAACACGCCAGTATCAATATCTTTTCACTATGGAAAATGTTGATCTGATCTTTGAAGACTCTGCATTACGTGCTGTTGCTAAAAAAGCGCTTGAACGTAATACGGGTGCGCGTGGTCTACGTTCTATTATGGAAAACGTACTGCTTGAAACTATGTATGATTTACCAAGTCGTACAGATGTTGGAACAGTCATTATTAATGAAGCAGTCATTAATGGTGAAGCAGAACCTGTTTATCAGGCTGAACGCCAACCTAAAGAAGCTGCAACGCATGAAAGTGTTGCTAAGGCAGATTTAAAGGTTATTGATTCGAAGTCTGCATAGATTTCATTCATCTAAAAAGCATGAATCGCGTTAGTGATTCATGCTTTTTTTGTTTTCAATTTATATGGGTAGTGTTAATCTTAAAAATACAAAATACGCATAGTTTTGCGGTGTAAAAAATAAATCAAAAACAAAACGCTTTGAGGGATGCCATGCGTTATTTAATCGTATCTTTGTGCTGTGCAGGACTATTTGTGGGCTGTCAAAGTTCATCTCATTTAGAAAAAAATCCAAGTGAATTGACCGCGACTCTACCTAAAGTTGATGTTGAAAAAGAACCTGGTTTATTAGATCAATATCATTTAGGCGGTTTTACTGTGGGAGGGTGGGTCAACCAAAAATTGGGTCAGACTTTTGCGCCAATCAAACCACAAAATGAACAGGCAGCTGTAGTTTATCTATATCGACCAGACACGAAATGGAATCGTCAGGAAATTGCAGCGATTAATCTCTTTGTAAATGGTAAACGCATTCCAAGTCTATTACATAATCATTATTACTGGATTGAGTTGCCAGCAGGAACGTATCGTCTTTCTGCGAGTCGCCCTTTACTTGGTATCCATTTTCAAGAACCAAAATATATTGATATCACTGTTGAGGCGGGAACGTCTTATTATTTGAAATATGATGAAGAAAATAAAATGGACCGAAGTGAACATACTGGTCCATTTATGTTAATGCAAGACAATATTGGACGTAGAGAGATAGCATTTACCGAGTTGAAATCTTCTAGCTATAATTTTGTGGCTGAAGATGCTTCAGGAAAGATCCGTCATAAACCACAAGAATTAAAGCCAGCCAAATATGATGAAAAATCAGATGTACATCTGATTAAGCCATTTAAATTATGGAATCCTTTAACTTGGTAATGAGCTGCAAAAGATAAAGAAAAGTTTAAGACTTTTCTTTATCTTTCATCAACGGTGCAAGAATTTTAAGCATCTCTTCTTGCATATGATCTCGTGCTTTAGGGTCATTAAATGTTTGCTGTCCCAACTCCATCATATATTCTGAAATTTGCCCCATAATCTGTACGTTCTTGCGCGTAATTGATTGGCCTTCTGGAGTTTTTAAAAATTTCAGATTAGCCTGAATTTCCTCTTCAGTATAAGTCTTAAGATAAATATCCTGTAAGGCTTGAGCTGTTTTGGGGTTGCTAATCAGCTGATTGCTCGAATCTTTTAGGAGAGAACCTAACTTCTTCGCGGCCTCTTTTTCTTTTGGACCTAAAGTTTTGATACCCGTGATATTACTAACGATCTGTTCTGCCTGTTGATCATAGTAAGGTGTTAATTCATTAATTGATTCTTTAAGCAGGTAATCAATTTGGCTCATTTGCATGAGTTCTTTAACTGAACTTAATTTGGCAGGAGAGGCAAATAAGCTTGTGGTAATACAGCTTAGGCAAAGGCTGATTGAGAGGTTTTTAAGAATAGGGCGAATAGTCATGAAATGACCTATATTCAATATTTGGCGAGAGGGTGCTTTCATTAATAGCACAGATTGACGAAGTAATTGTTACAATTCTTTTCAGATTTTAAAATAAAAAAAGAATGTATAAAAAAAGCACCGAATTCGGTGCTTTTCTTGATTAGCCAGCTGCTGCATCGACTACTGGAATTTTTCCAATTTTCGCTTGCCAGATTTTTGGAGCTACTGCGTGAATTGAAGTACCGTTTACATCAACTGCAACAGAAACAGGCATATCTTCAACTACGAATTTGTAGATGGCTTCCATACCTAAGTCTGCAAATGCAACAACTTCAGCTTCACGAACAGCTTTAGATACGAGGTAAGCCGCACCACCAACTGCCATTAAGTAAGTTGCTTTGTTGTCTTTGATTGCTTCAATTGCTGTAGGACCACGGTCAGCTTTACCGATCATACCGAATAGGCCAGTATGTTCTAATACTTTACGGGTGAATTTATCCATACGTGTTGCAGTTGTAGGGCCAGCAGGACCAACGACTTCATCACCCACTGGATCAACAGGGCCAACGTAGTAAATAAACTTACCTTTAAGATCAACTGGTAATTCTTCACCATTGTCGATCATTTCAACCATACGTTTGTGCGCAGCATCACGACCTGTGTACATTGTTCCGCTAAGAAGTAAGGTATCACCTGGTTTCCAAGAATCCATTTCTTCTTGAGTAATGGTATCAAGGTTTACGCGTTTAGATTGTGAAGAGTCCCAAGTTACAGATGGGTAGTCTTCAAGTTTTGGTGCTTGAATATGAGCTACACCTGTACCATCAAGCTGGAAGTGAGCATGACGAGTAGCAGCACAGTTAGGAATCATACCTACTGGTTTACCAGCAGCGTGACATGGGTAATCTTTAATCTTAATATCAAGAACAGTCGTTAAACCGCCAAGACCTTGAGCACCAATACCAAGTGCATTTACTTTTTCAAAGATTTCGATACGAAGTTCTTCGATTTTGTTCTCTGGTCCACGGCGAAGTAATTCGTCCATGTTGATTTCTTCCATGAGTGCTTCTTTAGCAAGCATCATGGCTTTTTCAGCAGTACCACCAATACCAATACCGAGCATACCTGGAGGACACCAGCCTGCACCCATAGTTGGAACAGTTTTAAGTACCCAATCAACAATCGAGTCAGATGGGTTAAGCATCGCAAGTTTAGATTTGTTTTCTGAACCGCCACCTTTAGCAGCAACAGTAATATCTACTTTGTTACCCGGAACGAGTTTGTAGTGAATTACAGCAGGGGTATTATCTTTTGTATTTTTACGACCAAATGCAGGGTCAGCAAGTACAGAAGCACGAAGAACGTTGCTGTTTTCAAGGTAACCTTGGCGAACACCTTCATTTACTGCATCGTCTAAGCTCATTGTTAAGTCAAATTTAACATCTAAGCCCACTTCAAGGAAAACGTTAACAATACCAGTATCTTGGCAAATTGGACGATGACCTTCCGCACACATGCGAGAGTTAATTAGAATCTGTGCTATTGCATCCTTTGCGGCTTTGTTTTCTTCGCGATCATAAGCACGGCTCATCGCTTGGATAAAGTCTTGCGGGGGATAGTACGAAATAAACTGTAGGGCGTCCTTGATCGATGTAATCAAGTCATCTTGTTTGATAATCGTTGTCATACCAAAAAATCTCTTGAGCGGGCTGTTAGCTAGCGGGCTAAATTATATGACAAAAAGACAGCGTTGTGGGAGATTGGTTAATCTTTTGACCGAAAGTCGCATAAGAAGATATTGATGTGATTTAAAATAGACAGATCGGAAAATTAATTATTTTTGAATGACTAAAATAAAAAAAGCCATTTGAGCGGATATCAAATGGCGAGAGGTAGTAAAGGTGAATTTATTAATTATTTGGCAGCGGCTTGCTGCTCTGCCTGAATTGCCGTTAACGCAATGGTAAAGACGATGTCATCTACCAATGCTCCACGAGACAAGTCATTAACAGGCTTGTTTAGGCCTTGCAGCATTGGTCCAACGCTCACAACATTTGCAGCACGCTGTACTGCTTTATATGTCGTATTACCTGTATTTAAGTCTGGGAAAATAAATACATTGGCACGGCCAGCAACGCGTGAGTCTGGTGCCTTTTGACGTCCCACACTTTCAACTGAAGCTGCGTCGTATTGAAGTGGACCATCAATCAGTAAATCAGGACGACGCTGCTGAGCAATTTGTGTTGCTTGCTGTACTTTTTCAACATCAGCACCTGTTCCCGAAGTACCAGTTGAGTAACTGATCATGGCAATACGCGGGTCAATTCCAAAAGCTTTCGCTGAATCAGCAGACTGAATTGCAATTTCAGCAAGTTGTTCTGCTGTCGGGTCTGGATTAATCGCACAGTCGCCATATACATAAACTTCATCTGGTAAAAGCATAAAGAATATAGATGAAACTAGTGAATATTCAGGTGCTGTTTTGATGAGCTGGAATGCTGGGCGGACCGTATTTGCTGTGGTGTGTACCGCACCTGAAACTAAACCGTCGACTTGATCTAAGGCTAACATCATGGTGCCAAGCACTACGGTATCTTGAAGCTGTTCTTTCGCTTGCAGCTCGTTGAGTTTGCCTTTACGTAGCTCAACCATTGGTACAACGTATTGATCACGAATACTATCAGGGTCGACAATTGCCAATTCGGCCGGTAATTCAATACCACGTGCTTTTGCAACATCGTGCACAGCATCTGGTTTAGCTAACAAAATACAGTCAGCAATACCACGTGCCTGACAAATTGCCGCAGCTTGAATGGTGCGCGGTTCATCACCTTCAGGTAGCACAATCCGTTTTTTCGCTGCAATTGATTTTTGCACCAATTCATGACGGAAAGCCGATGGCGACAGGCGAGGAGTAGTGGCATTATTGCTATGCTGTTTAAGCCATTCAACATCAATATGACTTGAAACAAATCGAGTCACTTGCTCAGCTCGTTCGGTATCATCTGTTGGAATTTCATTGCCAAAATTAGATAAACGCTGAGCAGTTTCAAGTGTGTTTAAACGGGTATGTAAAATCGGTAACCCTTGTTTAATTGCACTTTGACAAAAGTCTAAAAGCTCTGGTGCTGGCGCTTCTCTTTCGGTAAGAACTAAACCTGCAAGAGGAATACCATTGCTGGTTGCCAAACTACTTGCAAGTAAAACGTCGGTACGCTCAGATGCGCTAATAATTAATTCGCCTGCAATGAATTTATTCAGTTCATATTCAATGCTTGAAGCAATTAAACTCGAATGCAAAATACGACGTGTTTTAGCTTCACCTTGATGTATCCATTGCCCATCAATGACATTTGCAATATCAAGTGTTCTTGGTACGCTTAACGTGTTGCTAAATGGAACCAGCCCAATAATCGGTAAATCACTAGAACCAAAATAACGATTATATTTTTGCAGTTCAGTCGTAAATTTTGCGATTTCTTCAGTCGGTCGTAACGATGGATCAAACGCAACAGGAATTTGAGCTGTTTCTTCGGTTAATCCACGGGTACGCATAAACAGTACACCAGCAGTACGATTTGATGTTGCTCCACCAAACTGGCGTAAATGAGCATCTACTTTTTCTGCGGCTTTTTTCGGGTTTTGAATATCTGCTGTACTAACTAATACAACTTCTGCATCAAGCGCTTGTGCAAGACTTGCGTTGAGCTCACTGGCGAAGTGGTCTTGTCCGTTAGGTAATAAGCCTTCCACAATAATGACATCGTGGTCTGCTGCAACACTACGATGAAGGCTAACCGCTTCTTCAAGTAATTCATCTACTTCCCCAGCGGCAATAAGCTGAGTTAATTTTTCATGCGAAATAGATTGAACGGTTTTACTTTGAAATAAATGACCGAATAATGAAGTGGTTCGGTCAAGATGCTCTTGGTCTTCTTGAGAAAATGGTTTTAAAAAGCCTGCTTTAATGCCGTTGCAATCAAGAGCGTAAATCATACCTAAGCAGGCAGAGGTTAAGCCAACCCCTTCACCTGTAGGAATCAATAAAATTGTATTCATATAAACCTATAAATAAACGAATATCGAGTTTTCGCTAAGCTCTAATTAAGCAAGGCTTGCTACGGATGCTGTATTTTCTGCCGCTTCAACAACTTGACGAGTTTCTTTGGCAATACGGCCTTCTTCATCTGTAGGAATGACCCAAATTTGAGGTCCTGTTCCGTTGTCGATTCGGCCTTCAGTGCCACGTTTTAGGTTGTTGTTTTGATCTTTATCAAGCTGCAAACCAAAATGAGGTAAATACGCTAAGGTTTTTTCACGAATATAAGCTGAGTTTTCGCCAATACCACCCGTGAAGATTAGACCGTCTAAAGTTGGTAAACCACAGCTTAATGCAGCAAGTGATTTTGCAAGGCGATAGCTAAAGACTTCAATTGCAAGACAAGCATCTTCATTGCCATTTTCGGCTGCTTCAATCACTGTACGCATGTCGTTAGACAGTTGAGATAAGCCTAGTAAACCACTTTCATTATTTAAAACTTTATCAATTTTTGCTAAATCCCAACCGAGGTTTTTCGCAAGGAAGCTATGTAAGCTTGGGTCGACGTCACCACTACGCGTTCCCATCACTACGCCTTCAAGTGGAGTGAGACCCATAGAAGTATCAACACTTTGTCCATTCCATACTGCGCAAGTTGAACTGCCGTTTCCTAAGTGGGCTGTTAACCATCCACCTTTTTTCAGGCTACCTGCCAGCTCACTCGCTTTATCAGACACATACGCATGGCTTGTACCATGGAAGCCATAACGGCGGACGTTGTGGTCAGTATATAAAAATTTAGGAATTGCATAACGGTATGCATGCGGTGGCATGGTTTGATGGAATGCAGTGTCGAATACGGCAACTTGCGGTAATTCAGGAAATAGACGTACGGTTGCGTCAATACCAATTAAATGTGCTGGGTTATGAAGTGGAGCTAAAGGTGTCGCAGCACGAATACGTTCAATAATTTCAGGAGTGAGTAATTCTGCTTTGGTTAAACTGCCACCGTGTACAACACGATGTCCGATTGCTTGCGGTTTGTAGTTGGCAAGACGTGCAAGTAAAGTTTCTAAAGCTTTGGCATGGTCAGCATAAGGGATTGAGAGTTCAAGTGGTTCACCACCTACTGTAATTCCCTTAATACGAGCATCAGCTGCCCCCAAGTTTTCTGCTAAACCGTAAATACGATCTTCACGACGCTCTGAAACCAGTGCGTATTTAATAGATGAAGAGCCGCAATTGATAACTAATACTGATGTAGCCACGTTGAAATACCCAAGTCCTGATTTAAAATAGTTTTCCTAACTTCCTGTTCAACATGTATTATTTTTCGATACAGATTGAACGGGTTGTCATGTTTTAACATGTGTTGTTTTTCTGTCCAAGATAGACTTTAGCCCATTAGACTTAAGCACTATCGACCATCAAATTATTTGTAACTAATATTTGTCCAGTATAAAGCTTAACCACTGTATTCCTTGTTTTTTTATACGTGTAGAAACGAGTTTTTTGTATATATTTATGAAAGGTAAATTTCTATTTAATGTATTTTTCAAATAATTTTGTATAAATTTTTAAAGAAAAAAGAAGTGCTGTTATTTTAATCAAACTAGAGGGGAGTATTACAAATAATATACGTAAATGAAATTAAATTTTAATCGTTTATATATAGGTTAAAATATATAAGTCATAAACATTTTTAATATAAAACTTAGTATAAAAAAGCCAGTATTAATACATTTATAAGAATATTTTATTGCTTTGATATTATGAGAATTTTCTCGTAGTTATTAGAAGCTAATATACCAGTAAATATAGTCAAAAATAAAACCAGCTTCTTGTTTAAAACTTAAACATAATTTGTATTTAATATCCATGCTCGGGTATTACCGTAAAATTGACTAGGGCTTGCATGTCGCTTTTTGCCTTAATAATATTGTTCCTTCCCCTTATCAAATGATGATGAAATATATCATTTGGTCTATTTTTATGTTCCGGCTTATCCGGTTGTACAGGAGCGTCCAGCATGGACTTGCCGAATCCAGTATTGGCAAAAGTGACCGAGCGTGTAATCGCACGTAGTCAAAAAACTCGTTCTGCATATTTACAACGTATTGAACATGCACAAGGCAAATTTCCTGCTCGTGGAGCACTTTCATGTGCCAATCTGGCTCATGGTTTTGCCAGTATGGACGATAATGAAAAATTAATTATTAAAGTAGGCCGTGAACCAAATATTGGCATCGTATCTTCATATAACGAAATGCTGTCGGCTCACGCACCATATAAAACATTTCCAGATTTAATTAAAAATGCCGCTCGCGAAAATGGGGGAGTAGCACAATTTGCAGGTGGTGTTCCTGCGATGTGTGACGGTATTACCCAAGGTAATGCTGGCATGGAACTGTCATTGTTTTCTCGTGAAACCATTGCGATGAGTACAGCGATTGCATTGTCTCATAACATGTTTGACGCAGCTTTATGTCTTGGTGTTTGTGACAAGATCGTGCCGGGCTTGCTCATTGGTGCTTTGCAGTTTGGCTATTTACCTACTATTTTTGTGCCAGCTGGCCCAATGACCAGTGGTCTATCTAACGATGAGAAAGCCAAAATTCGTCAGCAATTTGCAACGGGTCAGGTTGGCCGAGATGCTTTGCTAGAAGCTGAGTCAGCTGCTTATCATGGGCAAGGGACTTGTACTTTTTACGGTACAGCCAACAGTAACCAGATGCTGATGGAAGTTATGGGCTTACATTTGCCAAGTGCCGCATTTGTTCATCCTCATACACCATTACGTGATGCACTCACCGCAGAAGCAGCGATTCGTGTACTTGATTTAACAGTTGAGCGTGGAAACTACACGCCGATTGGTCATGTGGTCGATGAAAAAGCAATTATAAACGGTATTGTGGCTTTACTCGCGACTGGTGGTTCAACCAACCATACTTTGCATTTGATTGCGATTGCTCGTGCCGCTGGCATCTTGATTGATTGGGATGACTTTGATGAGTTATCTGCTGTTGTTCCTTTGCTCGCAAAAATCTATCCAAATGGTAAGGCCGATGTAAACCATTTCCAAGCTGCGGGTGGGGTAGCTTTCCTCATTCGTAACTTACTTGAAGCTGGCTTGTTGCATAACGACGTAACGACTGTGGCTGGGAAAGGGTTACAGCACTACACCAAAGAACCAAAACTGATTGACGGTAAGCTCACTTGGGTTGACGGTGTGGTTCAAAGCCTCGATGACAAAGTTTTACGAAGTATTGATGCGCCGTTTCAACCAGATGGTGGCTTGCGCTTAATGCAAGGTCGCCTTGGCCGTGGTGTGATCAAGATTTCTGCTGTTGCGCCAGAACACCGTAAAGTTAAAGCTCCGGCAATTGTGTTTGATTCTCAAGAAGCAGTGCAAGCTGCATTTGATCGTGGTGAATTACATCGAGACTTTATTGCAGTTGTTCGTTTCCAAGGTGCGCGTGCTAATGGTATGCCTGAATTGCATCGTTTAACGCCTGTGTTGGGTGTTTTACAAGATCAAGGTTTCCACGTTGCTTTAGTCACTGATGGGCGTATGTCTGGTGCTTCAGGTAAAGTTCCTGCAGTGATTCATTTATCTCCAGAGGCCTTACTAAATGGGCCGATTGCTAAAGTGCAAACAGGCGATATGTTAATCATTGATGCTGAGGCTGGCGGACTCGATGTTGAAATAGATGACGATGTATGGCAGTCACGCCCTGTTGCACAGCCAGAACATCAGGCAGAAAACGAAGTTGGCTTTGGCCGTGAATTATTTGGTGTTTTCCGTGCTGCTGCTGCGCCAGCTGAACATGGAGCATCTGTATTTGGTGCATTGGTTGGTGAAAATTCACCAGAGCAGATTTGAATCAAAGGAACTGAAAAATAATGATTAAAATTGAAGATATCGTCAAATTAGGCCCAGTCATTCCTGTATTGGCATTTGATTCTGCCGAGCAAGGTGAAGAGGTATCACGTGCTTTACATGCGGGTGGTGTGAAAGTTCTTGAGATTACGTTACGTACCGCTGCAGGTCTTGCTGCTATTGAGCGTGCTAGCCAGTTGGCCGATGACATTGTGGTGGGTGTAGGTACGATTACCAAACCAGAACACTGTGCGCAAGCCAAAAAAGCAGGTGCTCAATTTGGTGTATCTCCTGGTTTAACTAAAGATTTGCATTTGGCTGCGCAAGATGCTGGCTTACCTCTATTGCCGGGTGTAATGACACCAAGTGACCTGATTCAAGCGATTGAATTGGGTTATGACATTGTGAAGTTCTTTCCAGCTCAACAGGCAGGTGGTGTTGAGATGCTAAAAGCATTTTATGGTCCATTTCCAAACCTACGTTTTTGCCCTACAGGTGGAATTACTGCAGAGTCAGCACCAGACTTCTTAAAGCAACCTAACGTGGTTTGTGTAGGTGGTTCATGGTTAACACCTAAAGCTACTGTAGCTGCCCAAGACTGGGCTGAAATTACTCGCTTGGCACAAATTGCGAGTCAGTTGAGAGCACTGTAGATGTAGTCGATATTTATAAAAAATGAAGTGCATTTTATGTGCTTTAAAGGCTGTATTGATGTGACCAGTTTTTGCTGGTCACACCTAAATATAAAAATTTAATGTCTTAACAGTAGGAATTACTGTGGTTGAAGACCCTTGTTTAGGCAGTGTGCCTAAATAATTATTCCAAGGAGAAGTGTCCCATGGAGACGGTTCAGGGTGGCATGTTACTGATCTACACTGTAATCGCGATTATTGCTTTAGTGGTCATGATCGCGAAGTTTAGAATTTATCCATTTTTAGTTCTCATTATTGTTTCACTCGGTTTAGCCTTGGCTGTTGGCATGCCAATGGGTGATATTGTTAAGTCATATGAAGCCGGTACAGGTAAAACCTTAGGTCACCTCGCGATTGTAATCGCACTAGGAACGATGCTCGGTAAAATGATGGCTGAGTCTGGTGGCGCAGAGCGAATAGCAATTACTTTAATTAAGTGGTTTGGTGAGAAAAATATTCACTGGGCCATGATGTTTATTGCCCTTATTGTTGGTCTTCCCGTATTTTTCGAAGTAGGTTTCGTTCTACTCATTCCAATTGCATTCAATATCGCAAAAAGAACAGGTAAATCCTTACTGGTTGTGGGTTTGCCAATGGTTGCAGGTTTGTCAGTTGTGCATGGCTTAATTCCACCACATCCAGCAGCACTGTTGGCAGTACAGGCTTACCATGCTGATATTGGTAAAACGATTGCTTATAGTCTGATAGTGGGTGTGCCAACGGCAATTGTTGCTGGACCACTGTATGCACTGTGGATCAACAAATACGTCAAATTGCCTGAGAATAACCCGTTAGCGAAGCAGTTTATTGAAGCAGATACCAATAGAACTCGTGAGCTACCAAGCTTTGGGATTACCTTATTCACAATTATGCTGCCTGTAGTATTAATGTTGGTTGGTAGCTGGGCTGATCTATTCTTTGCACCACAGACTTTCGCAAATGATTTGCTACGTTTCATTGGTACTTCTGATATCGCATTACTCATTGCCGTGCTGGTCAGCTTTATTACCTTTGGTACGATGCAGGGTTTTAACCGTGAACAAATTGAAAAATTCTGCGGTGGGTGTTTAGCTTCTATTGCTGGGATTATGTTGATTGTAGGTGCTGGTGGTGGTTTTGGCGGTATTTTGCGTGACACTGGTATTTCTAATGAGATTGTTTCTACAGCGTTGAAGGCAAACCTGTCGCCGTTATTGTTGGGTTGGTTTGTTGCAGCATTAATTCGTTTGGCAACAGGATCGGCAACGGTGGCTATGGCTACAGCGTGTAGTATTGTCGCTCCAATTGCAGCTACGGCGGGTGTTGCAGTTAGGCCCGAGCTTTTGGTACTTGCCACAGGTTCCGGTTCATTAGTTTTCTCACATGTAAATGACGCAGGATTCTGGTTAATCAAAGAATATTTCGGTATGACAGTAGGGCAGACACTCAAAACTTGGTCAGTATTAGAAACGATCATTTCAGTGTTGGGTTTATCTTTCACGCTACTGCTTAGCACTATTTTATAATTAAAGGTGAGTAATCCATGATTGTGATTGCAATGGGTGTCTGTGGAACAGGTAAAACGCTGATTGGTGAGTTGTTATCAGAGCGTTTGGCTTGTGAGTTCCTTGATGGTGATACGCTTCATTCAGCTGCAAATAAAAGTAAGATGAGTCAAGGTATTCCTTTAACTGATGAAGACCGCTTGCCATGGTTACAAGCAATTCGTCAGGTCATTGAAACCAAACAAAGAGATGGTGAAACGGCTGTATTTACATGCTCCTCTTTAAAGCGGATGTATCGCGATATTTTAAGAGGGCAGGACCAGAATGTTAAGTTTGTATACCTAAAAGGTTCTTATGAGCTATTACAGCAAAGACTTGCAGAAAGATCTGGTCATTTTTTTGATCCAGCATTGTTACAAACCCAGCTAGATACATTAGAGGAACCTGATGTGAATGAAGCAATTGCTATTGATATTGCTCTCACACCAGAACAGATCATTGAACAAGTTATCCAGAAGCTAGGGGTAACTGATAGTGTGTGTCGGGGGTAAATTCATCTAAAAAATATCGAAACTATCAATGCTTTAAGAATTCACCTTGTGGTCTACGGTTCAAGCAAGGTGAGTACTGATAATAATAGTGATATTGACCCGAATAAAACCTGATTACAGTGGAGAGTTCGGGAATATATAAAAGACATACGAATAATAAGGTATTAAGAAGAATGAATCAGTTAAATAATCTACAGCTTAAATTCCCAGTAGTGGACAGTATTCCTGAAAGTGTGCGTCTGCCTTCCCAAATTCATCAGCGTGTCTCATTAGTGGATGGTGAATTGAAGCTATGGGCTGGTGCAACCAAGAAAACATTATCTCCGATCTGGATTCAGCAGCCTGACGGTAGCCTACAGCAAGTTGAACTTGGTAGTTATCCAGTCATGGGTGAAAAAGAAAGCGATGAAGCATTAGAAGCAGCGGTGCGGGCTTATAACAATGGTCGTGGCGAATGGCCAATGATGAAGGTGAGTGAGCGTATTGCATGTATGCAAAAATTTATTCAGCGCATGGTAGAGCAACGAGATCTGATTATTAAGCTGATCATGTGGGAAATTGGCAAAAGCTTGGCAGATTCAGAGAAAGAGTTTGACCGTACGATTACCTACATGCGTCAAACGATTGATGCCCTGAAAGATTTGGATAATGCCAACTCCCGCTTTGTAATTGCTGAAGGTACGATTGGTCAAATCCGTCGAACTCCACTAGGTGTCGTGTTGTGTATGGGACCATATAACTACCCGCTGAACGAAACCTTCGCAACCCTAATCCCCGCTATGCTGATGGGTAATACCATTATTTTTAAACCACCTCAATTTGGGACCTTGTTGTTTGAACCATTACTAGAAGCGTTCCGTGACTCATTTCCAAAAGGTGTGATCAATACCATTTATGCACCAGGCTCTCTAGTGGTACCCCATCTATTAGCATCTGGGCAAATTAATGTACTGGCACTGATTGGCTCTAGTAAAGTGGCTGATCACTTGAAGAAACAACATCCTAAATCTCACCGTCTGCGTGCGATTCTGGGATTGGATGCAAAGAATGCAGCTATCATTTTGCCAGATGCTGATTTGGGCTTGACAGTGAAAGAGTGTCTGTTGGGAGCATTGTCATTCAATGGTCAGCGTTGTACAGCTTTAAAAATGCTGATGGTGCACCGTTCGATAGCCGATGAATTTGTTAACCGTTTAACGACTGAGCTGGCTAAACTGAGAGTAGGTATGCCGTGGGAAAAAGGTGTCTCTATTACGCCGCTACCAGGCATGCACCGTACAGCCTACATGACTGAAGTGATTGAAGATGCTGTGGCAAAAGGAGCAAAAGTAGTTAATCCGGAAGGTGGTGAATTCTGCAAAACCATGTTCTATCCAGCTGTAGTTTATCCAGTGACTGAGGGGATGAGACTGTATCGCGAAGAACAGTTTGGTCCAGTGGTGCCAGTTGCTGTTTATGATGATATTGAAACTGTCTTGGATTATGTTACTACTTCTGATCATGGTCAGCAGGTGAGTATTTTTGGTAGTGACCCTGAGCAAATTGGTCATTTAGTTGATCCGCTGGTCCATCAGGTTTGTCGTGTAAACATCAATTGTCAATGTCAGCGTGGTCCTGATGTATTCCCGTTCGGTGGTCGTAAAGATTCCGCGGAAGGTACATTGTCTGTACATGATGCTCTTCGTGCATTCTCTATCCGTTCTATGATTGCTGCTAAACAGACAGATGATAGCAAAGGCATGTTGGCCTCTATGGTATCTGAGCACTACTCTAAATTTGTGAATACTGACTTTATTTTCTAATTAATAACTTGAATAATAAAAAACGCCTGATATTGATCAGGCGTTTTTGTTTGAACAAATAAATTAATTATTGACGAATTTGACCGTCACCTAACACAATCCATTTTTGAGAAGTTAAGCCTTCTAAGCCAACAGGACCGCGGGCATGGATTTTATCTGTAGAGATACCAATTTCTGCGCCTAAGCCATATTCAAAACCATCAGCAAAACGAGTTGATGCATTAATCACGACTGAACTTGAATCTACCCGAGCCAAGAACTGACGAGCCAAAGTATAGTTTTCAGTCACAATGGCATCAGTGTGATGTGAACCATATTTGTTGATATGGTCAATTGCTTCATCAATACCGCTAACCACTTTAACAGCAAGAATTGGCCCTAAATATTCGGTATACCAATCTTCTTCTGTTGCAGGTTTTACAGAGGCACCCAAAATACGGCGTGTTTCTGGGCAGCCACGTAATTCAACTTGTTTTTCAGTATACAGTTCGGCAATGCGTGGTAAGAAAACGTCTGCAATTTTTTCATCAACAAGCAGTGTTTCCATCGCATTACAAACACCGTAACGATGTGTTTTTGCATTTAATGTAATTGGTAAAGCTTTTTGCAAGTCGGCCTGTGCTTCAACAAATACATGGCAGTTACCATCAAGATGTTTAATGACAGGAATACGAGCTTCATTGGTTACGCGCTCAATTAAGCTTTTACCACCACGTGGAACGATTACATCTACATATTCAGCCATTGTAATGAGGTGACCAACAGCTGCACGGTCAGAAGTTTCAATGACTTGTACTGAATGCTCAGGTAAACCGGCAACTTTTAAACCATGCTTAATTGCTTCTGCGATTGCTTTATTTGACTCGAGTGCTTCTGAACCACCGCGTAAAATAATGGCATTGCCTGATTTAATCGCTAAAGATGCAGCTTCAAGTGTTACGTTTGGACGTGATTCGTAAATCATACCAACGACACCTAAAGGTACACGCATTTTTCCAATTTGAATGCCTGTGGGGCGATATGCAAGATCAGTAATTTCCCCAATTGGATCGACAAGCGCGATCACATCTTTTAAACCTTGCAACATCCCTTTAAAGCGTGCGGGCGTAAGCTCAAGACGATCAAGTAAGGCACTGTCGAGCTGGTTGCTACGACCTTTATCCATGTCGATTTGATTCGCCGCCAAGATTGCTTCTTGATTATTTTCCAAAGCAGTATAAATAGCAGAGAGTGCATGATTTTTTAGTGAGGTAGAAGCACTTGTTAAGACGCGTGAGGCCTCGCGTGCTTGTTGCCCAACTTTTTGCATATATTGTTCAATTGAATCTTGCATAGCATTTTTTAATCATTTACCAATGAGTAAGATAGTAGCAGTCAAATGCGGAACAATGAATGGCTTTTTTTGAAAAATGTGACCGCCATAAAAAAACATTTAAATATTTTGCAAACTATTAGCGACTTAAACAAGATGAGCGGTCATTTCAGCGATTGCGTATATTTCAGACAATTGTTTAGAATGTTATTGTGCAATACAAACTAATACAAATTTTAAAGTTTTGTGCATAAAAGATTACGTGTTCAAGAAGGAACTCTTGCAGCATAAAAAAATTACAGCAAGGAGGAAGCAAGGATATGAATTCCATTATTCAAATGGATTCGGAGATCAACCAAGCTTATGCCGGTTTTGGCTTTTTCGATATCTACCATAGAGATAGTTTTAAACAACCTGCTCGTACAACATGGATTGACGGTTGGAAAATTGAATATATGGCAATTGCCGATCCTAAAACGATTCACAAAACACCGATTGTGATTGTTGGTGGTGCTTTCCAGAATTTTAATTCTTATAAATATTGTGTTGAACAATTGTTTGAAAGTGGTCCGGTTATTTTAATTGATTTACCTTCGATGGGTGCAAATCAGCAAATTACCAATCGCGATACAGGAGTATCTGCGGGTACTTTAGAACTTCCTGATTTATCTGAAATGTTAGGACGTTGGTTAGATATCGTTGGAATACAAAAAGTTTCTGTAATGGGAATGTCTTTAGGTTCCGTGATTGCCTCTTGTTTTGCCTATCAGCGCCCTGACCTGATGGATCGTATGATCTTGATGGGAGTTATGCAAAAGACTCGAAAAAGTTGGCGAATGATTTTGGGAGAATCCCTCAAACTCATGCAAGAAAACCGTATGGAAGAGTTTGGGCAAGCTGTTATTTTGTATTTGGTGAATCATGCAAAATTAGATAAAACTCGTATGTCGCCAACCGCTAAAAAGTTATTTTTTAGACAAATGGCCGAGTTTACGGGGACTGAGCGAGAACGTTATGAAATTAACTGTAATCGCCTTTTACGGTTAACAGATGTACCTATTCCAGAGTGCAAAACGCTAGTAGCAGCAGGGCAGTACGACAGTTTTACTTTGCCTCATGAAAATGCCAATTTTGCGTTGCAATGTCCTGATATGGAATTCGCACTTATTGCAAACGCTGATCATGTACCGCAGCTCCAGCGTCGTAAAGAAACCATGAGTTTGTTCACTTCATTCTTGAAGGGTGAATCTATCCAAAATCTGGATGGGATTATTCCTATGACACGTGAACAAATGCAAAACATGGAGCGCCGTGGTGAAGAGCGAGTTCCAGTTTTGCAACCGAACACTCAACTGAGCCACCGTGAATGTAAAACAGAAGTGCCAGTGATGATTGTTGACGTGACTTTCTTTGGGATGTATTTAAAAATGGATGATGTTTCGCAGCTTGATTTTGTGAATGATCATCCACGTGATTTGGCACTTCATTTAGAAGATGAAGAAGGTCGTTTTGCAATTGAGTGTTTAATCTTTGAAGCTACTGAACAAGGAATACGTGCTTTATTTAAACATGGTAGTTTTGAGCTTGCTGATCGGTTAAGCCGTTTTATTGCTCGTCAAAAACAAGCAGCTTAATAATATAGTTATAGATGGAAGCTCGTTTATGTCGAGCTTCCATTTTTTATATTTATTATTTTATTTGAGCGTGAATAATCCAAACTAAGTCGCCTAAATGCTCTTCATGGTTATCTTGAGAAACTTGCCCAAAGAATATTTGTGGCTGTTCAATAGTAATCTGCTCAAACTCTGTATCTTTAAAAAAGTCTTTAACTTCTTGTGGACTTTTGAAATGAAAACTAAATGAACTGCGAGACATTAATTTCAATAACTTACTGCTATTCCAGATGATGCTGGCAAGTTTGTTTTTAACTGGTTCAGGGTAGAGATCCGTTAAATAATGAAAATTTTTAAAAGAAGCGCCATAGTGTGCAATCGATTGAATCAGCTGTTTTAATAAATCTTTATCAAAATAGTTAATCAAGCCTTCGCTGATTACAACCAATGGGCGGTTAGGGTCAAATACTTCAAATGCTTGTTCAAAAGCTTCTGTAAATAAATCAACTGATAAGATTTTAGGTGCATTTTTTTCAATTTGCTGTAACGCATTTTGTTTGATTTGTGCCATATCGGGTAAATCAAGCTCCCGATAGGTAATAGAAGGGTAATGCTGTCTAAACCACCAACCGCGTGGAGACAGGCCACATGCTATTTCTAGAACTTGTAAATCAGGACTTTCTTGAATGAGTTGTTCTAAATGATGGTCAAGCATGGTGTGGCGTTGTTTGAGCGTAGTGCGCATACTACCGCCCACATATTTCTCTGCCCATGATTCTATTGGATGAACCAAATAAGCCAGTGATTTGCCTTTGGTTGTGGCAAGTGCTTCATGAGAGATCCCCATTTGATACCAGATATAACCCGTATAGTGGGCTGTAAAAGAGATGTGGCGGTGTTTTGAAAGTTGTTGTGTCATTCGTCCTGAACTCGATTTATTGTTTTTGTGTGATCTTCATTATTTATAAAAATGAAGAATTTTTACTGCATTGATGTTGAATGAACCTGCATGACGGAGTCCTGTCAATTAGGTTAGCATTTTGGGATGAACTTTCAGTTGGAGTTACTTTTCTTTCGGGAAAAGTAACCAAAACCATTGTCATACGCAAAACCTGTTCACTTTCTGAATCTATCAAATATATTGAAGCAATCAATATCCTTCAGCAGATGAGCAGGTTGCGTATGACTTAACCGCGTATCAGATAGTGAATAGGTTTTTGTAGCCAATTAAAATTTTTACTAACTTAAATCGAATTTTTAAACTCTTCAATGGCTGTTTTGACAGTTTGCCACTCATTTCCAAGCGATAAAGTTTCACTAATCTGAATTTGTGGAATTTGGCCGCGCATGCGTTCTAAACGCTCTTGGTTTGGTAGTTCTAAGTTTGTAATACCTTCAAGTGCTGTACAGGCTGCACTTCGGTCATTACACACCAGCCCCATGTCACCCCCAGCCGCTAGAGCAGCCTGAATACGTGCATCTGCACCACCTGCTACACATGCAGCCTGCATGCTTAAGTCATCAGAGAAAAGTACACCATCAAACTTCAAACGCTTGCGTAGAACTTCTTGAATCCAGAAAGGTGAAAAACCTGCTGGATTTGGATCAACTTGATCATAAATCACATGTGCAGGCATGAGTGCATCTAGCTGAGGCATAAGCTTAATGAAGCTTTGCATATCGTGGTTGTAAATTTCGTCATAGCTACGGCTGTCGATTGCGGCCGCAACATGAGAATCTGCTTTCACGGAGCCGTGACCAGGGAAGTGCTTGCCCGTATTTGCCATTCCAGCTTTTTTCATACCTTGCATAAATGCGCCTGCAAGTGGGGCAATATCTTCAATATTTTTAGAGAAGCCACGGTCGCCAATCACGTCACTAATTGCATTAAGATCTAAAACTGGTGCAAAACTAAAATCGATGCCGACTGCAAGGACTTCTGTTGCCATTAACCAACCGCACTGTTCAGCCAGCTCAAGTGCTTTTTGAGGTTGAGTTAAATACAACTCTCCGAAACGGGCCATGGCTGGTAATAGAGTGAAACCTGATCTTAGGCGCTGAACTCGACCACCTTCTTGGTCAACAGCAATCAAAATATCTGGACGAATTTGACGCATATGGTCCGTTAATGCGCGGACTTGTTGTGGAGATTCAATATTTCGTGCAAATAAAATCATGCCACCGACTTGCGGAGCGCGTAATAGTTCAATATCTTCTTGAGTAAGTTCTGTGCCGGCGATGTCCAGCATCAATGCGCCAATCATATTGGTTCCATTTGAATTTTGATTGAAAAACAATAAGCGAATTTTGCAATGTTTTGCTACATTTTGTCAGTACAGAATATGATAAAACTACACGGTATAAACAATTTAGTTGGTTAAGATTTTGAATCTGCTTAGTTCATATCGAAAACAGAGCGTGTAAGATAGGAACACCCAAGGAAGTATTAAAAATTTATGAAACTTCAAACTATAGCTTGTGCAGTAGCGATCGCGACTGGCGGTTTATTCTTCTCTCATACGATGAATGAAGCGAGAGCGGCAACCAATACTGCTGCGGTTTCTCAATCAATCCAGCCAACGCAAGAACAGGCTTTGGTGGCTCGCCAACTGGCAACTTTAGTTGATCGTCAACATTATTTAAATATGCGTTTGGATGCGACCACATCAAATCGTATTCTAGATATGTATTTAGATAGTCTTGATCCAGATCACTCATTATTTCTAGATTCTGAAGTTCAAAATTATAAAAAACTATATGGTTCAAATTTTGGTGCTTCATTAAAAGCGGGGAATTTAACTGGACCGTTTGCAATTCATCAGCAATATCGTGAACGCTTAAAACAATTTTATGAGTTCATGTTAGCTGAGTTAAAACAACAGCAAAATTTAAAGCAGCCGAATAGTTATATTGAAGTTGATCGTGAAAAAGCACCGTATTTTAAAACGACTGCTGAGCAACAAAATCATTGGCGCAAAATGTTGGTTTCACAGTTAATTAATTTAACGATTAGCCGTGAAGAAGAGCAGGCGAAACAAAAAGCGCTTAAAGAAAATCCTTCACTTGCTGATGGTCAAGACTTAACTGGCCCAGAAGATTTAACGCCAGCTCAAACGTTAACTAAACGTTATACGCGTCAGCTTGAAAGAATTAGTCGTGTGAAAAGCGATGACGTCTTGGACAAAACATTAAATGCAATGTTGGCTACCTATGATCCACATAGTAACTATTACCCGCCAATTGATGCGATCGAACTTAATCGCCAAACTACCTTGCAACTAGAAGGTATTGGGGTGTCGATTCGTCCAGAACGTGGCAACGAAGATTACACCAAGATTGAAACCATTGTAGAAGGTGGTCCTGCAAGTAAGTCTGGTCAAGTGAAATCAGGAGATCGAATCATTGGTGTCGCCCAAGAAGGCGAAAAAATGGTTGATGTGATTGGCTGGACAAGTTCTGAAATTGTTGGGCTTATTCGTGGTAAGCGCGGAACAAAAGTCACATTAAAACTTCTTGGCGCTGGCGCATCAATGAGTCAGGCACGTAACGTGACATTGGTACGTGATGTTATTCAAGAGGAAGATGCTGGTGTTCGTTCGCGCACAGTTGAAGTGACACGTGATGGCAAAAAGCATGTGTTGGGCGTAATTGAAATTCCATCATTCTATTTTGACTATCGTTCACGTCGTGCAGGTCAACAATACCGTTCAGTTTCTGAAGATACTGCAAATGCTTTTGAAGCGCTAAAAGCGAAGAAAGTAGAAGGTATTATTATTGACTTACGTAATGACCCGGGTGGCTCATTAGAAGAAGTTGCACGTATGTTGGGGCAGGTGATTAAGTCTGGTCCGGTGGTACAAATTCGTGATGGTAATGGCAACGTAAGTGTTTTTGAAGATAATGATGGCGGCCAGCAAATCTATACAGGCCCACTCGCGGTATTGGTGAACTTGGCATCTGCATCGGCAAGTGAGATTTACTCTGCTGCAATTCAAGATTATGAGCGCGGTATTATTATTGGTAGTACAACAACTGGTAAGGGTACAGCTCAGGTACAACTTGATACTCTGGCATATGGTCAAGCGACTTTAACTCAGCGTAAGTTCTATCGTATTACTGGTGGTAGTACACAAAATAAAGGTGTAGTGCCAGACATTAAACTCGTCGATATCTATAACGAAGAGTTTGGTGAGCGTAAATCGAAAAATGCGTTGAAGTGGGACACAATTCCTACTGCACCATTTAAGCGCGAAGGTTCTGTTCAGCCATATGTTACGAAGTTGTCTCAATTCTCTGAACAACGTGTTGGCAATGATGCTCAGTTTAAATATCTAAATAAACGTACTGCGATTGCTAAGGTAACAAGTGAGCAAAAACAAGTTGTACTTGATATTGATAAGCGCCGTGCTGAATTACTTGGTTTAGAGAAACAAACTTTAGATGCAGAGAATGAACGCCGTGCTGCAACGGGTCAAAAGCCTTTTGCAAACTGGGAAAGCTATCAAGCTTCATTAGATGCTCTAGCTGAATCTCGCGCTAAAATGAAAGCATCGCAACGTCCAGCGTTACCAGAAGAGGAAACTTTTGTGACTGAAGCTGCTAATGTACTCATGGATTATGCAAAATTGCAAAATCGCTAAGAGTTACTAGAATTTAAGAAAAAGCATGCTGTCATCAGTGTGCTTTTTTTATTTTTCATGTCAGTAAACTGTCATGCATTTATCATCAAAATGTCAAAAAAACTGCTTAATCTTTAAGCATGAAAATAAATACATTGATGGATGGCGCTATGCAAAGTTCATATGCGACAGCACTATTAAAACAACAGCAACTTCCTGAAAGCTTCCAATTCTTTTTTAAACAAAAGCAGCAGCTATCTAATGCACATTCATTGCATGATCTGGTGCGCCCACGTTTAAAAATTGCGATTGTGACGGAAACTTGGCCACCCGAAATCAATGGTGTGGCACTATCATTATTACAGTTATGCCAAGGTTTACAAAAACAGGGGCATAAGATTTTACTGATTCGCCCAGAGCAAAAAGCGAAATGTCATGACTTTACGCCAGAGCAAGAATGTCTGGTGATGTCACAAGCTATTCCAAAATATCCAACTTTACAATTTGGTTGGCCACAATATTTAAAAGTATCGAAAGCTTTTGAAAAGTTTGTGCCAGATGTCGTGCACATCGTGACTGAAGGGCCGTTAGGTTTAACCGCCATGCAGGCTGCTAAGGCAAAAGCTATTCCTGTTTCGAGCGGCTTTCATTCGCCATTTCAAGATTTTAGTCGATTCTTCGATTTGGCTTTTTTAGTCAAACCGATTCAAAAATACCTGTGCTGGTTTCACAATAACACTCAAGTAACTTGTGTGCCGAGTAAAGATACTCAAGAAGCATTACGAGGTTTCGGTATTACTTGTCCACTGGTTGTCGTTGGGCGTGGCGTAGATACAACAAGATTTTCACCGAAGCATCGCTCTGAAAATTTGCGAAAACAATGGGATGCTGATGAGAATACTCGCGTTATGCTTTATGTGGGGCGTTTGTCTCCCGAAAAAGAAGTGCAAGTTCTCATTGAAAGTTATGCGAACTTGCAAACCATTCAGCCACATAAAACTAAATTAGTAATTGTAGGAGATGGCCCAGATTTTGCTCGTTTAAAGTCATTACCTGAAGCGAAGGGTGTTATCTTTACTGGAAGTCTGAGAGGTCAAGATTTGGCGGCTGCCTATGCGAGTGCAGATGTATTCGTATTTGCGAGTCAAGTTGAAACGTTTGGTAACGTAGTTTTAGAGGCAATGGCAAGCGGTTTACCAGTTATAGCGTATGATTATGCATGTGCACATCAATACTTAACACATGGTGTGAATGGCTGGTTAAGCCCACTTGGACAAAAAAACCACTTTATACAACAAATTTATCAGCTTCCTTCAGTACAACAACTTAGAGAAATGGGCGTACAAGCCTGTCATAAAGTACAGCAAAGCGGTTGGCAACTTCCGGTTCAGCAATTGGAGCAGGCATTTTATCAGGTAGTGAAGGAGCCCTCGTTGGACTTCACCTAAGTATCCTAAGATAGGAGAATGACCATGAAATTTAAGAATGCAAAAATAAAAATACTCGATTTAGATTTGAGAGGCTGTTTATATCTGAACAATTTCTCTCACTCACAGCGTGTTGCCCTTTTTTTCAAAATTATCAGTCGTGTTGGTGATGGTCCATTTTGGTATCTAATGTTGGCAATCGTGTGGGGTATGCAAGGCATTAACTATAGCTTGCAAATCATCTACTTGTTGCTAGGTGGTTCTGTCGGCACAGCAATCTATAAATTTTTAAAACATAAAACAACGCGACCACGTCCTTATCAGGTGCATCAGGTAATTGTACTTGGTGAAAGACCACTTGATCACTTTAGTTTTCCATCAGGTCACACGCTGCATGCGGTCATGGTGACAATTGTATTGGGTTACATCCAGCCAGTTCTGCTTGCAGCTATGTTCCCATTTATGGTGCTTGTCGCTTTGTCTCGTATGGTACTGGGTCTTCATTATCCAAGTGATGTGATTGTTGGTGCGCTAATTGGTGCAGCGGTCGCGGCTACGATTATTTTTGTGGCGCCATTATTGAACATCGCTTTATAAGCATCGGTAATTTTTATCAGCTTAAGCTATCGATTAAGTTTGTGGATTTGCTAAAGTACACAGTTCGTGATTTAGCAGATTAAACAGATAGGAGCCGCTATGGGCTTACGTTGGACAGATACGATTGATATTGCCATTGAATTGTCAGAAGCACATCCAGAAGTTGATCCGCAATGGATCCGTTTTACCGATTTACATGCATGGGTGTGCGCATTGCCAGACTTCAGTGATGACCCAAATAAATCGACAGAAGGATTGCTAGAAGGCATTCAGATGGCCTGGATAGACGAAGTTCGCTAAAAATAGTAGAAAAATCGCAACTTTTACACATTCAAAGCTGATTATTGCCTATGACATCGGTATAATGCGGCAAATTTTTTTAAAGTTTAAATCTTAAAATAAAGGAGCCACTCATGGCTATTGAACGTACTTTGTCTATCGTAAAACCTGATGCAGTGTCTAAAAACCACATCGGTGAAATTTTTGCTCGTTTTGAAAAAGCGGGTTTAAAAATTGTTGCGACTAAAATGAAACACCTTTCTCAAGCTGATGCTGAAGGTTTCTATGCTGAGCATAAAGAACGTGGTTTCTTTGGTGACTTAGTTGCATTCATGACTTCTGGTCCAGTTGTAGTATCTGTTCTTGAAGGCGAAAATGCAGTTCTTGCACACCGTGAAATCTTAGGCGCTACAAACCCTAAAGAAGCTGCTCCTGGCACTATCCGCGCTGACTTCGCTGTAAGCATCGACGAAAACGCTGCTCACGGTTCTGACTCAGTTGCTTCTGCAGAGCGTGAAATTGCTTACTTCTTTGCTGACAACGAGATCTGCCCACGCACTCGTTAATCGAAAGCATTCAAACCAGATAAGTGGTATACTACTTATCTGGTTTTTTTATTCTCTTAAGAGAATATTGTTTGATTCTTGAACAATATCTTCAGTTTTTTGACATGGTTTAGGTAAATACACATGAGTTCTGCAGTGGTCGTTTCATCTGAAAATCTTGATGGACAGCAGCAATCTTCGTCCACGCCGGTAATCCCTGCTGCCGAAAATAAAGTGAATTTACTCGGCATGTCTCGTCCTGAGTTAGAAAAATTCTTTGAAGATATTGGTGAGAAGAAGTTTCGTGCCGGACAGGTCATGAAATGGATACATCAATACTTTGTTACTGACTTTGCTGAAATGACCAATATTTCAGGCAAATTACGTGCGAAGCTTGAACAGATTTGTGAAATTAAAGCCCCTGAAGTGGTTCACCGTCATTACTCAAAAGATGGTACACGTAAGTGGGTGTTTCGCGTAGGTGAGGGTGCAGGTTCTTTAGTTGAAACTGTATTAATTCCTGCCGAAGATAAAACTGGATTACGTAAAACGCTTTGTATTTCCTCTCAAGTGGGCTGCGCATTAGATTGCTCATTTTGTTCAACAGGTAAACAAGGTTTCCAACGTGATTTAACGCCAGATGAAATTATTGGGCAACTTTGGATGGCAAACTATTCTTATATGGAAGAAGTGCCTGTTGCGGAGCGCGAACGTTCAGTGACCAATGTTGTGATGATGGGCATGGGTGAGCCATTGCTCAACTATGATGCCGTATTAAGCTCAATGCAGATTATGCTTGATGACTTTGCTTATGGCATGTCAAAGCGTCGTGTGACTTTATCAACGTCAGGTGTTGTACCAAAAATTGACCAGCTTGCGAAAGACATTGATGTGGCTTTAGCCATTTCTTTACATGCGCCAAACGATGAATTACGTAACGAATTAGTACCTATTAATAAAAAATATCCATTGGCTCAGTTAATTGCAGCATGTCAGCGTTATATTGCTAAAGATGGTAATGAAAGTACGCGTAAACATGTGACGATTGAATATGTAATGTTAGAAGGTGTGAATGATCAGCCTGAACATGCACAGCAAATGATTAAATTATTAAAAAATTTACCAAGTAAAATTAACTTGATTCCGTTTAACCCGTTCCCGCATGCGCCATATGGTCGCTCAAGCCGAAATCGTATTATCTCGTTCCAAAAAACTTTGTCTGATGCTGGATTTGTGTGTACGATTCGTCAAACACGTGGTGATGATATTGACGCTGCATGTGGGCAGTTAGTGGGTCAAGTGGCTGATAGAACCCGTCGTGCTGAACAGTGGCAGAAAAAAGTCACACAGCGTCAAGAGATTTTGCGTACACAAGGATAAATTGAGGGCAGGCTTTGAGTATTCCAAAGTTAAAAACGGTCTTATGTATGGGGATTGCAGTTGCATTTCTGGTAAGTGGTTGCCAGACAACGCATACGCAAAAAAAAGATCCAGAGAAAGCGGTAAAGGTGCGTACACAACTTGCTGCTGAACATATCCGTTCGGGTGACTTGGACTCAGCAAAGCGAGCTCTTGATCAAGCTTTAAGTGTAGATAGCCGCGATGCTACTGCAAATATGATGATGGGTATTTTGCTACAGCAAGAAGGTAGCAAACCCAATTTAGAAAAAGCAGAACATTATTTTAAACGAGCAATTTCATCTGAACCGGATAATGCTCAAGCACATAATAATTATGGTACTTATTTATATCAAATGGAGCGTTATAATGATGCGGTTGAGCAATTTCGTATTGCTGGCGCAACATTAGGTTATGACCAACGCTATCAGGCATTAGAAAATCTGGGGCGTATTTATTTAAAATTGGGTGATGTTGCGAATGCTGAAAAAACATTCAAACAAGCACTCCTTGCTAACCGCGACTCTTATATTTCAATGTTAGAGTTAGCGGAAATTTTTTATTTGCAGCAGCAGATTCCGGCTGCTACACAAATGTATGAGCAATATGTTCGTACAGTGGGGCAGAAAAATCAGGGTGCAAGAGCACTTTGGATTGGTGTAAGAGTGGCTCGAGCCAATGCGGATAAAATGGGAATGCAAGTGTTAGTAAACCAGTTACGTGCTTTGTTCCCAGAAAGTCCAGAATATCAACGTTATTTGCAATTACAGTATAGTACTGAGGCCGTATGGAAATAAATCCTAATTCACAGCAGCCAACTGGCTCAAGCTTACCGACTTCTGCTTTAGGAAATATTCAACGTCCTGGTGAGTATTTACGTCAAATTCGAGTTGCTCAGAATAAAGAGTTAGGGCAAGTTTCTTCAGATTTAAATATGCCGGTTAAGACCTTGACCGCTTTAGAGCAAGACGACTATAAATCATTGCCGGAAGCGACTTTCATTAAGGGTTATTACCGTTCATATGCAAAATATTTAAATACGGACGCGACGGCAATTATTCAGCGTTTCGATGAGATTTATGCAAATGATACTGGGCTGTTACCAAATCATGCTTTAAATAATTCACCAATTAAAATCATGGGTAAACTCCCAGGTTCTAATAGTGATCGTAATAAGAAATGGTTAAAGCGCGCACTTCTTGCTGTTGTAATTCTTGCTGTTGTGTCATTGCTTGTTATGGGTGTCCAAAAATGGACTTCAAAGAAAGAAGATGCTGATTTACCTAAAGTAAATCAATCGAATGTTGAAGTTTTACCTATGCAAGGAGCTACCACCTCAACAGTGGGTGATCAATTGGTGTTAAACTTTAACCGACCAACTTCTGTTCATATTGTTGATGCAACAGGTAAAGTTTTGGCGACAGGTCGTCAGTCATCAACTTTAAACTTAACTGGTGAGTCTCCATTCCAGATTCGTCTTGATGATGCAACGGCTGTGTCATTAAGTCTAAACCAAGAACAGATTTCATTGTCTCCATATACGGTAAACGGTAAAGCAGAATTCCGTTTATCCCGCTAATACCATGAGTTGAGCGATACAATGATAGAGAACCCAATTAAACGTCGACCAACACGTAAAATCCGTGTTGGTTCGGTGTATGTCGGTGGCGATGCACCTATTAGTGTGCAAAGTATGACAAATACCGAAACTTGCGATGTCAATGCAACCGTTGCTCAAATCGAGCGTTGCGTTGATGCAGGTGCTGATATTATGCGTGTTTCGGTCCCATCTATGGAGGCTGCTGAGGCATTTGGTGCGATCCGTAAACGTGTTTCAGTTCCATTGGTGGCTGATATTCACTTTGACCATAGAATTGCTCTGGCAGTTGCAGACTATGGCGCAGACTGTTTACGTATTAACCCAGGTAATATCGGCTCAGATCAGAAAGTGCGTGAAGTCGTTGCTGCGGCACGTCATCATGGCATTTCTATGCGTATTGGGGTCAATGCGGGTTCTTTAGAAAAAGATTTACAAAAGAAATATGGCGAGCCTACAGGTGAGGCGTTGCTTGAGTCAGCACTACGGCATATTGATATTTTAGATCGTCTCAACTTCCATGAATTTAAAGTCAGTGTAAAAGCCTCAAATGTGTTTTTAACCATGGATGCTTACCGCTTGCTTTCTCAGCAAATTGATAATCCATTACATTTAGGCGTAACTGAAGCTGGTATTTACCGTACAGGTACTGTGAAATCAGCGATTGCCCTTGGTGGATTATTGATGGAAGGTATTGGCGATACGATGCGTATTTCGCTTGCCGCCGAACCAGAAGATGAAATCAAGATTGGTTTTGATATCTTAAAATCACTTGGGCTTCGCTCTAACGGGATTAACTTTATTGCTTGCCCAAGTTGCTCTCGCCAAGAATTTAATGTTATTCAGGTAATGCAAGCATTGGAAGAGCGTTTAGAAGATATTCGTACTCCAATGGATGTGTCGGTAATTGGTTGTAAAGTAAACGGCCCAGGTGAAGCAAAAGAAGCTGACATCGGGGTTGTTGGGGCTGCGCCTCGCTCATTGGTTTATCGTAATGGTGAAAAAAGCCATTTAATCGATACCGATCAATTGGTTGATGAAATCGAAACTATGGTTCGTCAACGTGTCCAAGAGCTTGAAGAAGCTAAATCTAAAGAAATTATTCGTAGTTCATCATGAGTTCAATCGTCGCAATCAAAGGTTTTAATGACATCTTGCCAACGCAAACAGTAGCGTGGAGACGTCTCGAGCAACATTTAGCATCTTTAATGGATGCTTATGGATATCAACAAATTCGTTTGCCGATCGTTGAACAAACGGGCTTGTTTAAACGTGCTATTGGTGATGCTACCGATATTGTTGAAAAAGAAATGTATACCTTTTTCGACAAAGGTAATCCACCAGAGTCATTAACCTTACGTCCAGAGGGTACAGCAGGTTGTGTTCGTGCTTTGGTTGAACATAATTTGTTGCGCGGTGCTACGCCACGCGTGTGGTATATGGGACCTATGTTCCGTTATGAGAAACCACAAAAAGGGCGTTACCGTCAGTTCCACCAGTTTGGCGTGGAAACTTTCGGTGTTGCGACTCCTGATATTGATGCTGAATTGATTATGTTGACCGCTCGTTTATGGAAACGAATGGGCGTTGCTGATAAGGTTCAGCTTGAGTTAAATACTTTGGGCGAAACTGATGAGCGTACAGAGTATCGTAATGCTTTAGTTGCATTTTTAAACGAGCATAAAGATGCGTTGGATGAAGACTCACAGCGTCGTTTAACAACGAATCCATTACGTATTTTGGATTCTAAAATTGAATCTACTCAGAAAATTTTAGAAAATGCGCCAAAATTACATGACTTCTTGAAAGAAGAAAGTTTGGATCATTTTAAGCAGTTACAAGATTATTTGACAGCTGCTGGCATCCAATTTGTCATTAATCAAAAATTGGTGCGTGGTCTGGATTACTACAATAAAACCGTTTTTGAATGGACAACAACTGCACTTGGTTCGCAAGGTACTGTATGTGCTGGCGGTCGCTACGACGGTTTAGTTGGTCAGCTAAAAGGTAAGGCCGATCAATCTGTACCTGCTGTTGGTTTTGCGATGGGTATGGAGCGTTTATTGCTTCTACTTGAGCAGGTTGAACAAGCTCAAGTTATTCGTGATTGTGAAGTATTCTTGGTTGCAGAACCTGCTTATCAAACTAAAGCTTTGATTTTAGCGGAGCAATTACGTGACCAGTTAGAAGCTGCAAATAGCAGTATTCGAATCAAAACAGGTTCACAAGGCAGTATGAAGAGTCAGATGAAAAAAGCTGATCAGGCTGGGGCTGTTTACGCCATGATTTTAGGTGAGCGTGAATGGGAAGCACAGCAACTTGCTATCAAAGAGTTAGCAACAGCTGAGCAGTCTCAAGTTGCGCTGGCTGAGCTTGTACCATTCTTAATCGAAAAATTTACAAAATAAACTGAAACATCTGGAAAAGGACAATCACATGAGTGTAAGTGATGAAGAACAATTCGACAGCTTAAAGTCGTTCGCCAAAAAATATGGTTCTGCCATGATTAGCGGGATTCTCATTGCATTGATTGCCTTTTTTGGGTGGGAATATTGGCAAAAAAGAAATCTTACGAGCAGCCAGACAGAAACTGCAAAAGTACAGCAGTTAATGGATGAAGCAAATGCAAGTGTTGATAATCCTAATGCTTTAACTTCGGTCACTGCATCGGCAGATAAAATCGTAAAAGATGATATCGATTCTGTTCAGGCGATACAGACTCAGTTTGTATTAGCAAAATTAGCCTATGAAAAACAGGATTATGCCGCTGCTGAAAAAGCATTGAAGAAAGTCGAAAATTCAAAAGTAAAAGATGAAGGTTTGATTCAGGTTGTAAAATTGCGTTTAGCAGATGCACAATTGGCGCAAAACAAATATGATGAAGCACTAAAAACCTTGTCTGGTAACGTCGATCCTGCATTTAAAGCAACAGTAGAAGAGTTACGTGGTGATATCTTTGTTGCCAAGAAAGATATTGATTCTGCTAAAAAAGCGTATCAGACAGCATGGGATTCGTTACTGGAACGTAAACAAGAACGACAAATTTTACAAATTAAACTCGAAAGTGTTGGCGTTTTAGTTGAAGATCCACAGATTGAGCGCCCAATTTTGGAAACACAGGTGGAAGAGTCTTAATGAATCAGAAATTCAAACTGCCTTTGGCAATTGCAATCGCATCAGCTGTACTGGTGGGATGTTCTAGCAACAAAGTAAAAGAAGCAAAACCAAATCCACTACCGAAATTGACTGAGTCGAAAAAGACTCTAGTACCCGTGTTTTCGCGCAGTGTTTCTTCTACTGATAAGGCAGATCCATTACGTTTGCAGCTTGACGCAAGTGAGGGCGTGGTCTTTACGCTTGACCCAAAAGGTGAGGTCGCTGCATATCGTGGCAAGGAACGCATTTGGGAGAAAAAAGTCAGCAAATTAGGCTTGAGCTCTGGTGTTGAAGCTGCTGAAGGAATTGTTGTTGTTGGTAATAGTAAAGGTCAACTTTTTGCTTTAGATCAGGCAACAGGTGAACAAAAGTGGACTGCACAGTTATCTGGTGCGCTATTAAGTCCTTCTTTAGTTCAGTCTGGACGCGTGATTACCATTGCAAACGACGGTACTGTATTTGCGCATGATGCTGCTTCAGGCCAGCAAGTTTGGGCTTATAAATTACCAAATGTCCAATTTAGTTTACGTGGTCAGGCGTCACCGGTGAGTCTTGATCCGCGTACCGTATTAATCGCATCTGCGAATGCGTATGTTTATGCAATTGATACGATTAGTGGTATTCCACGTTTCCAACGTCGTGTTGCGGTAAGTGAAGGTCGTTCTGATATTCAACGTTTGATTGATATCGATGGTGATCCTACTGTTGCTGGACAGTTTATGGTAACTACAAGTTTCCAAGGGCAAGTGACTGTAACTGATCTAGCTTCGCAACGTGTAGTTTGGAGTGAAGACTCAAGCAGCACGAAGCGTCCAGAAGTTTATGACAATAAAGTATTTGTTTCATCAACTGATGGTAAGTTAACTGCTTATGATTTAACGACAGGCGAACAAGTTTGGCAAAATGATAGTTTATTAAACCGTCATTTAAGTAACCCTGTTGTGTTGGGATCGGACCTTATTGTTGGTGATTTAGATGGCGTATTACATCTTGTTGATCCTGCAACAGGTAAGTTGATTGGTCGTTCAAAAACAAGTGGGGAGGTCAATACATTACGTGTTATTGAGAACCAACTTTACGTTTCGACCAGAAAAGGCGATTTAAGTATTTGGCAGAATCGTTAATTTCGTTTGCTTGTGCTAAAATAGCCGCTTAACAAATTACGCTGTTAAAAAAATATCGGGGTGTTTGAATTAAATCAGTTCAAAGCCCCGTCTTTTATTATGGTCATATCTGACCTTAAAATATATCTCCTGTATTGTTTCTAATGCTCATGCCATGAGATATGGCTGGGCTTGAATTAAGGTTATTGTATGAAACCCGTTATTGCGCTCATTGGTCGTCCGAATGTCGGAAAATCAACGTTATTTAACCAGATTACCAAGAGTCGTGATGCACTTGTAGCCGACTTCGCGGGTCTGACTCGTGACCGTAAATATGGTGATGCGACTTATCAAAATAAGTCTTTCATTGTTGTTGATACTGGTGGTATCGGTGAGAGTGAAGGCGGTATCGATAACTACATGGCCGAGCAGTCAAAAACAGCGATCAACGAAGCAGATATTATTATTTTTGTAGTTGACGCTCGTGCGGGATTGTTAGCTTCTGATGAGCAAATTGCTCGTGAACTACGTACTTTAGGTAAGAAAATTTATCTTGTTGCGAACAAGGTAGATGGTGTTCATGCCGAAGCAGCTTTGGTTGAATTCTACAAACTTGGTATGGGTGAACCATTACAAGTTGCCGCTAGCCATGGTCGTGGTGTACAGCAAATGCTGGAAGATGTACTTGCGGAAGTTCCAGAAGATGAAAATCCTGAAGAACATGACAAAGATACTGGCTTACGTTTAGCAATTATTGGTCGTCCTAACGTTGGTAAGTCAACACTGGTCAACCGTTTGCTTGGTGAAGACCGTGTGGTGGCATTTGACCAACCAGGTACAACTCGTGACTCGATTTACATTCCTTTTGAGCGTGAAGGCCGTAAATACACCTTAATTGATACAGCAGGTGTGCGTCGTAAAGGTAAAGTTGATGAAATGATTGAGAAGTTCTCAATTGTTAAAACTTTGCAAGCAATGAAAGATGCACATGTTGTAGTGGTTGTAGTCGATGCGCGTGAAGGTATTGTTGAGCAAGACTTGCATTTAATTGGCTATGCGCTTGAAGCTGGTCGTGCCATGGTTATTGCCATCAACAAATGGGATAACATGTCTGAATACGACCGCAAGCAGTGTAAGCTTGATGTTGAACGTCGTTTTGACTTTATTCCATGGGCAAAAATCCATTTAATTTCTGCTTTACATGGAACTGGGGTGGGTGATTTATATCCTTCTATCCACCGTGCTTATGAGTCTGCGAACTTAAAAGTATCACCAGCTAAATTGACTCAAATTTTGAGTGATGCGACAGAAGCTCATCAGCCACCAATGATTAGCGGTCGTCGTATTAAAATGCGTTATGCACATATGGGTGGTCAGAATCCACCGACTATTGTGATCCATGGTAATAAGGTTGATAAGACACCTGCTGATTATCGTCGTTATTTAGAAAACGTGTTCCGTAAAGTATATAAACTTGAAGGTACACCAGTTCGTATTGACTTTAAAACTTCTGAAAACCCGTTTGAAGGTCGTAAGAGTCAGGTTGATGAACGTACTGCTGCACGTCGCCGTCGTTATATTCAGAAATTTAAGAAAGCAGAGAAAAAATTTAACCGTTAAGTTTTTTACTGTTCAAAAACCCAAAGTTTTCTTTGGGTTTTTTTTGCAAATAAATGAGCTACTCCGAAGAGTTATGAAAAAGTGTGAGTGATAAACGTAATTTTTTGTAAATTTTATAACGAATGCTATAATCAGCATCTTTATAAAATAATTTATATTTCGACAGAATAACGCGGCTTAGGGTTCATTTTTTAGCATGGTAACATTACATCTTGCTCAGCTTATATTTACACATGCTCAGCCTTCCTATGCGGCTCTCGACTGCATCCCAGCTATGCAGCGTAGACGTTTATCACCATTGGCTAAACTTGCTTTAAATAGCGCGATCGGTGCATTAGAAAGTAATAAGGCCGATTATATTGTTTGGGTATCAAAATATGGTGATGAGGCAAAAACGTTAAATATCTTGCAAGACGTTTTAAATGATCAAACTCCATCGCCAACACAATTTTCAACGTCTGTTCATAATGCAATTTCGGGCCTCTACTCGATTTTATGTCAGGATGATACTCCCTCTACAAGCTTAAGCTGTTCATGGACTGAAGGTTTGATTGAGGCTTATGCACTTTTAAAGTCAATGCCTGAGATTAAGCGGGTCTTAGTCGTCGCTTATGATGAGCCATTACTTAATATTTATGCTGAGGCAGTCGATTTTTCTGCCTATGCGATGGCTACCGTTGTTACTTTAGAGCAACCTAATTTACAAATTACTGCGTGGACGCATATAGATGAAGCAGATGCTCCTGCTTTTGCTCATTTTTGGCAGGATGCTGACCAGTTAACATCTGCATTTGGGTGGAACAAATGCTAAATCTTAAAAATCTCAAGCAAAAAAGTAATTATTGCTGGCGTGTGGCTGCTACTGGCTTTAGCTTTGCCAGTTTTGGGCTGGGTGGTATGGCAATTGCCTCAGTGATTGCACCCGTACTCAATGCAACTACTTCTGATCCGCAAAAGCGACAGCAACGTGCGCAAAATGTGATTAAACATAGTTTCAAAGGCTTTACCGACATGATGGTCAAACTTGGCATCATGACTTATTCGGTAGAGGGGCTAGAAAAACTACAAAATAGTCGCCAAGAGCTCGTGATTGCCAATCATCCGACTTTGATTGATGTTGTAGTACTAATTGGTATGATGCAGCAGGCTAATTGTGTCGTGAAGCAGTCTCTTTGGTCGAACCCATTTACCAAAGGACCCGTACAAAGCGCAGGCTATATTTTAAATGCAGTTTCTCAGCAGTTTGTTGAAGACTGTGTAAAGCGTCTAAAAGAAAATAATGCGGCTTCTCTTTTAATTTTTCCGGAAGGAACGCGCACTGAAAAAGGGATGACCCTAAACGAGTTTCAGCGAGGTGCAGCCAATATTGCCATTCGTGCAAATGTACCAATTCGCCCAGTAATTATTACTTGTACACCATCAACTTTAACCAAGAATGAAAAATGGTACCACGTACCATCTCAACCATTTCATATCGAGGTCAAGGTATTAGATGCTGTGCAAGTATCAGATCTGCTAGATGATTTAACAGTAGGACCTAAACAAGTTCGTCAGTTAAGTCGCAGTTTTTATAAAATTTTTGATGAAGAGTTATCTTGAAATGAGCAATCTTGCTGATGAACTAAAGCAAATGATTATTGATGTTCTAGCACTAGAAGATATTACTATTGCCGATATTGATACAGAAGCTCCATTATTTGGAGAAGGTTTAGGATTAGACTCGATTGATGCACTTGAGTTGGGACTGGCTTTGAAAAAGCGTTACAACATTCATTTAAATGCAGAATCGGATGAAACCAAACAGCATTTTAAGTCAATCCAGAGCTTGGTTGCTTTAGTTGAAGCACAACAGAAGTCATAAGGAGCGTGATGATGTTATCTCAAGAGCGAGTACTAACTAAACTCCGCGAATGGATGGAAGATTTGTTTGAGATTGAACCAGAGACTGTTCAACTCGATTCGAACCTTTATTCTGATCTTGATGTGGACAGTATTGATGCGGTTGATTTAGTTGTAAAAATTAAAGAGTTAACAGGTAAGCAAGTAAAACCTGAAGACTTTAAAAATGTGAGAACCGTACTTGATGTGGTGACGGTTATTCAGAATATGACTGCTGAATGAAGTTTATTCTTAAAGGGATAATGACGGCACTTTTTGTGCTGTATCCCTTTATTGTGGGCTGGAGTTTGACACATGGCCAATTTGTCTGGGTGAGTGCTTTACTCATCGGGTTGGGTGTGATCAGACTTTTTAGCAAAGGCAACTCGTTATTATGGCCATTAACGGGTTTTGCCATCGTTTGCGGTAGCCTGAGTTTATTGTCACATGACCATGCTTGGCTAAAGCTATATCCAGTGGGTATGAGTTTAGGTGCATTAATTATTTTTGCGCTGACGCTCATTAAGCCGCCGTCTATGATTGAGCGCTTTGCCCGACTTGTTGAACCTGATTTACCTGCTTCTGGCGTACAGTGGACCAGACAGGTCACCAAAGTTTGGTGTGTTTTCTTTTTTTGTAATGCACTGATTGCTTTAAGCACTGTGCTTTTTACCTCAACTCAGGTTTGGGTCATTTATAATGGCTTTATTTCTTATGTGCTGATGGGCATTTTGTTCCTTGGTGAATTTATTTTGCGTAAGCGACATCAGCGTTTACATTCTTCAAATCATTAATTAAAAAACTATGTATTGCCACTTTCAGAAATTCATCGATTCAGCTCAGCCACTTTGTATAGACGGTACTCTAAACTCGACCAGTTTTAATCAATTTTGGCAGGATGTGGCGTTACAAGCTGCTGCAATTGCTCAAATGGAAAATCTAACTTGGGCTTTATGGGAAGCAGATAGTTATGAATTTCTGGTTTTATTCTTTGCTGCCTTGTTAGCGAAAAAGCAAATACTTTTGCCACCCAATCGAGTGCGTGAATTAGAACAGGATTTTGCCGCACAACAGATTTATTTTTTAAAGCATCAAGAAATTGGAGAAGTTGTACCTTTATCTTTAACCTTAGATGATACTTTTTTAGAGCAGGCTCAACTCTATTTTTATACTTCGGGTTCAACTGGGGAACCTAAAAAAATTCCAAGAACACTTAGACAATTACTCAACGAAGTCCAGGGATTAAGTCAGAGTTTTAGCTTTGATGAACATGCAACTGCGATTGCAACAGTTAGTCATCAACATATTTATGGATTACTGTTTAAATTACTACTACCACTTGCTACAGGTCGAAGTTTTTATAATCCTCAAATGGCATTCCCTGAAGATGTGGTACAAGCCCAAAAACAATTAGAAACAATAGGGTTAAGTAATTATTTGATCTCAAGTCCTGCTTTATTAAAACGCTGGACAACCGATGTTGTTTTACAACACTGCCAGATGGTCTTTAGTTCCGGGGGCAAGCTAGAAAGTGGTGTTCGTCCTTTACTAAATCGTCCGATTATTGAAGTTTTGGGAAGTTCGGAAACTGGTGGTATTGCCCATCGCGCTAAAGATGAAGATGCTTGGACTGCATTTAGTAATGTGGCTATTCGTATTGAAGACCAACAGCTTATGGTCAAGAGTAATCATGCCTATGAGAATGACTGGATTACCACAGGTGACGGTGCGGCATGGACAGATGCAACATGTCAGATCTTTAAGCTGCTGGGGCGTACAGATCGAATTGTAAAACTTGAAGAAAAGCGTTTAAGTTTAGATGCGATCGAGCAAAGCATCCAAGCTTTAGATGTCGTAAAGCAATGCCATGTATTGGTATTTGAACATGAGCAACGCCAAATGTTGGGTTGTATTGTCGTTCTAACAGAACAAGCTCGTGAACAGTTACAGCAACAGGGTAAATCAGCTTTTGTTAACCATTTAAAACAACAGTTGAAAGACGGCTTGGAAACGATTGCGATTCCACGTCAGTGGCGGTTCTTAAGTCAGTTACCACAAAATACTCAGTCCAAACTCAATAAAAACTATTTGAAAACTCTATTTAAGCCTATGTTGCAACCCGTGGTGCTGTCACAGTCTCAAAATTCAGATGATCACATTTGGGAGTTAGAATTTCCACCTGAGTTGGCTTGTTTTAAAGGGCATTTCCCAACACAACCGATTTATCCTGGGGTTGGGCAAATAGGCTTTTTACAACAATTTGCTAAATCAATTTGGTCTGATTTGAGCTGGTGTCAGGGATATGAGCAGTTAAAATTTCAAAACCTGATTCGCCCTTATGCTGTAGTACAACTCAAGTTTTCTCGAAAAGAGCATAAAGTGAGTTTTGAACTACGTGATTCAGAACAAATTCTGGCTTCAGGGCGATTATTATTTGCTTTGCAAACGGAAGTAGAGGGTTAAAATGCAGACCAATTACGGCTTTGTTGTTCCGGTTTATAACCATCCACATTATTTAGCAGATTTAATTTCTTATCTGAACAGTTTTGATCTACCGATTGTGTTGGTCAATGATGGAAGTGATGATGCTTGTAGCCAAATTTTAAAAGAGTTGGCAGAGCAATATTCCCAAATTCATCTTATTGAGCATGAGGTGAATAAGGGTAAAGGTCAGGCAGTCATGACGGGATTACGTGAGGCTTATGAGCTTGGTTTAAGTCATGCATTACAACTCGATTCGGATGGTCAACATTGCTGGGATGACATTCCAAAATTTATTGAGCAGTCTCACCAGCATCCCGATGCAATGGTGATTGGTCAGCCATACTTTGATGCCTCTATTCCTAAAAAGCGCTTATATGGCCGTTACATTACTCATTTTTGGGTCTGGTTAAATAGCTTATCTTTTGAAATTAAAGATAGCATGTGCGGGTTTCGCGTATATCCGCTCGAGAGCACGGTAAAGGTGTTAAATAGTGCTAGATTTCAGCCGCGTATGGGTTTTGATAGTGAAATTTTAGTACGTTTAAAATGGGAAAATACCCCTTTTATTAATGTACCAACGCCTGTGGTTTATCCAGAGCAGGGTATTTCTCATTTTCATGCTTGGCGAGATAATTTAGGATTAAGCAAAGCGCATGCAACCTTGTTTATGGGGATGCTGATTCGCTTACCGAAGCTATTAAAACAAAAGCTGCAAGGTTGATTATGACAGATTCAGCTTCACCAAAATGGAATGACATTAAAGAGCGAGGCGGGATGCTGCCCCTCATGCTGATGTTATGGTTTTACCGTTTTGGTGGACGTTGGTTATGCAAGTTTGTGATGTACTTTGTCATTATGTGGTACTGGTTATTTGCTGTCACAGCAAGACAGGCTTCCTTACTTTATTTACAAAAACTGCATCATTTTGCTGGATCACAGTCGCCGTTTAGCCACCAACCAAATTGGACAAATAGCTACGCGCATTTCATGCAATTTGGCGAATGTATTTTAGATAAGATTGAGGGTTGGCTAGGCAATATTCCCGAACAGGAACTGCAAGTTTTTGGACATGAAAACTTCTCTCAGCATTATCAAAAAGGTGCTCTGATTATTGTCTCTCACTTTGGCAATATTGAATTGCTTCGGGCAATTAAGTCAGACCATCCGCAGAAAATTAATGTGCTGGTTTACCAAAAGCACGCGACAAAATTTAATGAGTTTTTGAAAAAAATAAATGATAAGGCAGATGTTTGTCTTTTATCAGTTGATGAGCTGGGCATTGAAACTGCCATGCTATTGCAAGACAAGATGCAACAAGGTGAATGGGTCATTGTGGCGGCAGATCGAGTTCCTGTACAGTCAGATCGTGTACAGCATGTTGATTTTTTAGGGGAGTCAGCAGCTTTCCCACAAGGTGCATGGATTTTAGCAAATTTACTCAAAGTGCCTGTTATTGCGGTGTTTTGCTATCGGGTGCAACAGCAGTTTCAAGTGCATATTCATTCAATTGCTGAACAGATCAATTTACCCCGTGCTAACCGTATTGAAAGTATGCAAACCATCACTAAAACGTATGTTGCCGTTCTAGAACAGCATTGTCTGCGTGCCCCTTATCAATGGTTTAATTTTTATAATTTTTGGACGAAATAACATGCGTGTGCTAACCGTAGGTGAACAGCCACTGAGTATTGAAGATGTCGTTTCTGTAGCCAGAGGCGAATGTCAGGTTGCTTTACCTGAAACGTCTGAGTGGCGTGAACTAATTCAGAAAGGCGCTGATTTTCTCGATCAACTCCTTGAAGAAGAAGGGGTTATCTACGGTGTGACTACGGGTTATGGTGACTCATGTTTGGTTGAAGTGCCATTACATCAGGTCAATGAACTACCGCTGCATCTTTCACGTTTTCATGGTTGTGGTTTAGGTGAAAATTTAGATGTCCTCACTGCACGTGCAGTAGTTGTGACACGTTTATGTTCGTTAGCTCGTGGTTATTCTGGTGTGTCGATAGCATTACTTGAGCGCTTGGTTTGGTTGCTGAACGAAAATGTAATTCCAGTCATTCCCTCTGAAGGTTCAGTCGGGGCAAGCGGGGATTTAACGCCTTTGTCTTACATTGCGGGAACTTTAGTCGGTGAGCGTGATGTGTATGTTGATGGGAATATTGTTCCAGTTGCTCAGGTGTATGCTGAAAAAGGCTTGCAGCCTTTAACGCTCAGACCAAAAGAAGGTTTGGCGCTCATGAACGGTACAGCGGTGATGACGGCAATTGCTTGTCTAAACTATAAAAAAGCAGAGCAAATTGCACTTGCTAGTACTTTAATTACTGCTCTAAATGTTTTGGCCTTGGAAGGTAATCCTAGTCATTTTGATGAAGTCTTGTTTGCACAAAAACCTCATCCAGGGCAGCAGCAAATTGCCAAGCAATTACGTGATTGGCTGAACAGTGAAGTACAAACAGCACATCAAAGCCCACGTTTGCAAGACCGTTATTCGCTTCGTTGTGCACCGCATATTATTGGCGTGTTTGAAGACTCAAAAGTATGGTTACGTCAGTTTATTGAAAATGAACTGAATTCAAGTAACGACAATCCATTGATTGATCCAGTCGGTATGCGTGTGTTGCATGGCGGTCATTTTTACGGTGGACATATTGCACAGGCAATGGATAGCTTAAAAATTATGATTGCCAATATTGCTGATTTGATGGACAGACAAATTGCACAGTTGGTTGACCATAAAATGAATCATGGTTTGCCACGTAATTTAACAGGTGCGACAGCTGAACGTTTACCACTGAATCATGGTTTTAAAGCGGTACAAATTGGGGTGTCGGCGTGGACGGCTGAAGCCTTGAAAAATACTTTGGCAGCTTCAATTTTTTCACGTTCAACTGAATGTCATAACCAAGACAAAGTCAGCATGGGTACCATTGCTGCACGTGATGCGAGCCGTGTAATTACCTTAACACAGCAAGTTATTGCAGCTCTTTGCTGTGCGAGTGTGCAGGCGATTCATCTGAAAGGTTTAACTACACAGTTAAGTCCAACATTGCAGGCATTTATGCAATGGACCTTACAAAGCTTTGCATTTGTCGAAGAAGACCGACCATTACAAACCGAATTACAACAGATTGTTGATCGTTTAGACCAACTTGAATTGTTTAATCAACCAGAATTTATGGGATAAGGTGAGCCAATGCATGCAGATGTAATCATTGAAATTCCATTTCATGATGTCGATACCATGAATGTGGTTTGGCATGGACACTATTTAAAATATTTTGAGATTGCTCGCTGTAAATTGCTCGATCAATTTCATTATAACTATATGCAGATGAAAGAATCAGGCTATGCATGGCCTGTGATTGAAAGCCATGTTCGCTATGCATACGGTATTGAGTTTGAACAAAAGATTCGGGTTCGGGCCATTTTAAAAGAATGGGAAAACCGTTTGAAAATTGATTATTTGATTTTTGATGCTGAGTCAGGGAAACGTTTAACCAAGGGTTATACCACACAGGTGGCGGTGAATATTGAAGCTCGTGAAATGTGTTTTCAATCGCCACAGGTTTTGTTTGATCGCTTGAATGCATGGTCTGAGTTTCAACCGAAGAGGAATGCGTGATGTCTCAATTCATCAAAACTTTAGGTTTAGGTGCTGCTGTTTGGATGAGCAGTTTAAGTGCGGTCTATGCAGAGCCAACACAGATCACTCAAATTTTTCAGCAACTATCACAGTCTCCTACGGTTCGTGCTGATTTTGAACAGCAAAAAAAATTGCCATCGTTAAATAAAACTTTTGTATCGAACGGCTCTTTGTTGTTCTCAAAATCTTATGGTGTAGCATGGCAAATCAAACGACCTGTGCAAGCAGATTTGATTGTTACCCCAACCAAATTGGTACAGAAAACTCAGCGTACATTTAGCCAAATACAAGTTGATCAATCGCCATATAGTTCGGTCGCGACTTTATTCTTACAGCTTATGTCTGGTAATGAACAGGCCTTAGCAAAGAATTTTAATGTGGTAAGTGCGAATTATAGTCCAGCGGGTTGGAGCATGAGCTTAACTCCGAAAAGTAGCTTGTTTAAAAAGTTATTTGTGCGTGTTGATGCTCAAGGGCAACAGTACGTCAACCAAATCGTGATTACCGAGAAAGCGAATAATTTAACGACCATTCGCTTTAGTCACCAGACTTCTCAACCGACGACTCTAACGGCTGCTGAGCATGCGATTTTCCAACTGGCAAAATAAGTTCACCGCGCTTTGGTTAATTGCCCTGCTATTGGTTGCTGTGGGGCTTGGTGTGACGTGGCTGAATAAAGATATTCATATTCAAACTAATATTTTTGCGTTATTGCCTAAAGTTCAGCAAGACCCAGAACTTGCACGTACTCAGCAGTACATGAATGAGCAACTCAACAATAAAGTATTTGTGGTGGTCGATGCCAAAGATGAAGCTGCGATACAACAAGCGACTCATTTCTTAACAGCGCAGGCCAAGCAAAGCCAGTTGTGGCAGCCACTGAAGCCACAACTTGATTTTGATCAATTTGCAAAACAGTTGTATCAACATCGAGCAGGTTTGTTGAGTGCTCAAGATCAAGCCTTATTGCAAAAAAAGGACTATGCTGCGCTGACTGAACAAAGTTTGATGCAGATGATGAGTCCAGGCATGCCTGTCACTGCTGAGTCACTTAAGCAAGACCCGCTATTATTGTTCCCTCGTTATGCCATGCAGTTGGCAACCCCGTCGCAACAAGATATTGAAATGGAACAGGGTTTTGCCACAATTCATCATGAGCAAGGTATCTCTCGGCTTTTCGTATTACAGTTGACGCAAAGCCCATACAATATTGATTACCAAGAACAGACCTCTACTTGGATTGAGCAAACTAAGCAAAAGTTAGCTGCAATGGGATTAAAATCTCATTGGACTGGAACTATTTTATTTTCAAATTTTGGGACGCAATCCGCTAAACAGGAAATATCAACTATTGGTGTTGGCTCGACACTGGGCTTAATTTTTCTGGTTTGGTTCGGCTTTCGCTCACTACGACCTTTGGCGACCGAGTTTATTGCAGTTTCGACTGGAAGCTTTGTGGCGTTTGCGGTCACACATTGGGTGTTTGGTGAAATTCACCTGATGACATTGGTCTTTGGTGCAAGTCTGATTGGTGTCTGTGTCGACTTTTCATTTTATTTTATGGCGATGCAATCGCAGCATAGAAAGCTTGGTGGTTTTCAAATTTTAAAACCGCTATTACCAAGTTTGTTTATGGGCTTAATGACCACATTGGTTGCTTACATCTTTTTGAGTTTTACTCCGTTTCCAGGATTTAAGCAGATTGCGGTCTTTTCAATTGTAGGATTAACTGCGGCGTGGATCAGCAGTGTACTGCTATTACCAAGATTACCCGCACTCAATGCCCAGCCAGCAATAAAAGCACTGTCGTGGATTGGACAAGCACGCTTATGGTTTCAACAGCGTGCCAAAGTTCGTTATGGCTTGATTGCAGTCATTTTAGCAGTAGGTACTTCGAGTCTTTTCTATCTTAAAAGTAACGATGATATTCGTAATTTACAAGGTATGGACGCGAGCTTAAAACAGCAGGACCAAGCTGTTCGTAAGCAATTTGGCCAGCAGCAAAGTAGTGATTATTTTGTGGTGCGTGCAGCATCTGCAAATGAAATGCAGCAACAAGAGCAGCAACTGATAGGGCAATTACAACAGTTGCAAACAAACGGAAAAATCAGTGCATTTCAAGCTTTAGGTCAATGGATTCCACCATTGGCAGAGCAGCAAAATAATCTACAACTATTAAGAAATATTCCAAAAGCGACTTTGCAGCAATATGCACAAAGCATGGGGCTAAATGTCGCTGATGTTTTACAGTGGCAACAGCAACTGGCGACACAACCGTTATTAGATTTTTCTGTATTTAAAGATCACCCATTAGCTTTTTTACAGCCTCAAAGCAATGAACGATTAGTGATGGTGACAGGGGCAAAACAGCCTGAAGTGTTAAAGCAGCTTCAGAATGAGCATATACATTTCCAACAACCGATTACCGAAATGTCGCAAATGTTTGCTGAACATCGAGTGCAGGCTCAACATCTTCTGATTTATGCCTTAATTGGTCTAGCAATTGGTTTGGCGCTTATTTATGGATTAAGTTCGATTGTGCCTTTGGTCCTGCCAGTCAGCTTGGCATTACTGAGCACTTTTGCTGTTCAGGCATGGTTAGGTGTCGAGATTAACCTGTTTAGTATTATGGCGATTTTTCTGATTATCGGGATTGGCGTTGACTATGCAATTTTCTACCGACATGGACATGATCACCCACAAGTAGTTGGAATGGCATTATTTTTATGTATGATGTCGACCTTACTCGGCTTTGGATTACTTTCATTTAGCCATACTTATGCAATTCATTGTTTTGGTTTAACGGTTTTATTCGGGGTTATTTTCTCGTTTATCTATGCGACTTTGTTAACGCCCGCAGATGAAAAACATATTGTAAATTTACAAGACCATTCATAATTTGAATAAATTAAAAAGGAAGTTGTGCTATGAGCACTATAGAAAAAATTGATGTCGTGATTATTGGGGCTGGGCCATCAGGTAGTTCTGCTGCTGCACTTCTTCGAAAAAAGGGCTATACCGTTACGGTCATTGAAAAACAGTATTTCCCTCGTTTTTCGATTGGTGAGTCATTATTACCGCAGTCTATGGCGTTTTTAGAAGAGGCTGGCTTATTAGAAACAGTCCGTGAGCATGTTGAGCAATATGCTTTTCAATTTAAAAACGGGGCGGCTTTTTTACGTGGCAAACAGCGTAGTTTTTATGACTTTACAGAAAAATTTACGGATGGCCCGGGAACAACTTGGCAAGTTCGCCGTGCAGATTTTGACAATTTGCTAGCAAAACAGGCTCAAGCCTATGGTGCTGATATACGCTTTGGGCATGAGGTTTTAGATGTTGATGTTGCATCTGAACAGCCTGTACTTACAGTAATTGATGAAGAACAACAGCGTTATCAGATTCAAACTAAATTCTTGTTAGATGCGAGTGGCTTTGGACGAATTTTGCCAAAGTTATTAGATCTAGAAAGTCCATCAAATTTTCCGGTACGACGTGCGTTGTTTACCCATATTGAAGATGGAATTACAGATGACTCAGAGTTTGACCGTAATAAAATTTTAATTACTGTCCATGAAAAAGATCACCGTGCATGGTATTGGTTAATTCCATTTGCTGATGGACGGGCTTCTTTCGGTGTCGTTGCAGAGCAAGATTTTTTTGATAAATACATGGTCGAAAATGCTGAAGATAATGGACCTGAGGCAATGTTTAAGCGTATTTTGGCTGATGAACCAAGCTTGTCACATGTCTTGCGCCGTGCAAACTTTGATACACCAGTGCGTACTTTGGTGGGCTACTCAGCGAATGTAAAACACTTGGCAGACCGCAACTATGCGCTATTAGGTAATGCGGGTGAGTTTCTTGATCCAGTCTTTTCATCAGGTGTAACGATTGCTCTTAAATCTTCCAGTTTGGCTGTTCCTTTGGTTGAACGAGTTTTGCAAGGTCAGCAAGTCGACTGGTTAGAAGAATATGAAAAACCATTACGCCGCGGCATTCAAGTATTTCGTGCCTATGTTGAGTCATGGTACGAAGGCGAGTTCCAAGATGTGGTGTTCTCACAAAATCAGAATGAAGGTATTCGCCGTATGATTTCTTCATTATTGGCTGGTTATGCATGGGATGAAAAAAATCCAATTCATAAAAATGCCAAACGTAGACTCAGCACCTTGGCAGAATATTGTCGTGAAGGCTTGGCGCAAGAACAGGTACTTGAGGGATAACCATGCAACGCAAATGGGCAACGATATTACTCAGTAGCTTTATATTTTTAAATGGTTGTCAGGTTATGCCACATGCCAAAGGGCTACAAAGTTCACTATGGCAGGCTCAGACTTATCAAAGGCAAGATCAGGTTGAGGTTCAGTGGAAGCAGCAAAGTTTTAGCTTCTTGCTATATCAACAGCAAAAGGGGGCTGTACTAGATATGGTCGCTTTGAGCTTGACAGGCCAGCAATTATTTAAGTTAAAGTTTGATGGGCATCGGGTTCATGTTGAACAACGTATTGATCAAATGCGTTTATTGCCTTTTGAGTTTGTAGTGCGTGACCTTTTGTTTGCGACATACCCTCAGTTTTCGCATTTAGGGCAGCAAGCTGTAGAGATGAAACAACAAGCAGACAAGCAGGTTGTTTATATTGAAAAGCAACCTGTGTTGCAACTTAAACAGGGACAAGGAGGCATTGAATTGATTAATGAGCAAGTCCCTTATACCATGACGCTGAGTTCGATTGAGAACACATTACAGACAGAAGAAAGTCCTACGCCATGAAACATTTACCTTCAGAAAATGCAGCTCCAATGGCAGTAGGCATACAATTTAGTGTTGGTTTATCTGCATTAGGCTGCGAACTTAATCAAATTAAACAGGCATTACAACAGCCGCAGCAAACCTTGAGTTTGCGGGATGATTTAATCGCTGATCGTGATGGTTGGGTGGGACAATATACGCACCCATTATGTTCGTACGTACCCGATGCTTTGCAGTCTGTAGATTCACGTAATCTACGTTTTGCATTAACTGCATTATCTAAAATCGAAACAGAGTTAAAAGCTTATACTGCTTCCTTTGAAAATAAACGTTTAGCCATTGTGGTAGGCACCTCTACTTCTGGTATTGCAGATAATGAATTATTACTTAAGCAATATTTTCAAGGGCAAACAGATCTATCGATATCACATCATCCTCAAGAAATGAGCTGTTTAGCGAAAGCATTACAGCAGTACTTAGGGTGGGAAGGACCTATATATACGATTTCGACAGCTTGTTCTTCGAGTGCTAAAGCATTAGCAGCAGGGCAGAGATTACTTCATGCAGATTTAGCCGATGTTGTGCTGGTGGGTGGCGTCGATACCTTGTGCAAGTTGACTCTAAATGGATTTAATAGTCTAGAAAGTTTATCTGAACATATTTGCCAACCCTGCGGCATAAGCCGTGATGGTATTAATATTGGTGAAGCTGCTGCGTTTTTTGTACTGAGTAAAGAACAAGCACCTGTCATGTTAATGGGAGCGGGTGAATCTATGGATGCATGGCACATTTCAGCCCCGCACCCTGAAGGTAAAGGTGCCGCTTTAGCTATGCAACGTGCATTAGATATGGCACATATTTCCGCTCAAGAGGTGGGTTATATTAACTTGCACGGAACAGCTACTCCACAAAATGACACAATGGAAATTAAGGCTGTAAGACAAGTTTTTGGTGATTACCAAGTTGCTTTAAGTAGTACAAAACATAAAACTGGACATTGTCTTGGTGCAGCGGGTGCCATCGAAGCTTTTATTTGTGAACAGATTCTAAAGGATCAAAGCTGGTTGCCTTTACATCAAAATGTTGAGATTGATCCAGATTTGGCCGACCAAAACTATGTGCAAGAAGCCAAGCTAACACAGCCCATTCGCTATGTCATGAGTAATTCTTTCGCTTTTGGGGGAAGTAATATTAGTCTTGTATTTGGAGTAAAACCCTAATGAAACTGGATGCAATTCAATATATTCCTCATGAGCAACCGATGGTATTTATTGACCATTTAACGGATGTTGCAGAAGGGCGGGCGCAAGCAGAACTAACGATTACAGCAGAGCTCATGTTTTGTGAAGCAGAAGGTTTGCCGACATGGGCAAGCATTGAAATTATGGCACAAACAATTAGTGCTTATTCAGGCTGGCAGGGTCAGCAGTCAAAACAAGCACCAAAAGTCGGTTTCTTATTGGGAACGCGTAAATTAAATTTACCCATCCCTTATTTCGCCTTAGGTTCACGATTGATCATTCAAATAGAGCAACAATATTTTCATGAAGGCCTTGGGCAATTTTCCTGTGAAATTCAATATGCTGAGCACTGCATTCAGGCAACGTTAAGTGTATTTGAACCTACAGAAACACCATTTGAATAACCACAAAGAATTAGGAATACATTGTGACAAGACGAATTTTAGTAACGGGTTCAAGCCGAGGAATTGGGAAAGCGATTGCATTACAGCTGGCAAAGGCTGGTTTTGATGTAACTGTACATGCACGTTCTCGTCAGGCAGAGGCTGAGCAAGTCGTACAAGAGATTCAAGCCTTAGGTCAAAATAGCCATTATTTAATGTTTGATGTAAATGAGCGCCAGACGGTACAACAAATTTTAGAGCAAGATGTAGAGCAGCATGGCGGATTCTATGGCGTTGTATTGAATGCAGGCCTTACTCATGATGGTGCTTTCCCTGCGTTAACAGATCAAGATTGGGATGAAGTGATTTCGACCTCTTTAGATGGTTTCTATAATGTTTTAAAACCACTCATCATGCCAATGATTCACTTACGCAAAGGTGGCCGTATTGTCACTTTATCTTCTGTATCTGGAATTATGGGTAATCGTGGTCAGGTCAATTACAGCGCTGCAAAAGCAGGATTGATTGGTGCGACCAAGGCTTTGGCACTCGAATTGGCGAAGCGAAAAATTACTGTGAACTGTGTTGCACCAGGGTTGATCGAAACTGAAATGGTCACCGATGAAGTCAAAGAACATGCGCTTAAAATGATTCCGTTGCAACGCATGGGACAGGTCGATGAAGTGGCGAGCGTAGTGAAATTTTTGTGCTCAGATGAAGCCTCGTATGTAACCCGACAGGTGATCTCTGTAAATGGAGGACTCATCTGATGAAGCGTGTAGTTGTGACAGGAATGGCAGGCATTACCTCTTTAGGTGAAACTGCCGATGACATCTTTGCGCGATTTGAAGCTGCTAAAAGCGGTATTCGCTACATGCCGGAGTGGGAGCAATATGTTGACCTTCGGACCAAGCTTGCTGGGCCTGTTGAAACATTTCATGTTCCAAAACATTTTAACCGTAAGGTTACCCGTGGAATGGGACGTGTAGCGCTCATGTCTGTGGTTTGTGCCGAAACTGCTTTACAAAATGCTGGTTTGCTCGGGCATGAAATTTTGTCTAGTGGTGAAGCGGGTGTTGCCTTTGGTTCTTCTGCGGGTAGCGTAGATGCCGTGGGTGAGTTTGCAAGCATGTTGCTTCACCAGAGCATGAGTAAGATTAATGCCACCACTTATATTCGCATGATGGCCCACACCAGTGCAGTGAACATGACCGTATATTTTGGCCTAAAAGGATTAACTTTACCTACCTCAAGTGCATGTACCTCTGGTTCCATGGCAATTGGGCAAGCGTATGAAGCAATCAAATATGGCAAACAACAAGTCATGATTGCGGGTGGTGCAGAGGAACTCAGTGCGGCAGGTGCAGCGGTTTTTGATGTATTGTTCGCGACCAGTGGAATGAATGATCAACCTGAAAAAACACCACGACCATTTGATGCTAAACGAGATGGATTAGTGATTGGTGAAGGGGCAGGGTGTTTAATTCTCGAAGAATATGAACATGCCAAAGCACGAGGTGCTCATATTTATGCAGAAGTGATTGGCTATGGTAGCAATACCGATGGTCAACATGTAACTCGTCCTGAATCAGAAATGATGGGGCGCTGTATGGAGTTAGCGCTTAAAGATGCATCTGTAGAGGCTAAAGACATTGCCTATGTAAACGCGCATGGTACCTCAACTGATCAGGGCGATGTGGCGGAGAGCCAAGCCACTGCAAAAGTTTTAGGCTATAAACCAATTAGCTCTTTAAAGAGTTATTTTGGACATACGCTGGGGGCGTGTGGGGCTATTGAAGCTTGGTTAAGCATCGAAATGATGAATCGTGGCCGTTTTATTCCAACTTTAAATCTAGATGAAATCGACCCACTATGTGGTGAACTAGATTATATCGTTCAGCAGCCGAGAAATTTGGATGCTGACATTATTATGAGCAATAACTTTGCTTTTGGCGGAATTAATACTTCGCTTATTTTTAAACGTGTTAAACAATAAGGAACACAACAATGTTAAATAAAAAACTTTTATTTGTAGCAATGCTAAGTGCGGGTTTTACTGCCACTGTTCAGGCTGGAGATGAAGTACATCAGTTAAATTTTAAAGAAGCTGTAGACCGTGCAGTTGCCGATGGGACTTTGGATGGTTCGGTAAAGTTTTATTTAAAGGGGACAAAATCTGGTGGTAAAGTTATTCAAAAAGATGCGGTGACGAATAAAAAGACCAATGGTTTTGGTAAGTCGGCAGCAACGTCTTGTGACTGGGTTTTGCGTTCAGCACTGATCCAAATGCAAAACAATGCTAAAGCACAAGGGGCAAACGCCGTTACCAATATTGTGAGCTATTTTAAAGCCAATGAAACAACGAGTACGACAACTTACGATTGCTATAAAGGCACCATGATGGCGGGTGTTGCTTTAAAAGGTGATGTCGTTAAATTTTAATAATTTCTAGTAAGGTTGAGATAATGTCTAAGCGCAAAATTGAAGTCTATACACAGGCATTATCTCAGCTTCTTTTAAAGTCTAAACAAGATTTTCCAGACTTCCGTTCATTTAATCATTATAAAAAACAACAAATACAGAGTGTCAGAAATAGACTAATCGCAGAGAAACTACAACTCAATTCAACGGAATTGGAGTTTGCCAAGCATGAACATGGTAAACCTTATTTGTTAAATCATACTTTGCATTTTAATCACTCACATAGCCAACAATTCTACGCTTTAGCCATGAGTGAACATGTTAAAGATATTGGTGTAGATGTTGAGGAACTTGATCGAAATGTACGCTTAGATGCATTAGCAAAACATGCTTTTCATCCCGATGAATATGCAATGTGGCTAAGTTTGGACCAAGATAGAGAATATTGGTTCAAAGTCTGGACCATTAAAGAAGCGGTTTTAAAAGCTTCAGGATTAGGCATACGTTTAGATTTAAATACGCTAAATACTCAGGCACACCCCACCAATCATGGCGGAGTCTGTTCTCATCCACTTAATGGGACATTTGCTTATCAGAATTTTATTGTTGGCAATATGATATTAACTGTAGCATGGCGTTCAGAGTTATCTTGCCGTGGCTTCCAGTTTCCGTCTATTCAGCTTCACTCACTTGATCTTTAATAATCTAAATAGCACACATAAAAAAACCGCGTAATACGCGGTTTTCTATTAAAAGGAGAAGCTAAAAAATTAAGCTTGACCTTCAACAGCAGCAGCTTGAGCACGTTGCATGTTAGCTTCAAACTCTGCATCAAAGTTGATTGGTGTAAGAAGTAACTGTGGGAAGCTACCTTTAGTTACTAAATCATTTACAGCTTCACGTAAGAACGGGAACAAAATATTTGGGCAGTATGCGCCTAAAATATAAGGTAAACGCTCTTCTTCAATGTTGTCGATCAAGAAAATACCTGATTGAGTTACATCTACAATGAACGCTGTTTCGTTGTCGTTATCGGCTTTTTTCACAACTTTTTAAAAAAATTCAAAGTGAGTCGGGTCAATCTTTTCTGCAGCAGAAGAAAGATTGATATTAAGTTCAGGTTGCCATTGTTTTGTGAAAACCTGCGCCCCAGGAACCTCAAAAGAAATATCTTTTGTATAAATACGCTCTAAAGCTAATTGTGGTTGAACTTGTTGTTCTTCGCTCATTGTTTTTTCCTTAATATGGATGCGATGTTAAGCCAATAATTCGTCGAGTTTACCTTCACGCTCTAAAGCATAAAGTTGGTCAAAACCACCGATAAACTGATCGTTAATGAAAATTTGTGGGACAGTACGATGATTTGTGCGTTGCATTAATTCAACACGTACTTCTGGTGCTTCAACAGAAAGATTTACTTCTTTATAAGCAACACCTTTACGCTCAAGTAACTGTTTAGCACGAACACAATACGGGCATACAGAAGTTGAGTAAACAATGACATTTGCAGCCATGATAATTCTCCTTAAGCTTTTGGTTTGCTTTTAACAAGAGGTAAGCCTTGTGCTTTCCAGTTACTAATACCACCATCAAGACGATAGCTATCGTGGTGAGCAACTTTTTGCAAAGCACTTCCAGCAACTTGCCCCAAGTTGCAAATAAATACCAGTGGACGGTCACTTGCTTTTAATTCGTCAGCATGACTTGCGATTTGGCTATACGGAATATTGCGACTGCCACTAATGTGACCTTCGCGGAAATCTTTGCTATCGCGTAAGTCAATCAAAAGAGCATTTTTCGCTTTCACTAAAATCCCAAGCGACTGTGGAGAAATTTTACGACCATTACGTTGACCTTCAAAAATGAAGAACAACACGATCAAGACTCCGAGCGTACCAAACAAAATGGGGTGATTCCCCATAAACTCTAACCAGCGTTCCACAAGTCACCTAAAAAAATTAAAAAACAAAATTGACCTAGAGTATAGCGTATATAGATGGTGATCAAAATCACCACTTCAAGGGCAAATAGGGCAGAAAATCAGTTTTTTTGCTGCGCTTCTTGAATCTCATCGATTAAACGCAAAAAGCTATCTAAACGTCGTGGCAAAATTTCACCCGCTTCAACGGCCTGTTTAAGCCCACAATTCTTTTCATGAGTGTGAGTGCAATTACGGAATTGGCAAGATCCTAGATGGGCTGCAATGTCTGGAAAGCCCATACGAATTTTTTCTAAATCGAGATGCCAAAGCCCAAACTCACGAATTCCTGGAGAATCAATTAAGGCACCATTTTTACCGAAGTTGATTAAGCGCGTAGAGGTTGTCGTGTGTTGTCCAAGTGCAGAGTTTTCAGAAATAACATTGGTTTTTTGCTCTGCATCTGGAATGAGCACATTAATTAAAGAGCTTTTTCCTACGCCTGATTGCCCTACAAATGCTACGGTTTCACCATCTAAACGCTCAGATAAAGCCGAGATATCTCCCTTCTTCGACTGACAAATCATCACCTCATAACCCAAGGTTTTATATTCTTCTAATAGGGTAAGAATTGGGTCATTTTCAGTGAGTAAATCAGACTTATTGAGGACCAAAAGAGCAGGAATATTTGCATCTGCACAAGCAACTAAATACCGATCGATTAGCGTTGGAGCTGGTTCAGGAAGCGGTGAAAATACAATCACAATCAAACTGATATTCGCGGCTACTGGTTTAACTTTGTGATAGCGGTCAGGGCGGGTAAGTAAAGATGTACGTGGGTGAATGGCTGTAATAATGCCTAAACCCGTATTTGGGTCTGCCTGCCATTTAACACGATCACCAGTTACAAGTAACTCAAGATTAGTTCGAGTATGGCAACGCCAAACACTATTAAGTTCGATCGGCTTCCAGAATGGTTCTGGTTCTCCTTCGGCAACTTGTGGTTTTTCTGGGTGATGCTCAGGTACAGAGAGAGCTTGTACTTCAAGTTGACGGCCATAATGTTGTACAACGAGTCCATCTAGATCCTGTGAAGTATCGATCTCTTCTTGGCGAGTTTTATGCTGTTTTTCAATACGACGTTGCTGTTGTTCAGTTAAACGACGCTTACGAATTAAAGCCATTCATATCCCAAAAAAAACCATTGTTTGAAGACCGCAAAAATAGCATGAAGCAGCTATAGAATTACAGCGCGGAAGCAAGAAATTTGCTACTATTGATGTTTTTACGGCATTTTAGAACGTACATTCATGAGCAGTACTTTAAATACACGATTAATTTGGATTGATCTGGAAATGACCGGATTAGATACCGATAATGACCAAATTATTGAAATCGCAACAATTATTACAGATGATCATTTAAATGTACTTGCCGAAGGTCCAGTTTTGGCTATTCATCAACCTGATCGTATTTTAAATGCAATGGATGAATGGAACACTCGTCAACATGGGCAGTCTGGACTAATTGAACGAGTTCGTCGCAGTAAATTAACAGCTCGTGATGCTGAGTTACAAACTTTAGAATTCCTAAAAAAATGGGTGAATCCAAAAGTTTCACCAATGTGCGGTAACTCGATTTGTCAGGACCGCCGTTTCTTACACCGTCTTATGCCTGAACTTGAGCAGTATTTTCACTATCGTAATCTTGATGTATCTACGGTAAAAGAGCTTTCAAAACGCTGGCGCCCTGAAATTATGAGTGGCCTGAAAAAGAATGCATCACATTTGGCAATGGATGATATTCGTGACTCAATTTCAGAGTTGAAATATTACCGCGAATATTTCTTTATCATGAATACAGATGGTAAAGATTGATTGCGTTGTAGACGTGATATGAAAGGGAGGCTATTGCCTCCTTTTTTATTACTTAAAGGACCTTGTTACAATAATGCCGATCGCCTGATTTGGCTTTCATATTCATTTTGCTTAAAATGATGTTTTAAATTTTTATTATAAAAAGAGAGCATTTATGCAAAGTAATAACCCGATACTGACGCGCGTTGAAACGGTCAGTGACTATAGTCAACCGATGACTGTGCAAGGTGCGATTCAAAAAACTGTTATGTTGACAGTCATTGCAGCTGCTGTGGGTGTCGCTTTATTTTTCTATGCAGCCTTTACTGCAAATGTTGGTATTGCTTACGCGGCTTCAATTGTGGGTGCAATTGGTGGTTTGGTTTTAGCTTTAATTACAACGTTTAAACCAACGACCGCGCCAACATTGGCAATTCCGTATGCCTTATTTGAAGGGGCTTTTTTAGGTGGTATTTCGTTTACTTTCCAGTTGAAATACCCAGGAGTTCCACTTCAGGCTTTATTAGCGACCTTTGTCACCACTTTGGTGATGTTTGGTTTGTATAAATTCCAAATTATCCGCGCAACTGAAAAGTTTAAGTCAGTTGTGATCTCTGCATCTTTGGCGATCTTTATTGTATTTATTGTGCAGATGATCATGCGTTTAGCATTTGGTTCAAGTGTTCCTTATATTTTTGAAAGTAACTGGTTAGGCATTGGTTTTGCTGCATTCGTCGCGGTCATTGCTTCGCTTAATCTGATTTTAGATTTTGATTTAATCGAAACTAATGCAGCATATCGTGCACCAAAATTCATGGAATGGTTGTGTGGTATCGCATTACTTGCAACTTTAGTATGGATGTATATTTCTTTCTTACGTTTACTGGGCTTACTGTCTGACGACTAAGATTGAATTCATTTAGAAGTCGCTCCTCATCTGGAGCGATTTTTTTTCGTGCGATTTTTGAAAAAAGATGCATTATGCAATTTCGAAAACCGCCGAATATTGGCATTATGCTTGAAATTGTTTTGAGTGAGATCGGCATGACACAAGGACTTTTAGCAGGTAAGCGCTTTTTGATTGCAGGCGTTGCTAGTAAATTATCAATTGCTTTTGGTGTTGCACAAGCATTACACCGTGAAGGTGCAGAGCTTGCGTTTACTTATCCAAACGAAAAATTAAAAAAACGTGTGGATGAATTTGCTGAGCAATTCGGTTCTAAGCTTGTGTTTCCATGTGATGTTGCTGTTGATGCTGAAATTGATAATGCATTTGCAGAACTTGCAAAACATTGGGATGGTGTAGACGGTGTTGTACACTCAATTGGCTTTGCACCTGCACACACACTTGATGGTGACTTTACTGACGTGACTGACCGTGACGGTTTTAAAGTTGCTCATGACATCAGTGCATACAGCTTTATTGCAATGGCTCGTGCTGCAAAACCTTTATTACAAGCTCGCCAAGGTTGTTTATTGACTTTGACTTACCAAGGTTCTGAGCGCGTTATGCCTAACTATAACGTTATGGGTATGGCAAAAGCTTCTTTAGAAGCTGGTGTTCGTTACTTGGCATCAAGCCTTGGTGTTGATGGTATCCGTGTAAACGCGATTTCTGCGGGCCCAATCCGTACTTTAGCTGCTTCTGGTATTAAATCTTTCCGTAAAATGTTAGATGCCAATGAAAAAGTTGCGCCGTTAAAGCGTAACGTAACGATTGAAGAAGTTGGTAACGCCGCATTATTCCTATGCTCACCTTGGGCTTCAGGTATTACTGGTGAAATTCTATATGTAGATGCTGGTTTCAATACTGTAGGTATGAGCCAATCTATGATGGATGATGAATAAGTTTTAAAATTTATTCAGCCATAAAAAAGCCGTAGTCCTTCAACTACGGCTTTTTTAATTGGTACAAGTTATTGCGGCAGTTCTTTTACAGGTGAACCACCTAAAGCTTGCATGAGAGTGACATACGCGTTGTATTGGCTTTGCTTGGTTTCAACGAGGCTTAAACGTGCAGTACGTGTGGTTTGCTGTGCATCGAGAAGTGTTTTTAATGCAACAGCACCATAACGGTAACGAACTTCGGTTAGACGTTCAGTTTTTTCTGCAAGTTCAACATTACGCTCTTGTAACGCTACTTGTTTGTCGAGTTCGGTACGACTCGATAAAGCATTTTCTACGTCAGCAAAAGCCTGATAAAGCGTTTGACGATATTGAATAATCGCTTTTTCATAATCTAGATTGCTAATCGCGATATCTTTTTTCATATCGTTATATTGCAAAAACGGTAAGCTTAAACTTGCACCAAGCGTCAGGGCAGGGTTGCGTAACAACTCCGTTAACGATGTGCTGCTTGAGCCTAGACTGCTGGTTAAGCTAATCGAAGGGTAGTAGCTCGCCTTAGTAGCATCTTTAGTTGCTAATGCTTTTCTTAAGCGGAGCTCACTTGCTTGCAAATCAGGTCGGCGCGATAAAATGTCGGCAGGTAAGCCAGCACCAATTGCAGGTAGAGCAGTGCGTGGTAAACGCTTTGGCTCTTGAATATTTAATTGCTGCAATGGTTCATGCAATAACACCGCAATGGCTGTGCGAGTTTCAACCAGTTGTTGTTCAATCTGGCTTAAACTCGCTTTCTGGCTTTGTACTGATTGTTCTGCTTGAGTCAGATCTACACCTGAAACGGCACCAGCTTTATATTGAATCTGTACCAAGTCATAAAGCTTTTGAGAGGTTGCTAGACTTTGCTGTGCGGTCGTATAACGCTCATTTAAATAACCCAGTTGCCAATAAAGTTTGGCAGTAGTTGCAATTAAACTTTGTCCCGTAGCTTGTAAGTCTTGTTCTGTCGCTAAAGCTTCCCATTTACTTGCTTCGGTTTGGCGGGCAAGCTTGCCAAACAAATCAAGCTCATAGCTTACCCCAGCACTCATGGAAAGACCTTTAGCACTGTCATCTCCCGAATTTAAATCGAAAGAATGTCCTGTAGAAACACTAGAACTGGTACGTAAGCCTTGTTTGTTAGCGGTTAAGTCAGCTTGTAGACGGGCTTGCTTTAGAGCAATACCTGCAACTGCTAAATCACTATTACGTTCTAATACATTACTTACAAGTTGATTGAGCTGTGCATCGTTAAAGAGTGTCCACCAACGGTCAGAATATTGATTGGCAGACATGTTTTTTGCTTTTGCTGTGTCATATTGAAAGCTACCCGGAACTTGTACCGCAGGCGTTTCATAAGGTGTTTTTACTACAGCTGCACATCCTACAAGAGAACCTGTGAGAAGAAGTGCTGTGCTGAGTTTAGTCGTAGAGAAAGACATGCAATTTTCCTTATTCTCGAGAGAGTGCGGCAACAGGGTCAAGTTTCGCGGCATTCTTAGCAGGCAAGAAACCGAATACGACACCAATCAGTGTTGAACAGACAAATGCTGCAATAATAGAAGTGCTTGAATAAGCCACGCTAAAGTTACCGCCAGCAAATTTATTAATAAGTTGTCCAAGGCCAAGCGATAGTAAGACGCCAAGCACACCACCAATTAAACACACCAAAATTGCTTCAATTAGGAATTGCTGCAGAATATCACTTTGACGCGCACCGACGGCCATACGTACACCAATTTCTTGAGTACGTTCGGTCACCGAAACCAACATAATATTCATTACCCCGATACCACCAACGACCAATGAAATTACGGCAATTGCTGAAACCAGAAGGGTCATTGTGCTGGTTGTTTTCTCGATGGTTTGGCGGATACTGTCACTGTTCATAGTGAAAATATCTTGTGCACCATGGCGCTGGGTTAATAGATTTACAATCGCATTTTCTGCGGCAGCAGTTGAATATTTGTCATTAATACGAACCACAATATTGCGAACATGGGTTTGCCCCAACATACGGCTCATCACGGTTGTATAAGGCATATAGACATTTAAAGTGTCATCTGAGCCCATGCCACTCGTTTGCGGTTCTACAATGCCAATAATACGAGCAGGTACACTACCGAGCAGTACGACTTGACCGATAGGGTTGGTACCGTCACTAAAAAATTGTTTTTGAGTATTGGTATCAATGACCACATCCTGTGAGCGATCACGAACACTACGTTGATCAAAAGTTTGTCCATCTTTAAAGACCAAACCTTTCACATCGAAATAATCGTTACTTACACCATTAATGGTCGCGTTTGCTTCATTTTGTTGGTAACGCATGGTTTTGGATGTGCTGACGATTGGGCTGACTGCACTAACATACGGTTGAGTCATTAACGCATCGGCATCGGCAGGCACCAAGGTTTTAAAACTTGCAGTTTTAGAGTTATCACCAAAACCACGACCCTGAAATACCGTAATCGTATTTGTTCCCAGACTACTAATATTACTTAAAATTTGCTGTTGAGAGCCTTTACCTAATGCGACCACCGTAACAACCGAAGCAATACCAATAATAATCCCCAGCATGGTTAAAAAAGTACGCATGCGGTGGGCATTCATAGACAGTAAAGCCATTTGGAAGGCTTCTGATAAACGGTCTAAAGTAGAACGCCATGCAGAAATACTTTTGCCTTTCTTCTGTTTACCTTGTAAAGCAGGCGCCGCATCAGGATCAGTCTTGATTGGTTCAGCTGCTTGATCTGGAACATTAGGGCGGTCACTAATAATCTCTCCGTCACTAATCTCAATAATACGAGTCGCATTTTTTGCAACTTGCATATCATGGGTGACTAAAATAATAGTGTGACCTGCGGCATTGAGTTCACGCAAAATACGCATCACCTCAACACCACTATGAGAGTCAAGTGCCCCCGTCGGTTCATCTGCCAGAATAACGTCACCGCCATTCATCAGCGCACGGGCAATAGAAACACGTTGCTGCTGACCACCAGAAAGTTGGCTTGGTCTATTGAGTGTTTTTGTGCCCAACCCTAATTCAGTCAGTAGAGCGGTTGCACGTTGTTTACGCTCAGAAGGCGTAACACCAGCATAAACAGCTGGAACTTCTACGTTACCTTCGGCAGATAAGTCACCGAGTAAATGATAACGCTGGAAAATAAAACCAAAATATTCACGGCGTAGTCGAGCGAGTTGATCCGGTTCGAGTTTACCAGTCTCTTGTCCACTAACCTTGTAACTACCACTCGTAGGGCGGTCTAAACAGCCCAAAATATTCATAAGTGTTGACTTACCGGAACCAGACTGACCGACAATGGCAACCAGTTCACCTTCGTAAATGGTAAGGTCAATGCCTTTTAAAATTTGTATCGTGCTTTCGCCAGCAGGGAATTCCCGGACTAGATTGCTGACTTCAAGCAAAGCTTGTTTTGTCATGCTTACATTCCCATTGGGCCACTACGGCGACGGTTATTACTACTATTAGCTGATGCAGCAGAAGTATCTGCGCTATCGGCAATGACAACTTGATCACCTTGTTTTAAGCCCGCAAGAACTTGCGCATTTACACGGTTGTTAATGCCAACCAAAATTTGAGTTGGTTTAGTTGTGCCATCAGCTTGTAATACGCGTACAACACTTAACGTTAATTTACCTTGTTCAATTAACTGTTTTTGCTCAGCAGTCAGGTTAAGACGCTCCAAACGAGCTCCATTTCCTTGAGATTTTTTAACAGCTTCAGGTGTAGAGCTTGCTTTATCAGATGATTGGCCTGATTTTCTTTGACCTGAAAATTGTTTAGAACTCAGTGCTGATGATGGAACGAGTAGGGCATTTTTAGCTGAGTTTAATACGATATAAACTTGTGCAGTCATATCAATACGCAATTTACCATCGGTATTTGGCACATCGAATAAGGCATTATAGTAAACAGCTGAACTCGTTGTTGAGCTTGTCGTACTTGTTGATTCGCTAGAAATAGAATCTGGAGCAGGTTCAATTTGACGTAAAGTTGCATAACGCTTAGTGTCTTCACCTAATGTAGTGAAATAAACCTGTTGTCCTTTCTCAACTTTCATAATGTCAGCTTCACTGACCTGAGCCTTGATCGTCATGTTTTGTAGTTTTGCAATTTTGACAATTGTTGGCGCACTTTGATTGGCATTTACTGTTTGACCTTCTTCGGTCACAATCGCAACAACCGTACCATCTGTTGGAGCAACAATACGCGTATAACCAATATTGGTTTGCGCCGTAGATTTTGTGACTTTCGCAGATTCAATTTGTGCATCTAACGCTTTGATTTGTGCCTGAGCTGTTTTATAGCTTGCCTCAGCCGATTCTAAATCTGCACGTGGTGTTGCATCTTGTGCATACATTTGTTGCTGACGGCGGTATTCAAGTTGTTTTTCATTCAAAGAAGCAACTTGCTGAAGACGCTGTGCTTCTAAATTTTTAATATTTGCATCAGAGGTTTTTAAACTATTTTCTTGGGTCGTTGAGTCAATCTGTGCAATAAGTTGACCTTGCTTAACCTGATCGCCAAGTTGCACATACATCTTTTTAACCTGACCAGATACCTGTGCACCGACACTAATCAGTTTGGTTGCATCAAGTGTACCCGTTGCAAGTACATTATTTTCAATATCCCCGCGTGTTACCTCGGCAGTAATATATTGTGGCTGTTGCTGTTTTGGCTTGAAAAACTTCCAGGCTAAAAGAGCAATAATGACTATACAGACGATGATAATAACAAGTTTGATTGGCTTTATTTTTGGCATGGCGAGAGGTCGAAAAGTTTAAAATTTAATTTAGTATAAAAGCGAAATGAGGATAAAACGTGAATTTTTATTATATTTCAAGAATGAAGAAAAATGATTCAGCCGAATTACTGTATAAATAATGTTTTTCCACATAATTCAGCAATCGCTTGCTGCATTAGATGTTCTGCATTTTCGTTCGACATTCCTTTAATTGCTGCATCAACTTGCAATAGAAGGGTAGACCATCCTAAAAACTGTTGAGGATTTAATCTTCTTAAAGCTTGTTGATATAAACTGACTTTAGTTTTCCAGATACCAAGTTGTAATGCATTATGAGGCTGTTCAAATAATTGCATCAGTAAACGCATTTCTTTGCTTAGTGTCCATAAAATCAGACTTTCTGGTTCGCCAGCAGCAATTAAATATTGAAAAATTTTAATAGATTGAGCGAGATTACCTTCTAACAGTGCGTCACTTAAATCGTAAGTGGTGTAACGAGACTGATCTTGTAAACAAGCATACAGCTGTTCAATTTGAATTAGTTGTTGGTCTGGGAAAGTATCTCTTACACGCATCAAGCTATTCTTAGCTGCGAGCAGATTATGCTCATGATGCTGCATGAGCCACTGCCATGCGTCATTATCGAGTTGAATTTCAAGTTTCTCTGCTTCAGCAGATAAAATTCTTTGACGGTCTTGCGGATAGTTTGCCGTTAGGGCAACGACAACACCATTTGCTTCCACAACTTGGAAAAAAGCAGACTTTAAGCTACTACTATCTTGCTTAGGTAAAACAATTAAAAGCAGGTTAGTTTCATTATGTTGAATATAACTTTTAAGTTGTTTTAGCCCATTTGCGTCAGGCTTTATATTGCCATGTACTTCAATGGCAAGCTGCTGAGAAAATAAAGATAAGCTGTTAAGAGCGTTAAAAACATTCTTCCAGTCGCTTACACTACTAATATCGTAGCGCTGTCTTTCAACTTCTTGTTGTTGCCAACTTTTACGAAAAGCATCTAATAAATTTTGTTCCAGCAAAGGTTCTTGGCCATGTAAAATCCACGCACCCCGTGCTTCCGGAATGCGTTTTAAGGCTTGTAAATAGTCAATTTTCATTGCTGGTAAAAATAAAGATTAAGGCTGAGCTTTTGGTAAACGGTTTGCTGAAATCTGACGAGTAATTTGCTGTGCAATGTCATCGATCACAATACGTTGCAAATAAGATTCTTGCTGATTTTCGGTGTTAACCGTTGCAAGATCATATTGGTAACTACGAGATGCAGTTAATGAACGTGGTTCAGTAATTTTATTACCCTGACGGTCTTCAATCTGGAAGGTTACGGTTAAGCGTAATAATACTTCCGTTAGTTTTCCATTTAAAAGCTGACGACGTGGTGTGTACTCTAAAACACGGAGTACGTAGGCATCATTATCATTGCTGAATTGAACACCATTTGCAGCTAAATAAACTTTTAGCTGGGTTTCCAAATCATCAGTTTTAGCTGGTAACTCAAGGCTTAATTTTTTATAAACAAGCGGAGTTGCAGTCGGGTTGGTTCCTTTTAAATGAAATCCACACCCGACTAAGCCTGCACTAAGGCCTAAGGTCAAAACAACAGCGGCTAAACGTTTGGCAAAGTGCATGCTTGATCCTCTCATTAATAACTTTAATTAAACCACGAGGTTAACTAATTTATTTGGAACCACAATTTCTTTCTTTGTTGGTCCTGTTAAGAATTGTTGAACTTCTGGAAGGGCTTTAGCTTGAGCTAATAGATCTTCTTTAGAGATATCAACCGAAACTTCAAGTTTACCGCGAAGTTTACCGTTAACCTGTACAACAATCGTTTGTGTATTACGAGTTAATGCAGAAGCATCGACTTCAGGGAATCTTGCTTCTGTTACATCTGTACCAAACTGAGCCAATAACGTTTGACTTAAATGTGGTGCAAATGGAGCAAGTAAAGTTAACAGTGTAGTGATCGCTTCACGTTCTACAGCAACGTCGTTGTCATCTTTTGCTTCAAACTTGTTGCTCGCATTTAACAATTCCATCAAAGCAGCAATCGCAGTATTGAATGCATGACGACGTTCGATATCATCACTTACTTTTTGAATAGTTTCGTGAGTTTTGCGACGTAAATCTTGAGCATCTTTAGACAAGTTAGCAGTATCAATCGTAGAAGCTTGGTTGCCTTTTTCAAGGAAGCTTGCTACAAGGCGCCACACACGTTTTAAGAAACGGTTTGCACCTTCAACACCTGCATCAGACCATTCTAAAGATTGATCTGGTGGAGCAGCGAACATCATAAATACACGTGCTGTATCTGCGCCGTATTGATCAATAATCGCTTGTGGGTCGATACCGTTGTTTTTCGACTTAGACATTTTTTCTTGTCCGCCGATCACAACTTCTTGACCGTCACCTGAATATTTTGCAGAAAGAATACGACCTTTTTCATCGCGTTCTAATTCGATATCAGCAGGGTTAAACCAAGTTTTCTTACCATTTTCTGCTTCACGATAGAATGTATCCGCAAGCACCATGCCTTGAGTTAACAAGTTGGTAAATGGTTCATTACCTTGTACTACACCTTCATCACGCATTAATTTGTGGAAGAAACGTGCATAAAGTAAGTGAAGAATCGCGTGTTCAACACCACCAATATATTGGTTTACAGGAAGCCAGTTTTGAGCAGCTTCAGGTTTCACCATTCCGCCAGTGAAGTCTGGAGACGCATAGCGTGCGTAGTACCAAGATGACTCTACGAATGTATCCAATGTATCTGTTTCACGACGTGCATCACCACCACAACAAGGACATTTAGTTTCATAGAATTCAGGCATTTTATTAAGCGGGTTACCTGAACCATCTGGAACAACGTCAGTTGGTAATACAACTGGAAGCTGGTCTTCTGGAACTGTGACTTGACCACAAGTATCACAGTTAATCATTGGAATTGGACAACCCCAGTAACGTTGACGAGAAACACCCCAGTCACGTAAACGGAATTGAACTTTAGAATTTGCTAAACCTTGTGGTTCTAATTTTGCAAGGAATGCATCGAAAGCAGCTTGGAATTCTAAACCGTCAAACTCACCAGAGTTAACAAGTTTACCTTCTTTTGAACCATACCATTCTTGCCACTCAGTTGCAGAGTAATCTGCATCGTCAGCGCCTTTGGCATCAATCACTTGCTTAATAGGCAAGTTGAACTTGTTTGCAAATTCGAAGTCACGTTCGTCATGCGCTGGTACAGCCATTACTGCGCCAGAACCATAAGACATTAATACGTAGTTTGCGATCCAGACAGGAAGCTCTTCACCAGTTACAGGATGTTTTACAAACAAGCCTGTTGCCATGCCTTTTTTCTCGGCTGTTGCCAAGTCCGCTTCTGCAACTGAACCCATGCGGCACTCTTCAATGAATGCAGCCAATTCAGGGTTCTTTTCAGCAGCTTTAAGCGCAAGAGGGTGTTCTGCTGCAACAGCAACATATGTTACACCCATTAGTGTGTCGGCGCGTGTTGTATAAACAGTTAAGCCATCAGCATAAATTTCGGTATTGGCAGATGGGAAAGTAATTTCCATGCCTGTAGAACGACCAATCCAGTTACGTTGCATGGTCAACACTTGTTGAGGCCAGCCGTCTTGTAGGGTGTCTAGGTCGTCTAATAATTCTTGTGCATAGTCAGTAATACGGAAGTAGTACATTGGAATATCGCGTTTTTCAACCAATGCACCAGAACGCCATCCGCGACCATTTTCAACTTGTTCGTTTGCTAAAACAGTTTGGTCAACTGGATCCCAGTTTACTGTTGAAAGTTTACGGTAGATCAGGCCTTTTTTATAAAGCTGAACAAATAACCATTGTTCCCAGTGATAATACTCTGGTGTACAAGTTGCAAATTCACGATCCCAGTCTACAGATAGACCTAATTTTTTTAATTGGTCACGCATGTAGGCAATGTTTTCAAATGTCCATTTTGCCGGAGCAACTTTATGGGCAATTGCTGCGTTTTCCGCAGGTAAACCGAATGCATCCCAACCCATAGGTTGTAATACAGTTTCACCTTTTAAACGGTAAAAACGGCTAATCACATCGCCAATTGTATAGTTACGCACATGCCCCATATGCAGCTTGCCGCTTGGGTAAGGAAACATTGACAGGATGTAACGATGTTTACCTTCGACAGTGTCGGCAACTTTAAAGACTTTACGATTTTCCCAATCTTGTTGAACTGATGGTTCAATCGTGTTTGCTTGATATTCGGGGTCAATGTGAGAAATAGTCATAGACGTAAGCTATACAACAAAAATTGATATTAAAGATTGTTGCACAGCATAGCGCAAAATCGACAAAAATGCAGTTTTGGGATGGATTTATTTTCCGTTAAAAATTAAACAAGAATAAACCTGAAAAAAGCGGGGTAATCATAAAAAAAAGAAAAGTGGAAAAATCAAATAAGATGAAAAAATAGTCAGTTAAAAAATAATCATAGAAAAGTGTTTCTTTAATCTTGACTTTAGTGAATTAAACAACAAAAATGCTTCCTTTAGTTTTATATGCGATTATTTGATCACCCTTCGAATAACCGTCATGTTTTGTAATAGACATTCTCTCTAGCCGAGAGATTGATTTTACTTAAAGTATGTATATCCAGACATGCTTTATTAATGTTAAAAAAGCTTATACGGCTGAAAAACAGAAATTTTTCTATTGCAACGAAAACTAGACAATATGTGTGCTATAACAGTGCAGACAATTCAATGAATGAAACACTATTTGTGCCTTCCATAAATAGTGATAAAGATTTTAGGGTGAATCACGTTGGAACTTTTATCTGGTGGTGAAATGCTCGTTCGTGCTCTTGCGGACGAAGGCGTTGAACATGTTTTTGGTTATCCAGGCGGCGCTGTATTACATATTTATGATGCGCTATTTCAACAAGACAAAATTAATCATTACCTCGTACGTCATGAACAAGCTGCTGGTCATATGGCAGATGCTTACTCGCGTGCTACAGGTAAGACTGGCGTAGTACTGGTCACTTCTGGACCTGGCGCAACTAATACTGTGACTCCAATTGCAACAGCTTATATGGACTCAATCCCGATGGTGATTTTGTCTGGCCAGGTTGCATCACATCTTATTGGTGAAGACGCTTTCCAAGAAACTGATATGGTGGGTATTTCACGTCCTATCGTGAAGCACAGCTTCCAAGTTCGTCATGCAAGCGAAATTCCTGCAATTATCAAAAAAGCATTTTATATCGCAGCAAGTGGTCGCCCTGGTCCAGTTGTCGTCGATATTCCTAAAGATGCAACAAATCCTGCAGAAAAATTTGCGTACGAATATCCTGAAAAAGTGAAGATGCGTTCTTATCAGCCACCTTCACGTGGTCATTCTGGCCAAATTCGTAAAGCGATTGATGAGCTTTTAAGTGCAAAACGCCCTGTAATTTATACGGGTGGTGGTGTTGTTCAAGGTAATGCATCAGCATTATTGACTGAACTCGCTCATTTACTTGGTTATCCGGTGACTAACACACTTATGGGCCTTGGTGGCTTCCCCGGTGATGATCCACAATTCGTGGGCATGTTAGGCATGCACGGTACTTATGAAGCAAATATGGCGATGCATAATGCTGACGTCATTCTTGCAATTGGTGCGCGTTTTGATGACCGAGTAACCAATAACCCAGCAAAATTCTGTGTGAATGCTAAAGTTATTCATATTGATATTGATCCGGCGAGCATTTCAAAAACAATTATGGCGCACATTCCAATTGTAGGGGCAGTTGAGCCTGTACTTCAGGAAATGTTGACGCAATTGAAACAATTAAATGTGTCTAAGCCAAACCCTGAAGCAATTGCTGCGTGGTGGGATCAAATTAATGAATGGCGTAAAGTTCATGGCTTAAAGTTTGAAACCCCGACCGATGGAACAATGAAGCCACAGCAAGTTGTTGAAGCTTTATATAAAGTCACTAACGGTGATGCCATCATTACTTCAGATGTGGGCCAACACCAAATGTTTGGTGCGTTGTATTACAAATACAAACGTCCACGTCAATGGATTAACTCAGGCGGATTGGGCACCATGGGCGTAGGTTTACCTTATGCAATGGCTGCGAAGCTCGCTTTCCCAGATCAACAAGTTGTTTGTATTACTGGTGAAGCTTCAATTCAAATGTGTATTCAAGAGCTTTCAACGTGTAAGCAATATGGCATGAATGTGAAGATCTTGTGCTTGAATAACCGTGCTTTAGGTATGGTGAAGCAGTGGCAAGATATGAACTATGAGGGCCGTCACTCAAGCTCATACGTTGAATCATTGCCTGATTTTGGCAAGTTAATGGAAGCTTATGGTCACGTTGGTATCCAAATTGATCATGCTGATGAACTAGAGTCGAAGCTTGCTGAAGCAATGGCGATTAATGATAAATGTGTATTCATTAATGTCATGGTTGACCGCACGGAACATGTTTATCCAATGCTGATCGCAGGTCAGTCTATGAAGGATATGTGGTTAGGGAAAGGGGAGCGTACATAATGAGACATATTATTTCTGTACTCGTTGAAAACGAAGCTGGTGCGCTTTCTCGCCTTGTTGGTTTGTTTAGCCAACGTGGATATAACATTGAAACACTGAATGTTGCGCCAACCGAAGATCCAACTTTGTCACGCTTAACATTAACAACTTATGGTGATGATCATAAGATTGAACAGATTACAAAGCAGCTCAATAAACTTGTTGAAGTTGTAAAAGTAGTTGATTTATCAGAAGGTTCACATATTGAGCGTGAACTCATGTTGATTAAAGTAAAAGCGTTAGGTGCTTCACGTGCTGAAATTAAGCGAACAGCGGATATTTTCCGTGCGCAGATTGTAGACGTGACACCAACTACCTATACCATTCAAATAGCAGGGACAACTGAAAAATTAGATGGTTTTATCGATGCGCTTGCAGAAAACACTATTCTAGAAGTCGTTCGTTCAGGTGTATCTGGTATCGCCCGTGGCGAAAAAGTATTAGCCATTTAATTTTTTAAAAAGTATTTTAGCGGAGAACACAAATGCAAATTTTTTACGATAAAGACTGTGACTTATCAATCATCCAAGGCAAGAAAGTAGCGATTATTGGTTACGGTTCTCAAGGTCATGCTCATGCACTTAACCTTAAAGATTCAGGCGTAGACGTAACTGTAGGTTTACGTGCAGATTCAGCTTCTTGGAAGAAAGCTGAAAATGCAGGTCTTAAAGTTGCAGAAGTTCCTGCTGCTGTTAAGCAAGCTGACCTCGTAATGATTTTGACTCCAGATGAATTCCAATCACAACTTTACCGTGACGTGATTGAGCCAAACATCAAAGAAGGCGCGACTCTTGCATTTGCTCATGGTTTCTCTGTTCTTTACAACCAAGTTGTTCCACGTAAAGATTTAGACGTAATCATGGTTGCTCCAAAAGCACCTGGTCACACTGTACGTTCAGAGTTCCAACGTGGTTCAGGTGTTCCTGACCTAATCGCAATTCACCAAGATGCTTCTGGTAATGCTCGTAACGTTGCTCTTTCTTATGCTTCTGGCGTAGGTGGCGGCCGTACAGGTATTATCGAAACTTCATTCCGTGAAGAAACTGAAACTGACTTATTCGGTGAGCAAGCAGTTCTTTGTGGTGGTGCGGTTGAATTAGTGAAAATGGGCTTCGAAACTTTAGTTGAAGCTGGTTATGCACCAGAAATGGCTTACTTCGAATGTTTACACGAACTTAAATTGATCGTTGACTTAATGTTCGAGGGCGGTATCGCTGACATGAACTACTCAGTTTCTAACAATGCTGAGTACGGCGAATATGTAACTGGTGTTGAAGTAATCAACGAACAATCTCGTGAAGCAATGCGTAATGCATTGAAACGTATTCAATCTGGTGAGTACGCTAAGATGTTCATTCAAGAAGGTGCGTTAAACTACCCATCTATGACTGCTCGTCGTCGTCAAAATGCTGCACATGGTATTGAAGTAACTGGTAATAAGTTGCGTGCAATGATGCCTTGGATTCAAGCAAACAAAATCGTAGACAAAGAAAAGAACTAATTTTCTTTATCTAATGTTTTAAAAGAACCCTGCTTTAAGCAGGGTTCTTTATTTATACTATTTTATTTGAATGTGAAAATTGCGATTAGGTCAACTTGACTAGATTAAATAAATTCTATATTTTTCATATAATTGGCTGCTTAATTTTTATTTACTTTATTGATTTATAAAGTAAAAAATACTTGACCAAAAGATAGATAATGTTATTGTTTATAACTGACTGAATAAGTCAAATTTACTAAAATTTCTTTAACATGTTTAATTGTATTTTGGGCAATGAGTTGAACAAAATAAAAAAAAGTATTGAATAATCATGGAAGTCCAATATGGGTCATGTTGATTACGATAGCACATTGATCGTCGGCTCTTTTATTGCAGCTGGCTTCATTTGTTATATTGTAATTTCCATGGAGCAGCTAATATTCAAGCAAGTCTATAAGAAATTTGAGTCCTTAATTTTATTGATTAATGGACTGCTACTCGCCTTAGCAATTAGCATCGTCCATATTGTTGGTATACAAGCTTATCATCTATTTGATACAGCTCACTCTAATATTCCTTTAATTGCAATATCTTATGCTATTAGTGCATTGTTATCTTGCATTGCGATGTGGTTGACTTCGCGTTTTACACTCCCTTTATTTAGACTCATTTTGAGCTCGATTATTATGGGAATCGGAATTTCAGCTTCATATTACATTAGCATGCTGGGCTGGAATATTAATGTTTATAAAAAAGATTACACTTCGTTTTTACTTTTATTTTCTGTATTAATTGCGATGAGTGGTTCAGGGCTAGCGTTTTTATTAGCCTATAAATTAAAAGACACTGAACGATATCGCTTAACTTTAAAAATCGCATTTTCGGTTATGATGACCTTAAGTATTATGGGGATGCACTACACAGCGCTTATTGCGACGAATATTACTGATAAATTTATTAGCCAATATCAGGCTGAACATGACTTATTATTATTTACAATTATTCTAGTCACCTGTTTGGTACTCGTAGCAAGTTTTATTGTTGCAATGTTAGAGCAACGCCTTACTCAACAGAATTTAGAGCTGCGTAAGGCAAATAAAGAATTAGCTAACCTATCTATACAAGACAATTTAACCAAATTACCTAACCGCCTTTATTTAGTGGATTATGCTGAAGTATTACTTTCAGATCATCGATACAAAGACCAGAAAATTGCTTTCTTATACATTGATTTAGATCGATTTAAATCGGTGAATGATGCATTTGGACATCATGTGGGTGATCAATTACTTATTCAGATGGCGAACCGCTTACATTGGCAACTCAATGAGAAGTGCAAACTGCTTAGAATTGGCGGTGATGAGTTTTTGCTTATTGCCGAAAATACAAATGCCGATGAAGCAGTTATTTTGGCTGAGAAAGTTTTACAGCTGATTCAAGAGAGTTATCAGATTTCTGGTAAAGAAATTAATATCTCTGCAAGCTTAGGAGTGGCACTATTTCCTGAGCACGGACAAAATGTTCAGGACTTACTCATGAACGCTGATGCCGCGATGCTCATGTCTAAAGAACAAGGCCGAAATACTTACACCATCTTTAGTTATTCAACCCATCAACAAGAAACGAGAAGTCAGTCAAAACTGATCAATGATCTTTATAAGGCCGTAGAAGAAAAGCAGTTCATCCTATATTACCAACCAAAATTTAATACGAATCTTGAGGTCTGTGGTGTTGAAGCATTAATCCGTTGGAATCATCCAGCTTTAGGAATACTCACACCGCATATGTTTATAGAAGGTGCAGAAAAAACGGGTTTGATCATTCCAATGGGATATTGGGCACTTGAGCAAGCTTGCCTGCAAATTCAAGAGTGGGAACGCAGTAACACTCCATTTTATCCAGTCGCAGTAAACCTATCTGCACTACAGTTCGAAAATAAAAAATTATTTAGTACACTCGAAGCGTTATTGAAAAAATATCAAATTCAAGCTCATCACTTAATTGTTGAGATTACTGAATCAACTGCAATGCGACATATTGATTTAAGTATTCGTGCTTGTGAGCGACTACGTGATATGGGTATTCGAGTCGCAATTGACGATTTTGGAACAGGGCATTCGAGCTTTTTGTATTTAAAAGATTTACCAGTAGATGAATTGAAAATTGATCGCGGCTTTATTGTCGATTTAAAGCCAGGTTCTAAAGAAGAAGTTATATTAGAAAGTATAATACATTTAGCTAAAAAGTTAGGTTTAACCGTAACAGCGGAAGGGGTGGAAACTCAACAGCAAGTTGAGATTTTAACCCGTTTAGGTTGTCAGCAATTTCAGGGTTATTTATTAGGAATGCCTGTTCACGTCGATCAACTGATTGAATCTCAAGGCGCTCACTTCGCTTAATCTTTTCTATATCGATTTTAAAAACTAACATTTCCTTTTTATTTTTTTTCTTTAAAGAACAATTAATTAAAATAAATCTATCTTCTAAAACACACCTATATATTTGTAATAGTGAATAGTATTAGTTTCTCAGTTAGTTGAGTATTTAATATATAATAATTTATAAATTTATACTGTAAGTATAAAGTAATTCTAATAAATTGATGTTTGTATTTTATAAAATATAACGAGTTAAAAGGGTTATTATAAAATATTGTGAAGTTTATATAATAATTAGAATTAATGAAGATAGAACTAAATAAAAATATTAATTTTTATAAAATATAAATATATTAATTTTTAGGCATTGAATAGATTTTGGGTGGAGTTGGAGGGTAGACTCCACCGAATTAAAGAATACTTTTTATCTTTATTAAAATATAAATATTTAATTAATTTATAAATTAAATAGTTGCATACTCTTGAACTGATTCTAGTTCAATAATTTTGTTTATATAAGACCACGTTTGTTCTGGATTAATCTTTCCTTTATTTATAGTGCCATCAATAATGATTCCATCTACAATGTTAAGAAAGAGCCCTGTTAGGATTTTTGTGTTTTCTACTTCTAACTCCGAAAGAGCTGAGAAAACTAATGAGTAAATCCACTCCCGATACTCATTAATTTGATGCTTAATAGAGGGGTACAATTGCATGACTTCGATGGTCGCTTTTTTAAATAAACAGCCATTAAAGTCATCTGTATTAATCCAATCGATATACCAATTAAATATTTTTTTTAATTTAATCAGTGGGTTAGTGGTATTTTTAATTTTTTCCAATATTGAATATTGTATCTCTAAATTTCTTTTATAAAGACATTCTTCAATTAAGGCTTCTTTAGAAGAAAAGTATTTATAAAAAGTCATTTTTGCAACATTTGACTCAGCAATAATGCGATCAACACCAATAGAAGTATAGCTTTTTTGGTTAAAGAGGGATGTTGCAGTTGTTATAATAGTTTCTCTTTTTGTCATCGGGTTCCCCGTTGCGGATATTTTTTGATTAACTTTGCTATTGTAAAGTGTATAAGCTTAAATAAAACTTATTTTATAGTATTTAAAAAATTATATTTATTCAATAGCTTGGTTAATTTAAAAAACAACATATTATATATTTAATTGGCAATAGTTTACTTTTTTAAATATTATTAATTAATCCGTTGATTTGTTGAGATAATACACATAGTATCAACTTGTTAAGTATGGGTGTGCGGAATTTATTTTAGCAATTGAATGCAAAATTGTAATAAAGACAGAGCCTATAACTTAACTATAAGAAAAACTTTTTACAGAGAATCATTATGTTAAAAAAATTTGAAGACTTTAATAATCCAAGAGAAAAAGCATTGCAGGGGATGAAAAATAGTATTCCTGCAAAACAATGGGATGAAAATTTACAATTTCTTAAACAGTTAAGAAAAACAATTGCAGAGTTACCAGTTTGTAATCATCCTGCTATTGAGCTGTTAAACGGTGGATATCTTGATAAACAACGTTTGACTCTTATCCATTTAGAATATCGTCATGCGATTGTACAAATTTTTACTGACGCTCTATTAAAGGCTCAATTTTTAACAAAACAATTGGAACCTAAACTCCACTCTGGAGCGAAGATGTATCCACGGGTATTATTAAGTTTAAATATACTTGATGAGTTTGGCTTTCGCCCTGGTTTAGACAAAGATAATTACTATCTGGGTAATCCTGAATATGCTCATTATCCTTTATATGAAGATTTACTTAATGATTATGGTTTAACGGAACATGACCGTCGTAATTATAAACCATCAAAATTTGCAGATCAGGTTAGATCATTTTTAGAATCTTCTTATGATAGTTATATTAATGTCGTGGCATTATTAGCTGTTGCAGAGGAGGAAGTCATTCTTTTTAGTCCTCCATTACGTCAAGCAACTAAATTCGTAAATATCGATGTTGAAGGTGGTGGTTATTACCATGTACATGGGGTATCTACGGATGAAACATCTGAGGCCGCTGATGACGATCATGAAGATGACTTGTGGTTTGCATTAGCACAAGCAATTACAAAAGATGATTATGAAAGCTTAACCAAGCTATGTATTGATTACTGTGCTTTATGGAATGAGTTCTGGGATGCACAAATTGCCGATGTTCAATTCATTGAAGAAAAGAAATTGGCGTAAAGATTCTGTTAAGTCTTAATCAAGCCCCATCTATAAACAGGTGGGCTTTTTTAATTGTAAAATTTCTAAAAAGTTAAGCTACATTCTTAAAAAAGATTATGAGTAACTCATGGCTTATCAACAAACATTAAACAGTTCTATAAATCTGCTACAATTACGCCAATTTTTATTTTGATCGACTTTAGGTCTTTGGCACTGCAATCTCCGCAGTAGGTGTATTTCATGAGTTTTAAAGATGAGTTAGCGGCACAGGTTGCTCAACGCCGCACATTTGCCATCATTTCCCACCCGAATGCTTGAGTCCAATTCATCCCCTTTCATCTTCATTCATTTTCCTAGAATAATAATCGCAAATATATATTTTTATTTGATTCTGAATCATAATTATTGAATATAGTCATTCAACCCATTTCATCGTTATTCAAGCTAATTCATCTAATTTGTGTACATTGTTGTGTACAAAATTTAGATTTGGAATTGAATCGTGAAAAATTTGTACACAGGTCTGCTTATGGCGCTTACGGATACATGGCTTAAGAAGAATTTAGGAAAAGAACGTGAAGATACACTTGTTGAATCTGATCAAGATGGATTGAGTGTTCGAGTTTCTCCTAAAGGTAAAATTACATTTCAAATGCGATTCCGTTATAATGGAAAGCAAGCACGTTTAGATTTTGGTAGTTATCCGTTATTGAGCTTAAAAGATGCCCGAGCTGAATTATTGAAAATGAAGGCTGTATTGGAGCAGGGGTATGATCCGCGGATTCACAAAAAAGTAGAGAAAGTAAAAATTGCTGAAGCTGTTACATTTAAAGAACTGTATGAAACGTGGCATGAAAAATACTGCTTAAGAGAAAAAAAGCAGGCTGAAGAAATTTATAGAACATTTGAACTTTATGTATTTCCTGTGTTTGGTGCTTTACCTGTGGATTCTATTACTTTACATGCTTGGTTGGAGCTATTAGAAGCTCACTTGGAGAAATCTGAATCTATTACTGAACGTATTTTGGTAAATACGAAGCAGTGTTTAGAGTGGGGTATCAAACGAAAACTTATAGAAAATAACCCTATTCGTCATATTTCTGGGAAAAATGATTTAGGTATTAAAAAGCGTCGAGGAACACGAATTTTAACAGATGAGGAAATTACGCTGACGTGGTGTATTTGTGATGAGTCCAGAATGACTTTGAAAAATGCACTTTTTATAAAATTGTGTCTATTTTTTGGTTGCCGTAATGGTGAATTAAGAACATCAGAGAAGACATTCTTTGATTTGAACAAAATGATCTGGACTGTTCCACCAGAATTACATAAGACTGGTAAAAATACAGGGCTTCCTTTGGTAAGGCCTATTATTCCAGAAATAGTGCCATTGATTGAACAAGCTATGTCCTTGAATGATTCAAAATTTATGTTTGTTAATGACGGGACGACTGAGATGATGAGTCTTAAGAGTCCGGGAAGTTTGCCATATAACATTATGCAGTATGCCCGTAGAAAGTATGATATCAATATGCCACATTGGTCTATACATGATTTGCGTCGTACGGCTCGTACCAATTTTAGTGCTTTTACATCTCGTGATGTTGCTGAGCTAATGGTAGGTCATGCTATGCCGGGAGAACAGGGGACATATGATCTTTATGACTATCTTGAGCCTCAAGCTAAAGCATATCAATTGTGGTGGGATAAATTGAAGAGTCTGGCTACATAGCCAGACTCTTCATATTGTTTTTGAAGTACTTTTCTTCCCATTCGTTAAAAGTATCTTCATCCCATAAACTCATGGAACCAGCCCCCTTTTTTGCAGGTGGGGGCATGGGTTTCACGAATAACTTTTGTTTCGGCTGTTGATAGCGCCATAGTGTTGCTGTTGAACAACCTTTTAAACGCTCTCGTACTTCTTTTGAGGTTAAATAAGCCATGGTATTTTCAGTTCTTGGGTTGTTCAATAATCAATCTTTTTGAGCTTTAGAAAACAAAACATCAAAAGTAGGCTGTATTCCACCAACTCTGATGAATTGATCTGTACTAACCACATATGCTTTCAATAGTTTCATCTGTTCTATGAAGTCAGAGGATTTCTTAATGAATCGGTTGCTCAATAAAAATCCATTGAGGTGATTGGGTGTTAATCCAATACGATTCTGGCTGTTCGGTTCTATCAAATGTTTAACCTCTTCCATAAATCCCAGATTGGTAAAACTAGATGGGTCATCAATGTACTGACATTCTGTAAAGATTAAATAACGGTGTACGAGTTGGTGATGAATAGTCAGCTCTCGTTTGACTAATACGCCACACACCTTATTTTCCTCACTCTGGCAGATGAGTCGGGTGATTTCTTTATCCATTGATTTCGCAAAATCAGACTGATTGGCTAAAGCAGCATTGGGGTACATGTCTTGATTGATCGGGTAGTAACACAACAATTCATGGACATCATAGCCAGACACTATTTTTTTGAGACATTTGATATAGGCATCAAATTGTGCTTTAGCCTCAAGCAATAGCTCATTCCAGTCTTGAATGAGTTGAGCATATTGGCGTGTTAACAGATAATTCAGGAACTGTTGAATCTTTTCCAGAATAAAACTCTGGTTAAGCTCCTGATTGGGTTGGATGCAGATGAGTCCTGTCTGGCTTAAAAAGGGATAGATTGCTTCTAAGAACGGATGTACTTTTGCATGAGCTATTCGTCCATTTATAAAAGGGCAGTCTTTGATGATTGGCATAGTTGAAACAAGTTTATGCCCATATTGATTTAAATACATCCTTTTCACACCATCTTCATCGACTTGTGGTGAGTAAACAGATTTAGTTTTCAATATTTCCTGGCAACTGTGTACGATGCTGTTGATGCATGTAGTTGGGCTATAAGGCATTTGAGCTATAGCAGCAATTGCCTGACTTTGTATACGTTGACTTTGGGTTAACATTCTATTTGCCCTTCTTCACATTCAAATTCTGATTTAAACCATTTGTTTTAAGCTTTCTCTTATTGATTACAGGAGGTTGGCTCATCTGTAGTCTTCTATAAGAGTTCGTAGCTAAATATTTCAATCTAAAAAACTGTTCTAACTGACAGCGATATTGAATCCCCAACATGAGATTCTCCCGTTGTTCTTTATCCGTTTCTTTGACCAGGCTAATCCCCAGAGTAGGGGATTGGCTTAAGTCACCATCACAGAAATACGTACAGCCTTGTTGATCCGTCAGCCTGCTCCAGTATTGAGACAAGTACTCGACGTAATCCTTAGCCTGACCATGAGAATTGCCATCCAGAAAAAAGATCACTTTGACAAAGAAGCCTTTTTTAAGGCTATGTCCAAAGCTAAAGAGATACCCTACAATTTGTTTCAGGGTTTTATTACGCCGTCGGTTCTCAAGGAGTTGAGCTATCTGATGTTTAAGTAGCTCAAGTCGATGAGACCCATGAAACTCCTGTTTCAGGTCGGTTGGATTGCTGTGCAGTAAATCTTGCTGATCTGGTGTATAAGCAAAATCTACAGGTATAACCCTTAGCTGACCGTACTTCTGGAGTAACTTGCTTACTAGCAACTTACATGACGTAAAGTTCTCTTTGTGTTGCTCCTCTCTTTTCCGAATAACATCTTTAACGGTTGGGCTGTTTAGCTCCTTACGTAACAATTCAATAAATTCATTAAGTAATTCGATTCGTTGTTTCAAATTACTTGGGTTTCTTCCTCTCAAATTTCTTTCAAACAAGCCGTATAGGCTTGGAGGGCTACTCATTGCATCTAATGTTTTGAAGAAACATTGAGTCTCTACACATACATCGAAAGGCTTTAAGAAATCAGGATTGGTGTTTATCAGGTCATCAATCTTCTTGATGAATGGTCTGAACCAGTCCTCATATTCAAAATATTCTCTCCCTTGATCTGTCTGTTTGACCGTTGCAGCTGGCAACTGGGTCTTATTACATTCCTGAACAAAGCAGGGGATATCCATCATCCGATCTAACCGAAAGTCACTGTATAAAAACCGTGACTGATAAACATCAGATGGTGCAAGGGTGACCTGATTTTCACAGATCAATGTCCTCAATTTCTTAGCTTTAAACTCCGTCATCTCTCTACTGCTGCTGAGCTAAGCAAATACCTGCTTAGCTGTATCATTTCTGTCATACCCGTGTTTGACATGAGTTAAGGGTCCTATGCTGAAACTCATCATCATTCTGTTGAGACTAGAGAAGGAGCTGGCAAATCCTTCTCTAATACGTATTCCTAAAATCCTGTATGGCTGAACATGTGATAGAGAGTAATGAAAGATAGAGTGGATTTTTTCGGGTTGCCTATTAAGTTATTGTTTTTTATATTTTTAAATATTTATGACATAAAACAAAGCCCCTATCCGAAGATAGGGGCTTTGAGTTTAATCTTTAAATTATTTGCTTTTTTTAGATTATATTTTTTTCTTGCTTGAATTTGGTTTTAGCAGAATTTGTTCAAGAAGAACTTTATCTCCCCGAATCCAATTAGAAAGGGTATCTACGCTATAATACGTTTTTAATAAATTTTTATAACCATCAATATTTAGCTTCCATTTCTTTCGTTTTAAGGCATCACATAGGTTTTGCTGCTCTTCGATTAACATATCGAGGTGAATCATCTTTTGTTCAGCTAATTCACGGCGTTCTTGATTGGAGGGGTGACTATTAAGCCATGCATTATCTTCTAATTCTATTTGTAGCCGATTGTGAGTATGTTGATACAATTTAATGAATTCTTTGCGGCCTATTTTAAATAATTCAGCTGTTAGAAATACTTGTTTTTCTAACTGACAAATAAAAATACTTGCCATTGCTTCAACCGCTGCATGTACAGATTTCCAGCCTCCTTTCTTGGCAGCATTTTTTTTAAGGAGTTCTTTGAATTGGAAAATATGCCATTCACTTAAAAGAGAAGTCTTCTTTTTACCTAAGGCTACATGGATACTCTTATCATAGTCAGGATCAACGATATACCGAAGCTCATTTGCAATTGGATAGTTATAGGCTATTTCATTATGAGTCGTAGGTATTTCATGTGGATTTTTGGACCATAGCTCATAAATACTACGTGTTAAGTCCTGTAATTTCATAAAGATATATTTGATATATTCAATATTGCTTTTACATTTTTCTATCTCACCATCCCAGAGTTCTTTACGGGTATCCTTACAAAGACAGAACATATACGCTAAAAGTAACTCTTCAGGTTTTTGAGCAATTTCAAAGGGGTTTTTTGATAGCTCGTCTCTGAGGTACAGATAGTCATCATAAGGGCTCAAGACCTCCATTTGTTCTGACATGCAATAAGTGGCTTGATACATAATAGCCTTATCTTCGGCTGCAATTGCAAAGTCGTCTGGATGAGTTAGCAATAAATCACTATTGCCTACTTTCTGACACTTATAGTAGTAAAGAACGAAGCTTTCATAGATACCAAGCTGTTCAAGGATGTAAGGAGTTAGATCATCGCTCTCCTCATTCTCTTCATCATCTATATCTTCAAAATGACTTGGGTCAAATCCTGTAAATGGCGGGGGGCTATAGAGATGATCTGTTTCGCTATTATTCATTACCGTTATTCTCAAGCATCATAATTTGATGAAAAGTTAAGTAAGTAATATAAGCGATAATAATGAGTAGAGTAATACTAACTTTATAATAGAAAAGAATTTTTTATGTTTGTGAAACATCATTCACTTAGATGCAGGCTATTCTTATATTGGTCAGTATGTCGTAATTTTAGTTGTTTAATGGGATTTTTGATAGTGGAGTTGGGTTACTTAAAAACTCAAGTGGAGTGCATAAAAAAAAGAACTTTAGTAAATCCTTTACATAAATTTTTATCTGATTTGATCTGCTCAACAAAAAAATTAATAATTTTTTTAACTTTTCCACGGATTTCAATGCATTTTTTATTTTTTTGATAAATTAGCGTTTTCACGAGGAGATATCGTTAATTATGAGCTTTTTAAAAGAAATTCTTCCATTTGTTACAATTCCGACGAGTGTAGTGCCTGTAATGGATTGGTTAGTTGCTTTGTCTATTATTCTTGCTCTTTTAGTTTATAGCAATGAGCGTCTCCAGAAACTAACAGAGAACAAACTTTCATTTGAAAAAATTATTAAAGGAATTTTGAGTGGAGTGCGTACTAGTGTACAACTTCGGGATGGGATAGAGCCGTGGACAATAAATAGAAAAATCAAAAAGGTTGGTGCGTATGCCGTTGGTGCCGCTTTAGTTTATGGATGTCTAATTTTTTCTGCACTTTCAGTAAGTTCAGTTTTAATGTTTATACTCAAAAAAAATGTTCTTACGCTTGATAAAACGTTCCTAGCGTTGGGGATAATTTTAATTTTTACTTGGGCCGCGAGATTTGCGTATATTGAAGCTCGATTAGCATTCAAAAATGCAAAATCTATCTGAAATGTTTAAAAAAATTCTGACGAACTAGATAGTCTAACCCTAGAGTAAAGCCCAACTAGGGCTTTACTCAGTGAGCGTTTTATCGACCTAAAATATATAAAATTTGGTCCTTTGTTAAGGAGTACGAGCGATCTAGCTCATGCCATTTCTGAATCATATTCTGATATCTGCCAACTTTTGGCATGTGGGAATTTCTTACCCCATCGTTAATGACATCAACAAAACGATTCGATTTTTTGAGGGCATCAACAAAGCGCATAAATTCTGATTCATTATTACCGTCAAAACCAGCAAACTTTACATCTTGAGGTGAGATGCCTGATGTATCACTTAAAGCATCATAGCTATCTTGTAATGCTTCATATACCTCAAGAATATTGAGTACTAATTCAGCATCTTCATCTGAAAGATTGTCAGAAAAGGTATCAAAACTTTGTCGATAGAGCCATTTGTGCCCATCTCGTAATTGTTCTGCCAAATCTAGGTAGTAATCCTCTTTTTTAAGGAGACCCAAGATTTCATATTGGTTAGCAAGAATTAAGCGTTCTTTGTCTGTTATTTCAATGTCCATGTATTTGCTGCTCTTTTAGAAGTATTATAAATTAATATATTGTTTTATTTTTAATTATTTCAAGAGCTGGAACATAATATTGTTTAACTTAAGGACAAGTTGGCTTGAACAGCCTTAGACCTCTCTAGGCGGACTAAGGCTAAGATCATGATGGGAAGATGCACTCTCAACATGCAGCTAAGAAGGGGCAGAAGAGAGCTTGAGGTGCGACTGATCATGCTTTCGAGGGCATCAGACGCTAAGTTTGGTTTGGTAATGCAGTGGTTCATAGATATATACCTACAAGTTGGATGATGTATTTTGGATAATTAGACAAAGCTCATCTTGGGACACTGTTTGAGCAGTGCCCTCAATGAGCATTCAAGATTTAATTGGAGTAGTCGTCGTTATGCATAGGTAAAGCTGCATTGATTGATAAGTCCTCAGATAAAACAATACCATTTTGTAGATATGGTTTTATTTGGATGATGGATGGTGCAATTTCATCTTAAAATCCTTGCGTTGGTACGTTAAGCTTATAATTATTTATTATTCTAAATTTTGATTTAGATTCAAATTAGTGGCAGGATTTTAATGATACAAAATATAGAGTTAAAATGGTTGTATGATCTTATCATATTAGAAAAATATCGAAACTTTACTATTGCTGCTGATATACGAAATATCTCACAGTCTTCCTTAAGTAGACGTATTCAAACACTAGAAAATTCTTTAGGATTTGAAATTTTTGATAGAGATATATCTCCTTTACAATTAACAGAAAAGGGTAAATTATTCCTTTTACATGTAAGAAGTTTTCTAGATGATTTTGAATACAATATAGATAAAATTAAAGGAACTAACGATTTAAGAAGTAAAGTTACAATAGCTTCAGCACATTCTTTAGCGGGTTTTATTTTCCCAAAAATATTAGGAAACTTAAAAAACTATGAGGAAAAAATATTTCATGTTGAATCGATTAATGTAAATGAGACAGTTGATCATTTAAGAAATGGCAAATGTGATTTTATTGCTTCTTTTTATGATGATGAGCTTATGAATCCACAATTTTTATGTCATAAGCTTTTTTCAGCTAAATTATACTTAGTAACAGCTGCAAATCATTTAGGGCGCCCTAAATTTTCACTTGAGGATAATTCTCTTCCATTAATGAATTATACTGATGATAGTTACATGGGGAAAAAAGTAAATAAATTTCTTCAAGATAATCAATCAACTTATTTTAGTACAACCTTTGTTTCGTCTATGAGTATCTTATTAAAAGATATGATTAAGGGAGGCTATGGAGTTGGGTGGTTACCAGATTACAGTATTCAAGAAGAATTGAAAGAGAATGAACTAATAATTATTCCATTAAAAGAATCCGTGTTATCAGTTGATATTTATCTCTATAGAAGTAGTTCTCGATTAAATACGGCCTCAGAAGGATTATGGAGCTTTATTAAAGCAATTGATTGGGCAATCGTTTAAATTTAAGAGGGAGATAAATTATTAATTTTTATCTCCCTCTTACTAAACTTTTATTAAGAAGTTTGTTGCTCAGTACTCATGATCACTTGTGTACTAGTGTTGACTTCTTCTGAAAGTTCATCTAATTGCGTAGTTCTAGCGATAACTGCTGTAGCAATACTATTTCCTACAACATTTGTAGCTGTACGTCCCATATCTAAAAATTGGTCAATTGCTAAAATTAGTAATAAACCAGCTTCAGGTAATTTAAATAAGCTTAATGTTGCTGCCACTACAACAATAGAAGCTTTTGATACCCCTGCAATCCCCTTACTTGTAATCATAAGTGTTAGGAGAATTAAAACTTGTTGCATAATACTCAAATCAATATTATAAGCTTGAGCAATAAATAAAATTGCAAAAGCAGCATACATCATTGAACCATCTAGATTAAATGAATAACCTAATGGAAGAACAAAGCTAGTTACTTGTTTAGGAACTCCAAACTTATTTAATGCATCCATAGTTTTAGGATATGCTGATTCACTACTTGTAGTTACAAAAGCAAGCATAACAGGTTCGCGGATGAGTTTAGCCAAAGTGAAAGTGTCTTTCTTTAAGAAAAGATAAGAAAAAGAGAATAAAATGAATAACAGCACTAACAATGCTAAAAAGAATGAACCAAGGAATGTCGCATAATTTGCGAAAACTGCTACACCTTGTACTGTAATAGCTGATGCAATAGCTGAGAAAGCAGCTACAGGTGCGAATTTCATTACATATTCTGTAATCTTAAACATAATATTGCTGAGTTCTTCAACAATTTTAAAAATGATAGATGCATACTGGGAGTTCACAAAACTTAAAGCTTTACCAAAAAAAATTGAAAAAATTAATATCTGTAAAATTTCATTGTTTGCCATAGCTTCAGCAAAGCTTCGTGGAAAAAGATGTGTAATAAACCCACTTAGTGTAAACCCTTCAGTATTAATTGAAGTTGGTAATACATTAGACACATGATCCGTTGTTAAGTTTAATCCAGCACCAGGTTGAAAAATATTTGCAAATAGCATGCCCAGTCCTAGAGAAATTAAGGAAGCTGAGATGAACCAAGCCATAGCTTTGAATGTAATTTTTCCAATAGAAGAAGAGCGGCCCATGGACACTATCCCAACTACAATTGTTGAAAAAATTAATGGTGCAATTATCATTTTAATCAATCTTAGAAATATATCCGTCAAAAGATTGAAATAAGATGATATTTCCTTTGCCTCTTCTGGAGTAGATGCTAAGTTGTGACAAATAAATCCAATTATTGCACCAAGAAAAATAGCTATGAATACATAACGTACAGTGGTTTCCTTTTTCATGTTTTACCTACATATTTGCTTAAGAACTAAAATGTCCTTTTTTAGTTATGACAGCTTTTTATCGCAGCCTCATGCATATAGACCAACACCTATGCATAAAGTGCATAGGAGTTGGTCTATATAAAAGTTCATATTTTTTGCTCGTATTGATACCAATAAATAGCATTACGAATTAAGAGATCAGTTGCATCAATGAATAAATCTGGATAGCTTTTAATCCATTCTTCTAAAATTAAAGGAAGTTCCGTACACGCAAGTAAAAATTTTCTATCTGAATTTAATTCATATAAATTAATAACTTGATTTATTATTTCTTTGGACTCCTCATAGTTTCCTGATTTGTATTTATAAATACTATCCATTATTTTTTGTTGGACTTCAGAAGAAGGAGTTGAGAATTTCATATTATTTTCAGCAAATTTATTTTGATAAAGCTGTGTCGAGATAGTGGCAGAAGTTGCCAGAATACAAACTTCTCTGGTATCAGTTTTTTCAATGTGCTTAACAGCAGACTCAATGATGCTGATCATTTTTGTGTGAGTGCGTTCTTGCAATTGATTAAACCAAAAGTGAGCAGTGTTACATGGAATAATAATACATCCCACATTGGCATTTTCTAAGATCTTTAAGTATTCACTCATTTTTTTAAGAGGTTTATCATTATGATTTAAAATAGATTCTGTTCTATCAGGTATATCTGGAATAGAAACCGTGATAACAGGAATATGTTCTTGATCACACTTCGCCATGGTATTCTTAATAATCTTACTCATAGCATCAACAGTGGCTTGAGGGCCCATCCCCCCTAAAATTCCTATTGGTTTATTCATAAGTATTTCCTTTAACTAACATATGTGTGTAGCTTTACAGAAAAAAATCTTATGAAATTGCGAAAAATAGATAAGTAATCTGAAAATTGCATAATAAATTATTATAGTAATTTGAAAATAAAGCATAACCTTTTGATTTTAAAATTTTTTAATTAATATGTAGTTATTTCCAATGCGTTTTTTGCATAATGTTTCTGTAAATTGCATTATTTTTGCATTTTAATGGTAAAATTTTTAATTAGGTTTTTTAATAAAAGTTAGATTTTTTATCTACAATCTCAGTTCTTGTATTGTAAGTGTATTTAGAAAATTTAAGATCATGTTGCCATGATGGAATCATACCGAACTTTACTTGTCGCCATTATATATTGCCATTGTTACTAAAAAGTAAAGGGCAGTCGTAACCAGAGTAAATATCGGCCTTATACTCAAACGTTAGTTCGAAAAGTTTAAGAAGGTCGATCCGATCTTTTTCAATCGGTTCGTAGCTTGCATTTATAGCTAAATCCTTTAACTTTTATTATAACTTTTTATTTTTGTAAATTAGATTAAATAAATCAATAACCTGTTAAAATTACCATTCTTGTCAAACAAGAGGATGGACAAACGGTCATAAAAGTAATTACTTACATCTTAAATCTATCTCCTGAGCGAGAAAAAGAAGCCTTTTCTATTTTAGGTACCCAATCTGATGCGCGGTATCTAGATCAGAAAGTTGAGAATTATCGTAGAGGTACCGAACGTTGGCTATGTATTTACTGGTGTTCAGCAGAAAATAGACTGGATGCAATTTCAGATTTACTTCTCGAGAAAGTTAGGTTGTTAGATATAATTGAAAGAACTTTAAAATAATTTTAAATCAAATTGTTACTTAGCAAGTTTATGTAGCTTTAAGATATATGAGTGAGCAACTCGGCTATAAACTCATTGTATGCTATAGAGTTTGGTGAAAGGGTCTTTATGAATAATAATCAATTTTTAAAACGTTTCTTTGAGATCGAGGCTGGCAAAGAACTACCCCATCTTGAGGAGGATTATCACCATATAACTTTCAACGTAACAATTACCCCTGATGTGCCTAACAAAGATTACATTGTGGTATTTTTAGGTGATCATTTAATATTTCCTATTATTCTTGAGCTTCCTAAAAATGAACATCGCTTAAACCTAGGTTGGATTGATATCTTTTATATTTCGAAAAAGACAGTCCGTAAAGGCAAAAAAAGAATCAAGTTTCTTAAGTTGATTGATGAGTATATTAGAGCTAATCATTTACTTGATTTACACGAATAACGGGTTTTCTAGAATTAAAGAATAAGAGTGTAAGTGTATTTTTACTTAGACATGACCTGTGATTTTAAAGAAAAAATACCTTGGGTTGTTTATACCCAAGGCTTGATAAGTGGATGTATAAATAACCATATCGACTTAGAACCTATCAGATTTCACATAAAGATTACTGAGCTATCTAACCTATCCGCACATCCGTAAATGTGATTGATCATGTTTCCGAGGGCATCCCATTTTAACTTCAGGGATTTCAGGAGGCTGACTGGTACGGAATCCTCTAAACCGTTTCTGCTTCATAAATTGAAAATACTGGTCATTCTTGCAAAGATAATCAAAACTCTGTTCGAGGTTCTTTAGCATCTCTACGTCAGAATAATCCAACATCCCTAAAGCACAATAACGGTAATCTTCTTTCTTCATATTACAGATAAATACCGAGCCTTGGTTATTGGTCACTTGTTGCCATTGTTTGGCAATGTACTGCCCCCAAGTAATATCTGCCCAATGGTCTTGCCCATCAAAGAAGTAATAAGCATGGACGTGATAACCCTTCTGAGGGCCGTATTCAATGCGATGGATATAACCCAGCGCATGCTTCATGCGATTCATTCTGGCATTCTCATTGAGGCGTTTAAGTGCTTTTAGAATGAATTGGCTATCCTGTTCAGATTGCCATTGGTCAGGTGAAATATGATTGTTTATTAAACTCTCTGGGTCTCGCATAATGCCGAGGTCTATTCGAACAACCAGTATTTTAGAATGGACATGCAATAGGGCATGTACCAGCTCAATCATTTTCTCTTTGGTCTTTAATCGACTGTCTTTCCGGCTATTCAATCGTTTACGGACTTTAGCGCTGCTTATTCTCTCATTTAGCAGGTTCTGGAATCGATTCAAAGCATCCACGTAAGCTTGAGTTTGCTCGTTGATATAAACACTAGTTGAAGTAAATGTACCTAGAACGAATCTCTCTGCATCCGATAAGTCTTGAATGACTGAATGGATGGCTTCTAACTCTACGCTCACAGTATAGGTGTTAGACACTGGCATGGAGAAGATGGAGGGTAATGCTGCGATTAATTGAACTGGAAGGTCTTTTGCATATTGCACGGATAGTTTCTTATTGCCCTGAATGCCTTTAGTCGTTCGCAATGAAGCTAAAGAACGTTGCTTACGACAATGAATCCCTAATTGTAAGCGGTCAATAAAACATTGAGTTTCAGGATGAGAAAGCAATCGAAATTCAACTAGGTCACCTTCATCGTTGTTTACCTCATAACAAGAATAATCTTCCTGAATCTGATCGAGTAACTGAAGTGCTTCTAGGTCATCTAAAGACCATTGCCCAGCAGTAGACGCTAAGTTCGGTTTAGTAATGCGGTGGTTCATAGATATATACCTAATGGGAAGTTGGATGGTGTATTTGCATAAACTAGATAAAGCTCTCCTTGGGACACTGTTTTGAGCCGTGCCCTCAATGAGCTCAAGAATTAATTAGGGGAGTAGCTAGCAGTCTTCATGGACGGACTAAAGTGCATCGACTGATTAGGATGTCAGTACTACCAGCCATGGGACAGATCGGATTGCCTGTTGATCGGAGAGACACTGGAGTGAGAACGTTGCTCTAGGTATGTGTATTAATCATGGATGAAATATATCTTGGATATATATTTCATCTGGAATACTGGATTGTATGAATCTACTGAATCACTAGAGAACTGGTTACACAGGTTAGTTAATTAAATATATTTAGATTTAGTCTCTATAGATATTTGTATATTAGATATATAAATAATTTAAAACCTAAACTACGCTCACATGTTTTCTACTTCTATACGGCAGTTTCAACCTTCTCGGAAATACGAGCATATTTGGATGAGTCCGATATACGGACTTAAGCAGACTAAAATGTTCTTTTGCTCACGAACTAGACTCGGTAATTTTTATCTCGTATGATGTGCCAACGCCGTAAAAAATAACTTAATTAGTCTTCTTATGAAGCTAGAACAATGAAGAATTAAATCGGTATTTTATATCCTGAAGATATACTCATCTCATTGTGTACGATGATGCTTGTAGATAGTTGTTTTAGTTGTTTATTAACCTAAAACATACATTGAAAAGTTGTACGGACTTACAGGTAAGTAGCTGTTTAGAGGCAAAAAATTATAAAAACTATACGCATTTTAAAATGATGAAATTAGTGTGGTAAATCTCTCTCATTGAGCTCCAAATTAAACGTCCATTACATATATTTTACTAATTTAAAAAGTCTGTTAGGGACATTTAATGCCCCTAACACTTATTGAAATAAGACTAAATAGATAGGTTTACATTAAGATTTATTCTAGTCATCTTGTGACATTGCTTCAGCATATTCCTTTTCCCATATTACTCTGGCATCACTTTCAGAACAGCCTTTTTCAATCATGATTTGCTTAATTTGTTCTTCTCTATCTTCTTCAAATTGATCAAAGTCTGCTTGTTCATGAGGGTTCATTGGAATTGACATGTTTTTACCTAAAAAAATTAATGATTTTAGAAACATGGCATATTCTTAAAGTAGGGTCAATATGAGATACGACTAAGGTTTGAATATATAATCTTTTCTAATTTTAATAAGGTCTTTTTATTAATTGCAACGCAAGATGGTAGGCTACGGTTTTAGAAATTGACTCTGCTACAAAGAACTCTTGGGGCGGTGTGAAGTCTACAGTCTGTTTAATATAACGCGTCTGTTTTCCTGTCTGTTTGTCTTTAAAAATAAACTCATCATGTGCATGAGAATATTCTTGTCCATACAGGGGGCCACCAAGACACTTTAACCGAACCACTGAAACATCCTTAAATTTACTTAATGGTTAGTTTAATGGGCTAATCTAATGAAAATCAATAACAATCACTTTACGACTTAGTCGATAGATCATTGACACCTTAAATGTTGCACATTATCCTTTGCGTGCTGGCCTACATTGCCAGTTGGTCGTCGCGGACCATTCTTAGGAGTATTAAAGGTTTTACTTTTAGTACTCAGCCCCTCGTGCCCCCTCTCTGCGGTGGAACGGGAGGGGGACACCTTCGGGTGTGCTGGCCCTAAGACCAGTCCGCGAACCCTTTCTCGTTCTGCCACCATAATTCTCTAATGCTTTGGCAGAACTCCCAATATAAAGGAGTTGGCTATGCATATTCTTTTTACACCTCCCGACTAGTTTGAATAGAGTTTGATGAACTTACTGTTTCTCAAGCTTTAGTTTTTTGCGTCTAAAAATTTAACTTAATAAATATGTCATGTGAGATACACCGTGGCAGGGCTTTGTATTGCCTAAAAAAGCCTAAGCTCCATGACCTTGTCACTGGATATAACGATGAAAAATAAGATTCTGATGGGTGTGGTGGGTATCAGTGTTCTGATCATGAATGGCTGTTCTTCCGATTTCGAAAAGGGCATGAAGCATGGCTGCTACAACATGGGAGGCAGCCGCAGCTATTGCTCTTGTGTCTATGACAAGGTCGAAGAACACTATGGAAAAACCGTCATGCGCCAGATTGAACGTGTGAACTACCTACCTTCTGATTTTGACCGCGTGGTGTATCAATCTGGTGAGCAATGCGTAGACAAGTTTTAGCAGTAGATATTTAAAGCCTTAAGTAAATCATAGAAGCACTCATTTCCTGTTGCCTGTCTGGGCAGCGGGAAGGGCTTATGCAACCAAATTTAGGAATATTGATCATGAAACATCCATTTTTCACCTTCTATTTTACGATTGTCATTGGCTACTGGCTGTATTGCATTTGGGAATATCCGGGTCATTACTCTGGTGCTTATCTACTAGGACGTGCTTTAGTCTGGCCTTTTATATTTATACGCTGGTTCTTCTAGGGGGATTTATGACGATGAGTATATCGGATCGAATCCAGCAAAGTCAGTGGGTGCCTTTATTACGAAGTAGCGACAATATTTATTTCGCGCCAGTCATTCCTAATAAGAAGTTACAAGGTGCTATGAGCTATCTTCCTCATGGTGTCAGTCCCAACGATGTATTGATGTTAATTGATGACACAGTATTTGGCAGTGCCAAGGTGGGGATGTGTCTCACGGAAAAGGGGATATTTTATAAAGCCAGCTTTGAAGATGAAAAAGCCTATCTGTTTGAACACATCCAGCGTGTAGAGGCTGACATTGGAATACTTACCAGTTCCATTTTGATCAATGGTCAGGATGAACTGAACTTTACTCAACTGGATAAAGCTGTTGTGAGAACCCTAGTTGCCTTCCTAAAGGAATGTTGTCAGGGGCAACATGGTAGACAAGGCACTCATCAGAAAGTTGTAAGAATTGATGCCGAGATGCAGATCCTGATTGATCTGTTTGCCTATTTTATTACCTTTAATACGAGGCAGTGGAATGCTCGATCAAAAGAAGTTGTATCCGATCATTTTAATAAATTGAATGATCAGGCAGTGCATCAGTATGTCGAAAAACTACTGAATGAACAGGTACGCTTTGATTATGAAGATTTGTTGCATCGGCTGGCAGGCTTGAAAGATAGACTTGCCTATAACTTTCGTAGGGAGATGATTGAGCAACTGGTCTATGCCATGGCATTAGGAAAAATTGAGCAGGAGCAGGCTGATTTGTTCATGACTCATTTATGCCGGGTAACTAACGTCTCTAGGGCAGTCTTTCCAGACCTAGTCAAAATTATCTATCAATGTTTAGCAGAAGAACAAAATAAGAAAAGAACTCCTGACTTGAATCATGAGCAACGACAGGCATGCCAACTTCTTGAGATTCAACCTCATGTATTGAGTGAGCAAACCCTGCAAGCTGCTTACCGAAAAAAGATGGCAGATTTCCATCCGGATAAATACCAGAGCTTACCCGAATCAGTACGACAACTGATTGAGCAACAGGCCCAGCAACTTAATCAGGCTAGGGCTGTATTAAAAGCCTATCTGGGAGTGTAGCTGATGAAGATCAATACCCAACGGTTGAAACGGCGCTGGAAATGGTATGCCGCTTATATCGTGATTTTTATTCAGTCTTTTGCGTTGTTTTATGCCTACGACCGTGCTCAGGATCAACAAGCAAAACAGATGCTGGAAGATATCCGCCGTCCTGCAATGAGTCCTGATGATACAGCAGTGACAAGTATTACTGACAGAGATGAAGTTCATGCTTTTGAGCAAGCTGACCTCAATCAGGAAAATCATAAATAAAGAAATTTTAAATACACATTACCCATATGAAGAAGGTACTGATCCTGATGGAAACCTCCTGATCAGACTTGCCTATCACGTGAATAAATTCGAATTTAGAGTACTTACCATGATGAAAAAACAATTACTTTGCTGCTGTATTGTCAGTGTTTTATTTCTCGGTGGCTGTTCAAAAAAAGAGGAGCCGCAAACGGTACAGGATGAATATAGTGATGTCTCTGGTTCAGGCGAGAGTGAGACTGAAACTGAAACCGTAGCAACATCACCAGTCATTCTCTCAAAAACTGCTGTGCAACCTTTGCCTTTGATTGATAGTGATATTCTGGGCAACTTTCCAGAGGACAATTACCAATATCCGAGTCCAGCTAGATTCCCTCTCGATACTGTCGACAGACGGGAAGATCATGATCTCCGTACATTTGATCAAGTCGCTACGATATTAAGACAGAATCTGAAGCTACGTAACGATCAGATTGTAGTGATGGGGCGTGAAAGTGGGCCTATGGATGGGATGGATCAAGTTCTTTTTGATTTAACCAGTGATCAGCTCTATCAGTCTGCCAATAATCTGGCGATCAACTATGTCCGGATGTTAAAAACACCGATTATTAAACCGAAAGGTGAGTTTGAAACCACGGAGCAATACCAGTTACGTGTAGAACAGACCCAAGCAGAGTTGAAGGCTTATCAGGTTGATTATGATGTCAACCTATTGCAGAACGCCTTAAATAAAGCCATGCGTCGACTTTACATTAAGGGTGGATTTGCAGACCCTGATTATCAGTACAATGCTGATCAAGGTATTCTGACCTTAAAGATTGAAGAGAATGCTTCATCTCGAAGACTGGAAACTTTATTAACGCTATCTATGGCAGCAGCAGATGCACAGGAGTTGGTAAAAGGTTCTGGTTGGGCGCGAGCTTATATCATGGACTTTAAACAAAACCACTTAAAAGTATCTGGGGTACTGTTCTTTAAGTTTCGTTCCCAGATTACCCAACAGCAACGGGTAGGCGGTGAATCCCTCATCTATACCCAAGTGTATAAACCCATTAAGTTTGAACAAAAATCGATTGATTCATGGGCGGAACCGAATGACGATTTCACAACGCAACCATTTCAGGATGTATTGAACTCACCAAGGAATCAGTTTGAATTCGGTTTAAAGCATTACCTTCCAGCAGAAACGTATACCAAACAATGGGAAGCAAAACGTCAACAGGCTGAATAGCACTATTTAAAACTTAATCCTTCCAGAGGACTTGCCGATCAGGCAGGTCCTTTTTTTATGCCTTTTATTCAAGGGAGAGGTACATGCACCAGTGTCCTTACTGTCATTCATTACACATCACATTACTCCGCAAGACTGAACCCACTTCAGGTGTATTTGCAAAGCTTTCATCATTTTCACCCATGTCGCTAGCAGCAGCTTGTATGCAGTTGTCAAAGCGCAGCCCTGTACATCCTTTGGTGGGCGGCTTTGTGGGTTTGGTTATCGGTGGCATGTTTCTGCTCTACGTTCAGCATCAAGACAACATGGTGACTTTGCATTACCAGTGTGAGCAATGTCTGGAACATTTTGAAATCCAGCAATCAGGCTTCTCGTAATTCTCATCGTTTACAGCATTCAAATTATTTAAATCACTTAAAGGAAATCAATCATGGCACATCAAATAGAAAATATGGCATTCGTTGGTCAAACCCCTTGGCATGGCTTAGGTAATCAACTTCCTCAAAATCAGCCAATTGAAGTATGGGCACAGCAGGCGGGTATGGACTGGCGGATTGAATCATCCAATGTTAGTTATATGGCAAAGAATGAACGGGGACAAAATATCCTGATGCCTTATGAAGAGCAGCGAGTGCTTTATCGTTCAGATACGCATGCACCACTCTCGGTAGTGAGTCAGCGCTATCAGGAAGTCCAGCCTAGAGAGATTCTGGAGTTTTACCGAGACCTGACTGAGCAATCGGGTTTTGAACTGGAAACGGCGGGTGTACTTAAAGGTGGACGTAAGTTCTGGGCATTGGCAAGAACAGGACAATCGGTAGCACTGAAAGGTAAGGATGTCAGTAATGGTTATATTTTATTAGCAACAGCATGTGATGGCACACTGGCAACCACGGCGCAGTTCACTAGTATTCGCGTGGTATGTAATAACACTCTGGCGATTGCCGTACGTGGGCAGAATAGAAGTGCTGGCGTGGTAAAAGTTCCACACAGTACCAAGTTCGATGCAGAGAAGATTAAACAGCAATTGGGTATTTCGATTCATGCATGGGACGAGCACATGTATGAAATGAAACAACTCAGTCAACGTAAAGTCACTCAACAGGAAGCAGCAGCCTACTTTGATGCTGTGTTTAATAACACCAATCTAAGCATTGCCGAACAGGATGAAAGTATCATTCAGTATTACCTTAAAGCAGCATCTATGTACAAAAAATCAAACTCCAAATCTGAGCCAAATGGTCGAGCAATGTCAAAAGCAATCACTATGTTTAATGGGCAGGGACGAGGAGCTGAGTTAAGTTCTGCTAAAGATACGGCTTATGGTTTGCTTTGTAGTATCACTGAGTTTGTTGACCATGAACGCCGTGCGATGAGTCGAGATCACAGATTGAATTCGGCATGGTTTGGAATGGGCGCAACTATTAAACAACGCGGACTGGAACAGGCTCTAAGAATGGTATCTTAAAAATACTGTGTACTATTCAGTTTAACTTAAGCTTAACTGTTTAGCCTAAGTTGATCAATTACATGAAAGTGTGATTTAAATCAAATTATTAGCTCATCATCAAAGATGGGCTAATAATGATTATTTATAATTTATCGATAGTTAAAATAAAATGCTAAGCTGATTAAAATAACAAGTCCAGGTAATAATAATTGATTAAAAAGCCTACCTAGTGCTACTTTAAATCTAAATGGTGTCTGCGATAGACTCCAGTAATAGTTTTCTTTTTGATTATTTTTAATTTTCTTAGCCAATTCTTCGTGAAGTTTAGGTAAATGAAAAAAGAGCTGGCTTAGATGCTCAATTTTATTTTCAAGCTTATTAAATGATAGATTGTTGTTAACATCACTAGTGATATTCTTAATTTTTTCACTCTGATCTATGAACTTTTTGGGAATCCAAAAGTTAAAAATATTGAGTTTTTGAATTTGAGCTCTACTCTCGCTATTTAATTGTTCTAAATATTCAATTTTTTTGATGAGTAATCGTTCTTCATCTGCGAGATCAGAAATTAATTTGTCTAGGTTTTCAATTTTAATTTCTTCAATATTTTGTTCCCAGCTTGTATGAAGCTTTAAATCAGCAATATGAAACATTGAACCAGTGATGGGCACACCAAAATTCTCATAAAATTTTTGGGCGCGAATTACACTTCCTTGCGGTTTAAAATGAATACCTTTTACAGGGAAATCTTCATCTAATTTTTTTAACCATTCGGTCTTTAAATACATAATTAATGAACCAATTCTTAATCCCCTAATTTGGTCCATGTTAAAAATAATATCCCCCTTACCGTGAGGGTCTTCAGACGAAATATTAGCAATTTTCCCAATAGAGTCATCACGGTAAGATGCGAAGAAAACATTATAAAAAGGCTTTTTTGGGGGAGTTGTATATACGTATGATTCTATTGTTATATTTCCGGTTTTCTTAAATTGATTGTGTATGGTCTCTTCCGTAATAACAAGATGAAGAACGCCGAAGATACGGTCTTGCTCTGTTGAATAGATTTTGTAAAGTTGATTTTGCATAAATAAAGAAAATAAAGACTTTATGGAATTTTACTGAGGTTTGTGTAAAATATTGTTTTAATACGTACTGTTCTGTATAGGAAATGTTTAGAAGATTTTTAATTCAACCTTTATCTATTTTTTTTATTTGTTCTTCTCATTATGTCTATGCGATTGAAGACGTTTCATTGCCCAGTCAGGTGCTTCAAGATCAACGTTTAAAAGAGCTTAACCAGCAAATACAAGACCAGCTCGCTCAGCAAACTCCTTACCAAAACACCAAGCCATTACAGGATTTTAAGCATCTGGTTGTTGAAGAAAGCCCATGCGTAATGGTTAAAGAAATTAGCCTTGTCCCTTTAAATGATCAGCCTGAGTCTGAACTGCAGCAATTTAACTTTGTGGTTAAAGCTATAAAAAAACACCCACAGAATATTTTGGGTAAATGTATTGGAACCAAAAGCTTACATAACATTGTCAACTATGCCCAAAATGAACTTTTAAAAAAGGGTTTTATTACCAGCCAAATTGTCGTGAGTCCGCAAGACTTAAATCAGGGGAAGCTAAACCTGAGTATACAAATCGGACGCTTGAATAAGATTGTTATACAAGAAGGGAAAATCTCGTCATTACAGCTTAAGACTGGCTTGCCCTTTAAAGCGGGGGACATTGTAAATTTAAAAAGACTTGATCAGGGTCTGGAAAACCTAAAACGTGTCTATGCGGTAGATATGCAAATTACTCCCGCAAGTGCTCAAGATAAAGAATTAACGGGCTATAGCGATTTAATACTTAAACTTCAGCCACTACAAAAAGTTAATTTCAATTTAAGTGTAGATGACTCGGGTAATCAGGACACTGGTACCTATACGGGAAATATCGGGATAGGCATCAATAATCCATTTCATTTAAATGATATTTTATCGTTAAACGTGGGGCATTCATTAGATGACTTTCATGAAGGCTTAAACCGAAGTTACTTTATTAGTTATCAGGTACCTTTTGGCTATTATGATTTAGGTGTTAGCTATAATGATTATTATTATAGACAGGGAACGGTAGCGCCTAAATCTAAATACCCCGTTATTTATGATGGTAATAGCCAACAAGCCAATTTAAACCTATCTCGAGTTATTAGCCGTAGTGGGCAACATAAAACCAGTATTTATGGGAAGATATATCATAAAGAAAGCCAAAGCTTTATGAATGATATTGAAGTTGATGTATTACACCGTAAAACCTCAGGCTGGAATTTAGGATTTCAACACCGTCAATATTTAGGAAATGCGGTATTAGATAGCAGTATTGATTACCGTCGTGGGATGGGGACAAATGCTTGGACAGCACCTGAAGAAAATATTACAGATAATAAGGGAAATCATCTTCCTGTTGAAGGTTACTCCCGTGCTCCACTTTTAAGTGCCGATTTACGTTTTAGTACACCATTCCTTTTGCTTGAAAAACCAGCTCAGTATCGCCTTAACTGGCGCGGGCAATATGCACCTAAAATTTTAGTACCTAACGACCGCTTTTATATTGGTGGGCGCTATAGCGTGCGGGGTTTTGATGGTGAGCTCATGCTTTCCGGAGATAACGGACAATATCTACAGCAAGAAATCAGCTTGAATGCACCAATTCCTAATACCCAGTTTTATATGGCAGTCGATCAGGGCTGGGTCAATGGTCGCAATAGCATACCGGGTCAGCGTTATTTACTCGGGAGTGTTTTAGGGCTACGCACCTATCAAAATAGTTTTTATCTGGATGCCTTTACGGGTCGGGGGCTAATTGCACCTGACAGCATAAAAAAAGACTGGGTTACCGGTTTTAGTATCAACCTTTCTTATTAATTTACTTTAGAAAAGACTTTATTCATGAACAAGAATAGTTACCGCATTATTTATAGCAAAGCACGTCAAATGTTTGTGGCTGTGGCTGAAAATGTACGAAGCCAAACCAAGACATCGGGTCAAAGTGAAGCTAGCTCCCAGAACCAAATTAATAATACTGAATCTCAGGCATTTCATCAGCTCTGGCAAGTGAAAGCACTGGTTGCCAGTATAAGTTTGTGGATGCCTTTAGCACCTGTATATGCTGATATCGTAGCAGATAGTGCTGCAAATGCTGCGAATAGAGCAGTCATTGCTGCGGGTAAGAACTCAGCAGGTACAGTTGTTCCTGTGGTCAATATTCAAACTCCAAAAAATGGGATATCCCATAATATTTATAAACAGTTTGATGTACTGGCAGAAGGTGCTGTACTGAATAACAGCCGTCAGGGTGCTACAACAAAAACAGTAGGAAACGTTGCTGCCAACCCATTTTTAGCTACAGGCGAAGCACGAGTTATTTTAAATGAAGTAAACTCGTCAGCTGCTTCACGCTTTGAGGGTAACTTGGAAGTTGCAGGGCAAATGGCAGATGTGATTATTGCCAACCCATCTGGTATTAACATTAAGGGTGGTGGTTTTATTAATGCCAACAAGGCAATTTTTACCACAGGCAAACCCCAGTTAAATGCTGATGGTAGTATCAAACAGTTTACGGTTGACCAAGGTAAAATTACGGTCTCAGCAAACCCTAATTCTAAATTTGGTTTAGGGGGAAATAATAACGATGCAAATTATGTAGACCTCTATGCCCGTGCATTAGAACTTAGTGCGGAACTTCGTGCTAAAAATGATATTCAGGTCATTGCCGGGGCAAATAATGTCAGTGCAGATTTGCAGGATGTTACTGCTAAAACTGGTACTGGAACCGCACCGACATTGGCGGTAGATGTTAAAGCACTGGGTGGCATGTATGCCAATAATATCTATTTGATGGGAACTGAAAAAGGCTTAGGCGTGACGAACGCAGGGACTATTCAGGCAGTCAACAATCTGGTGATTACCAGCGCCGGAAAAATTGAACACAGTGGCACAATCAGTTCGACTAGTAAAACCCAAGGTTTAGTGAACATACAAACAACGGGTGTTGGTGCAGCTGCAGATATCAACTCATCAGGCAGTATTAACAGTAATAGCATGTTAAATATCGATTCAGGTAATAACCTGAATATAAATGCTAAAGAAATTATTATTAATAACGGTAGTTTGGCTTCCTCTCCTTTAATGATCAATACTAAAGGTAATTTAAATTTAGCGGCGAATAGTCGAATTTTTAATGATGCGCAGAGCGGGGATGTATATGTTGATGCAGCGAACATCAATCTGGCAACTAACGCAGGCATCACAAGTAACCGTGGTACAGCAAGCATACAGGTCCAAAAAGACTTGGTTGCAGCAAAAGGTGCAAAACTGATTGCAGCCAAAGATTTAAATGTTTTAAGTAATGGTAAGTTATCACTTACAGAGAACCATATACAGGCATCTTTAGGTTCAATCAATCTACAAGCAAATTCGGCTAATACCCAAAACCTGATTGATCTCCAAGCTGGGACGATTTATGCGGGTAAAGATTTAAACCTTTATAGTTCAGGAGATCTGAATCTAAAGAATCTTGGATTTTCACTTGAAAACGCTGCGACACGTGTCAAAAATATTAAAGCCTACAGTGGACGTGATTTGATCTGGAACAATGCTGACAAGGCACTTCCACTTATTACAGGCATGGTTCAGCTGGATGCAGCCAATAATTTAACCATTACGGCAAAAGAAATTTCCAATAAAGACAGCATTCAACTCCATGCCAATCAAATAACACTCAATAGTGCCCTGACGTCACAAAAAAATATTGATGTGAGTTCTGAAATTGCTGATCTTGTTTTAAGTCAGGCATTGAAGGCTCAAGATAATATCACTGTTGCCTCTTTAAATGGAAAGCTTACAGCATCTGGGCTAAATGCAGTCTCTACACTAGGTAAGATTTCAATCTTAGGGGCAAAAGATTCTATTTTTACGAATAATGGAACTGTAAAAACAGTATTAAAAGGTGATCAGGGTATTGTTATTGGTACGAGTGGAACAGGGAATCTCACAATACAAAATACAGTTTTAGAAAGTCAAAATGGAAATATTCTTGCGACTAGTAGCGCTCAAAATAATATATTTGATAGTACATTGACGGCTAAAACTAATATTGAATTATTTGCTAAAGATAATCTAACACTAGATGGTATTCAGTCTACATCTCAGCAACATACAGCATTAAATTCTAAGAAAAATATTTATATCAATAGCCAAGCTGCTTCAGGAGATAATCCAAGTTTTAGTTCTACTAAAACCAGTAAACTAAGTTCATCAGGTGTGTTATCGGTAATAAGTGAAAAAAATCAAAATATTCAAAATACAAACTTCACAGGTGGAGCAATTTTGGTTGAGGCTGGAGGAGGATTAAATACACCTAAGGCCGTAGAGTTCAATGCAATGGGCAGTGATTTACTTAAAAATAGCACGAAATTAAATAGCTTAAATGGTGATTTAACTATCCATACTCAGGACTCACTGTCTATAGATCCTAATATATATTTTTTTAAAACTGCTGGTGATTTAGAGTTAACCTCAAAAAAAGGTAGTTTGACTTTAGTTGGCTATAGTGGACAAGCTGGAAATGGTTCAGAAAGAGTAGTGAATCTAGTAGCAGCAAGTGGAGGGATTAGTTTGGATGGGGCATCAGTAGATGTTCAAGGGGCAAAATTTAGTGCTCAAAAAGATATAAAGATCGTGTCTACGCAAGGCAATATGAAAGTAGATGGGATAAAGAATGCAATAAATAATCAGGCTTCTTCATCTTTAATTCAGAACATAAATAAGAAGAAGGCTACTATTGAGGCAAATATTATTTCTATTGAAAATAATCCAGAGTATATTAGCCAAAAGGCTTCTTTGGAGAAGCAATTAAGTCAAGTAGGCCCTCAAGGGGGAATTTCAGGACCTCCATTTCTTGTCGTAAATGCTCAAAAAGCAGCTAGTTTGAGAGAAGCTATAGCTAATTTATTTGGTATGGCTGGTCTGAAAAAAGAATTGGATATTATTAAGAATGATCTAAATAAATATAGCTCAGCAGTTAATGGTTCTGAGCATGCTGAAACAAATTTAATAACGAATCAAGGTAATGTTCTTTTAAGTTCTGCAAAGGGTATATCAATTAGTGGGGCAACGATCACTGCCAAAGCAGGCCAGATTGATATTGAAGCACAGGGTAGTTTAGGTCAACAATATATATCAACTGCGACTAAAGGCATTGATGGTAAGTCCACCCAATTAGATGCGAGTATGATTATTGATGGTCACACTAATTTTTATGATCAAGGTAATGAGGGGGACGAAAATTATAGCATGCGGACCTATATTAGTCCGACAGTAATTAATGGGGATAAGGGGGTTGCGATTAATGCGACAGGTAATACCAAACAGGATAATTTAGTTCTTCAAGCAGCAGAAATCAGATCAACAAATGGTGTTGTTAAAATTGAAGCTAATAAAAATATTTTGATTGATGCTGCTATTGAACAATCCTTTGATCGTGTAACAACAACAGAAAAGGATAAATCATGGGGGGGATTGAAAACAAAATACATTACTACAGTTTCAGAAAATAATCGGGCAGATGTAGCACCAGTAGATATTTCTGCGAAAAATATTTTCATTGAGAGTAAAGAAAAAAATTTAGCTAATAATATCGATATTTACTCAGGTAAATTAAATGCGAAGGGTGGAGAAATATCAATTCGCTCTGGTGGAAATATTAACTTATACACTGTTCAAAAATCTTCAAGTAGTAACGTTGATATCACCAAAAAATCATCATTTGCTGGTATTAAATATAATAAATCCAATACGAATACAACACGTACCCAGATTAGTGAATTGCCAGGTATTTTAAAAGCCGATTACATCGGTATCAAAGCAGAAAAAGATGTTCGTTTAGTTGGTACAGAGTTTGAATATTTGCAAGGAGCTAAGATAGAAGCGGGGAGAGATTTATCTTTACTTACAGCCTCAAGCACAGTTTCGGAAACTTTGAGTAAGAAAAAGAACTCTATAGTCTGGCAATCAATGCAGGATAAAGGTTCTGTTAAAGAAACTGCAAAATTACCGAGCTTTAATGGTCCAGTTTTACCTACTTTGAATGCTGGAGGTGGTTTAAGTGTACAGGTTCCAATTAGCGAAAAAGATGCGAATAAAAAAGAGCTACGAGATGAGATTCTAAAATTAGCTGATCAGCCAGGAAATGCATATCTCAAAGAATTAGTTAATCGCAAAGATGTAGATTGGCAGACAATTTTATTAACCCAAAAGGATTGGGACTATAAATCACAAGGTTTAACAGCAGCTGGAGCTGCGATTATTGTTATCATTGTCACAATTGTTACGATGGGTTCAGGTACTGCCGCAGCTGCTGGAGCAGCTGGTGGGACAGCTGCAAGTGGTACAACAGTTGGCTTGGGTGCAAGTATGATTGGCTCAGCTGGTATAACGACAACTGCGGCTGGAGCAATTGTTCCATCTACTTTGGGTGCTATGGCTAATGCAGCAGTCACTAGTCTTGCAGCTCAGGCAAGTGTTGGTCTGATTAATAATGGCGGAGATATTGGTAAAACACTTAAAGATTTAGGAAGTAAAGATTCAATTAAGAATTTAGCAACATCTGTTGTTACAGCAGGGGTCTTGAGCCAGTTAAGCAATACTGAATTGATGTCTGATTTGTCTAAAATGACAAAACAAGGCGAATTTATGAAAGAAATTGTTGGTAGAACAACTCAAGGAATCGTAAATGCTGGAGCTAGTTCATTAGTAAGTACCGCAATTAATGGTGGAAGTCTCAGCGAGAACCTAGGAAATGCTATCCTTGCTAATACTGCTATGGCACTACAAGCATCTTTATCTGGGCAAATTAAGACACTTGAAAGCAGTGAATTAGATATGGAGTATGTGCTTCACAAAGTAGCACATGCCGCAGCGGGATGCGTAGCCGCATCAATAAGTAAGTCTGAATGTGAGGCTGGAGCGATAGGCGCAGCAGTAGGTGAAATTGTTGCTGAACAGATGGACAAATCAATTGATAGTAAGAGTTTTAATAGTGATGCTGATATCCAGAAGTACCAGCAAAAAGTACGTGATGTTTCAAAATTAGTTGCGAGCTCTGTTGCTACTTTAACGGGTTACGATCCAACCACAGCTGCGAGCTCAGCAGAAGTGGCAATTTTAAATAATAGACAATTATATCAAAATGAAATAATCAAAATTAAAATGTTAGCGGCAGGTAATGCTAATAAGGAAGCCCGCTATAATATTGCAGCATGTGCATTAGTGCGATGTGCGGAAGGTTATGAAGGAACAACAGAGTATGCATATTTAAAAGCAATACAGGATGCCGGTAATTCTGCTGATTTTAAAGTAGAAAGGGATTATCTAAGTAAACAAAAATTTAGAACACCTATCATGGGTAGTATGACTACAAATCAAAAGCTTTTTGAATATACTTCTAGTGATAGAACTCAAGATGCTGCTGTTTCTAATTTTCGAGAATTAAATGGTAAATATCAGATTACTACTCGTGCTGGCGGTGCAGTAATGATTGTTGGTGGAGGCGTGGGATTAGCTGGTTCTACTGCTTTAGGCTCAACTTGTGTTACGGGTGTTGGCTGTTTAGTTGCGTTAGGGGGATTTGTTTCATCTGCTGACTTAGTAATGACAGGAGCTAAGCAAGCTTGGTCTGGTAAATCTGTAGATACAATTGGTGCTCAGGTTATTAGTGCTACAACAGGATTAAGTACCTCCCAAGCCGAAATGATTTATGGCATGTTATCTATGGCCAGTGTTACGAATAGCATTAGAACAACAGCAAAACAAGCTGTACAAGAGCAAAGGGTGTTGATTAATAAACCCACAATTACTAATTGTACAAATGGAACAACTTGTTTTGTAGCTGGCACATTAATTGAAACCAAAAATGGTCTTAAGTCTATTGAAGAATTTAATGGCAATGAATTGGTATGGTCTAGAAATGATCTTACGCTGGAATACGATTATAAGCCTGTAATCGCAAAAAAGATTACACATAATCAACCAATTTTTGAGGTTGTTGTTCAAAATGCGTTAGGGGAAAGAGAAACTTTCAAAACAACTGAAGAACACCCATTTTGGGTAAAAAATATTGGTTGGCAGAAGGCATCGATTCTTTCTGAAGGAATGACTTTATTAGATAGAAGTAATAATGAATTAACCGTTATTAGTCAAAAACTGTTAGCAAAACTGGATACTGTTTATAACATTGAAGTTAAAGATTATCACACTTATCATGTCGGCAAGCTTGGAGTTTGGGTTCATAATGCGCAGTGTTGTGATCTGATATATCAAAATATTGTAAAAGAAACAAAATATGGTGTGATTAGTAATCGTAAATTAGATAAAAATGCAATCGATTTAGATCTTAGTGTGGTAACTCGAGGACAAGTCAAGCAAATTGCTAAAAATGGTGATCCTCTGGGAGTTAAGACAGAAGCATTATTTGAAAACGTTGTTAAAGAACAGGGTGGTAAAGTTTTATCAGGTGGCAAGTATGGAAGTAATAATGGCTATGATCATGTCATTATATTTAAAGATGCTCAGGGAAATACAAATTTGACCATGGTTGTTGATAGCAAACAGTTAGGTCAAAAAGGGATTAAGTTAGATCCTAAAGCTGCTGGTGGTAACATGCAGATGTCTAGTGAATGGGATAGGGCTGTTCTTGCTAAATTAGACCCAAATAGCGAGGCATATAAAGCTGTCTTCGCTGCTCGACAAAATGGCACATTGGTGAAAGGTGCAGCATATGTTGATAAGAGTGCAGAAAAGTTAATGTTAGTTCGTATTGATCCAGCAACGAAAAAATAATTGGGAAAGAATTATGTCTGATTTAAAAAACAATGAAGCCTTCCAAAAAGCATTAGCTCATGTAATTCAACATGCTGAATTTAATGAAAACACAGTTAGTTTAGTTGACTACATTACTAATAATAAAGGTGATGTACCATTTTGTATAGGAATGTTAGGGAGTTATGCTGAAGCTAACGCAATGGTATCTTGGTTCCGTGATAAAGACTTAATTGCTTTTAAACAGTGGTGTTTTATTGCAGCTAAACTGAATCGTATGATGTTTCAGTTTGACGCTATAGAATGGTTTCCAGCCTATAAACATTTATATGCTTTATTATCAGATAATGAGGAAATCATTTCTTGGTATAGTCAGCACCGAGTATCGTATGATCGACAAGGCTCAATTAAAGACCGTGATAATCCGCGTAAGCCAGATTTTCATGGGTATCAGTTGATATTAGCTCTTAATCATGAGTGGGATAAATTACGTGAACGTTGTGAACTCATTTTACAAACTGATTTAAAAAAGGATAAAAAGTATTTAATTGACCATCGTTTTTATCTTGCCTTAGCCAATGGCGATAAAACCGAAATGGAAAATGTTTTGACTGAGTTAACTAGTCCAAAAATTGCAAAAGTTCGTAATTTTGAATTTGCATTTACTTTTACTGAGCATTTTATTGCTACTCATGCTGTAATTTATAGCAAATTGGCATGGAGAAATGGATATCAGTTAAATATAGATACTTCTTGGATACCTAAAGAATGGTTGCCTGTAGAGCCTTTACTTGAATATCCTGAGCCTTGGGAATTTATGAAAGAATTTGATGTTTTTACTCCCTTTGATGGTGAGTGGAATGATTGGTCTCCGAAAAAAATAATTAAACGTTGATATTTTAGTTAATAAAAAAAGCCTGGTAATCCAGGCTTTTTTATATTTAATTATGTCCCATTTTATTGATTACTCGAATCGGTACAGTCACATTTGATTGGGTATTCGGACGAGCTTCTAAAAATTTCGTAATTGGACGTATTTTATCGGGATTAGCATATTCACCAACTTCAATTGTAGGTATTAATTCTCCAATTGCTTTTTTTGCATCTAAATCATAAATCCAAATATAACAATTGTATTGTTTATTGACATTCATGTCGAAACCAACTTGGTAATGCTTACCAGCCTCAAGTTTTACTCTAGTTAAGTTTGTATATTTAAAGCCGCCTTGTTGGCACCAAAGCTGTAGATCATGCTCACCAGCCTCTATTGCTAGCTGAGAATTCATTTGCCCTCGGCCATTTTCGATTTTCTTAAAATCAACTGCAAATACATATGCAATTTTATCAGCCTTAATTGATTGACTGATTTCAGTGCTACCGATAATTGTCGCTGTATTTGTTGATATAGCAGGAGAAGAAAAATACGTGATAGGTTCTATAGGTCCTGTATTTCTAGTTGTTATGCATCCAGATACTAGTGATCCCAAAAGAGTTACGCTACACAATAAAATAATTTTTTTCACAATAATATCTCGTCTTTATTTTGAAATGATCACAGGGACAAAACTTACTGATGAAGGAACTGTAATACCTAATAATTCCTGCTTAGGTGTTACAACCTCACCTGTATCGAGATCTTCTACCCAAAATAATAAAGGTTCTTTATTAAACTTTATATCTGCTTGATTATTCTTAACTTGATAATGATGTCCAGCTTTTGCAGTAAATTTTAAACGTCCACTTGTAAAATAGTTAGGTGTATCTGATACAAGGCGGATATCTGCCAGTCCTGGAGAAATCTCATAAACTTTATGCCAGTCATGCGAGCGATTTAAAGTAGCTTTATCATTGATATAAGTAAGATATATTCGGGCTTTAATAAGTTGAATAGCATTTAATTTTTGAAAACCTACTAGAGTAGCTAGTTGAGTTGATTCTACATTTTTGGGAGGCTGATAAAGAAGTTCATCAGGTATTTTTGCGTAAATTGCATTTATCCCAGAGAAATAGAGCGCCAAAGAAGCGGTAAAGTGTATAAATGATTTAAAAGTATTAGCCATTTTTGATAATAGTAATAAATGAAGTAAAGGTATTATAAGCAAATTAATCGTTAATAGTCATGAGTATATGTAAGGACAATGAGTCAGGATCATCGATTAAATTCGGCATGGTTTGGCGCCGGAGCCAACATTAAACAGTGTGGATTGGAACAGGCTTTAAGAATGGTGTCTTAAAAATACAGCTCATTATTCAGTTTAATTTAAGCTTAACCATTTAGCCTAAGCTTATTCTCTACGCTCCGTCTTAAAATTGATATGTGCTGAAATACCAGAAGACTTCCACATGGGAGATTCTAGGCAGCCGACTTATAAAAGTCCTCTGCCATTTGATTTGGTGTCTTAAAATCTAAACCTTTCTGAATTCTTTGTTGATTATAAAATAGCTCAATGTATTTAGTAATATCTGCCTTTGCTTCTTCCCTACTTCTATAATTACTTTGATGAACAAGTTCGTTCTTTAATATTCCCCAGAAGCTTTCAATTGGTGCATTATCATAACAGTCGCCTTTTTTGTTCATGAACCTTGAAAACCATATTTTTCAATTATATTTCGATATTCATGGCTGCAATAATGACTACCTCTATCTGAATGAACAATTAGGCCTTGTGGTGGTTTTTGATTCCTAACAGCCATGCTGGGTGCGTTGAAAATAAGCTGCACTGTCATCCGTTCCCTTAAACAATAGCCGACTACCTGTTTGCTACAGAGATATTTTTAAGCAGCCAAATAAAGCCAGCCTTCTGCTGTCCAAATACAGGTAATGTCGCTTACCTCCACAAGATTTGGGATATTTACTGTAAAGTTTTGCTCTAACAAATTATTGTAAACAGAACGATTATGATCGCTATTTGTCGTTCTTTTGAAACGTTTATAACGCTTACAATACAGTTGATTCAATTTCTTTATGTTACGTACAGTGTATTCACTGATTTGAGTACCTTGCGATTGTAAATGTTTGGTTAAACAAATATAACCATAACTTTCTTTGGTCTCCTGATGAGCTATTTTAACTAATATCGTCTGTTCAGTCCTTTGAATAGCTCTTTTGCTAAAGCCACGTTTCAACCAATTATAAAATTGTGAAACTGACACATGAAGTAGCTTAGCCATCATTGATACTGGGTATACTTTTCTGTGCTGTTTCATATAGGCGTACTTTACTGGCTTTCTTTGGCAAAGTACGCTGCTGCTTTTTTTAGGAATTCTCTTTCCAGTTCAGCAGTTTTGAGTTGTTGTTTTAATTTTTATTTTCTTCAAGCAGTGCAACGAGATCAGATGAATATTGTTGTGTACCCAACAATATTCCTGCTTTGGCTTTATTGTGCCAATTCGAAAGGGCTGCATTGAAATGCCAAGCTGTCTTGCTGTTTCTGAGACATTACCTTTGTTTTATTCAATGGCTTTTACTGCTTCAGCTTTAAATTCTGATGTGTAAAACTCCTGTTTTTTTGCTCATGGTAAACTCCTGATGAGTACGTTTAGTTTACCAGATGAAAGTCTCCGTTTTTATCAGCACACATCAGTCTTTTAGAGCATGTTCAGAAGATTTGATTTGGTTTTAATATATCTTCCCCTTTACTTTTAATTGTTTAGTCTTGAACCCAAGTTTCGCCTGAATCATTACTCTAATATCGGTATAAAAATTAAACTTTGTAGGTAGAAAGCAAAATGCTAGTTTCAGTATTGTAAATTCCTGAAATATTTCGAATTCGTTCTAAAATTCGATCAAAACTCTCTAAGCTGTCAGACTTCAATTCTACTAAAAGGTCCCACTTGCCATTAGTACTATGCAAGGTATGCACTGCAGGGTTGATTCTGAGTTCTTTGACGACCTCACTTGTCTTTGTGCCTTCGACCATAATATTCATCCATGCACGGATACTATTTTTCTCAATAGCAGGTTTAATTTTTATGGAATATCCAGTGATGATACCACTAGTTTCTAGGTATTTAATGCGCTTTTGTACAGTATTCCTAGAGATATGAATCTTATTGGCAATCTCTGTAATCGAGATGCGCGAATTGTCTTGCAGTAAGCCGAGGATTTGACTGTCAGTATCATTCATTTTGATTTGTCCTATTATCATTTTGATGAAATTTATTTCATTTTAATCAAAATTACAACTTTTTTAGTGCGATTTTTTTTTTCATACTATTTGGGCATAGAAACACTCAAGTTGGAGCAACATCGAGCTGAGGCGATATCCAATATGTATGAGTGTTTCTTACTTTGAATGGATTGAATTAATTAAATACCCTGAGGATAGAATAATGTCTTTGTCGTATGAAATGGAAAATAGTGGCGCATGGCAAACCTACCTTGCTCAGATTAACCGTGTAGCCCCTTATCTTGAAGAAGACTTAATCCCATTTATTAATACTTTAAAGCGTCCAAAGCGTGCGCTCATTGTTGATGTGCCTATTGTAATGGACGACGGTTCTATTCAGCATTTCGAAGGTTACCGTGTACAACACAATTTGTCGCGTGGACCAGGTAAGGGCGGTATTCGTTACCATCCCGATGTGGAACTCAATGAGGTTATGGCCCTCTCAGCATGGATGACCATTAAAACTGCGGTATTGAACTTACCGTATGGTGGTGCGAAAGGCGGAATTCGAGTAGACCCGCGTAAATTGTCACCCCGTGAACTTGAACGCTTGACGCGTCGTTTTACCACTGAAATTAGCTCAATCATTGGCCCACAAATCGATATTCCAGCGCCCGATGTAGGCACGAATGCAGACATTATGGGTTGGATGATGGATACCTATTCCACAATTAAAGGTTATACCGTCACAGGTGTAGTGACGGGTAAACCTGTACATTTAGGTGGTTCGTTAGGTCGTGTACGTGCAACAGGTCGCGGTGTATTTGTGACAGGTTTAGAAGTTGCCAAGAAAATTAACTTAGTACTTGAAGGCAGCCGTATTGCAGTTCAGGGCTTTGGTAACGTGGGTAGCGAAGCTGCATATTTGTTCCATAAAGCCAATGCAAAAGTAGTATGTGTGCAAGACCACACAGGCACAATATTCAATGCAGACGGTTTTGATGTTAAGCAATTGCAAGACTACGTTGCGATTCACAAAGGTGTCGCAGGTTTCCCTAATGGAACGTTAATCGAAGATGAAGCGTTCTGGACAGTGGAGATGGATATTTTAATCCCTGCTGCTTTAGAAGGTCAGATTACTCCTGAGCGTGCGCAAAAATTGACTGCGAAATTGGTATTGGAAGGTGCGAACGGTCCAACTTATCCAGATGCAGAAGATATTCTCTTACAACGTCAAATCATGATTGTTCCAGATGTGCTGTGTAACGCAGGCGGTGTAACCGTGAGTTACTTCGAGTGGGTTCAAGACATGGCAAGTTACTTCTGGACCGAAGAAGAAATTAATGAGCGACTAGATAAGCTCATGATTAAAGCAGTTGAAGATGTTTGGCATACAGCAGATGACAAACATTGTAGCTTGCGTACCGCAGCATACATTTTGGCTTGTGAGCGTATTTTGAAAGCACGTAAAGAACGAGGAATTTTCCCAGGTTAAGGGGAAGTTTCGTGCCCTTCCGGGCACATTCAAGTATGAAAAATATCAGATTTATTAAGGAAGAATAGACCATGAACCAGAATAACCCACCTAATCGCCAAGATTTTAATCAGTATATGGTGCCTGTTTTTGCACCTGCTCAATTTATTCCTGTGCGTGGCGAAGGTTCTCGTTTGTGGGATCAGCAAGGTAAAGAATATATTGATTTTGCAGGTGGTATTGCAGTGAATGCGCTTGGACATGCACATCCAGTTGCAGTTAAAGCTTTAGTAGAACAGGGTCAAAAGTTATGGCATATAGGTAACGGTTATACCAATGAACCTGTACTTACTCTAGCAAAACAATTGGTTGAAAGTACCTTTGCCGATAAAGTGTTCTTCTGTAACTCTGGTGCAGAAGCTAACGAAGCGGCTTTAAAACTTGCGCGCAAAGTAGGCCTACTTTCAGGCTCTGCGCGCAAGAACAAGATTATTGCATTTAAAAATGCCTTCCATGGTCGTACGTTATTTACCGTATCGGCAGGGGGGCAACCGAAATATTCGCAAGATTTTGCCCCTTTACCAGAGGGTATTCAGCATCTTCCATTTAATGATTTGGACGCAGCGCGTGCAGCGATTGATGCCGACACTTGCGCAGTGATTGTTGAACCGATTCAAGGTGAAGGTGGTGTCATTACTGCTGATCCTGAATTTTTAAAAGTTTTACGTGAACTGTGTGATCAACACGGTGCAGTATTGATTTTTGATGAAGTACAAACTGGTGTGGGGCGTACAGGGGCGCTATATGCCTATATGAACACTGAAGTGACGCCAGACATTTTAACCACAGCCAAAGCACTCGGTGGTGGCTTCCCAATTGGCGCCATGATTACCACAGATAAATACGCCAATATGTATGCGGTAGGAGATCACGGCACGACTTATGGCGGTAATCCATTGGCATCTGCTGTAGCAAATGCAGTGTTTGGGTTTATCAATACCCCTGAAGTATTGAATGGTGTGCGTACTCGTGCGCAAATTTTTGCTGAAGGTTTAAAACGTTTGAATGAACGTTTTGGCTTGTTTGAAGAAGTTCGCGGTCAAGGTTTATTGATTGGGTGTGTACTCAAAACAGAATATGCAGGTAAAGCCAAAGATATCGTCACGCTTGCTGGTGAAGAAGGCCTCTTGGCCTTGGTTGCAGGTCCAAATGTCGTGCGTTTCACGCCATCTTTAATTATTCCAAAAGCAGATATTGAAGCGGGTTTACAACGTTTTGAGCGTGCGCTCGCACGTTTTGTTGGCGCGTGATAGGTTATCGCTGATGATGATTGTTAGACATGCAGAGCATCGAGATTTAGATGATATCTACATTCTGGCGGGGAAGTCAGGCATTGGCCTGACTTCTTTACCCCAAAATAAAGAAATATTATCGGCTCGTATTGCACGCACACAAAGAACCTTAGCCAGTCAGGCAATACCAAGTGAGCAAGGTTATTTATTTGTCCTAGAAGACACCTTGTTAAAACGCGTGGTTGGAGTGAGTGCAATTGAAGTCTCAGTGGGTTTAACTGAGCCTTTCTATAACTACCGTGTGGGCAAACAAGTCCATGCTTCACAAACTCTGAATGTTTATAAAACCTTAAATACGCTGTTTCTAAGCAATGACCATACTGGTTGTAGTGAACTCTGCACGCTGTTTTTAGATCCAGAGTATCGCAAGGACCAAAATGGAAAACTGCTATCGAAGATTCGTTTTCTGTTTATCGCGGCTTTCAAACAGGCTTTTCAAAATAAGCTGATTGCAGAAATGCGTGGTTATTCAGATGATAATGGCCGTTCACCATTTTGGGATGCCTTAGGCCATCACTTTTTCAATATGGATTTCTCGACTGCGGATTATCTCAGCGGTATTGGACAAAAAGTTTTTATTGCGGAGTTGATGCCACGTTTTCCTGTGTATATCGATTTGCTGCCGATGGTCGCGCAACAAGTGATTGCACAGGTGCATCCTCAGACCGTTCCTGCCTCTCGTGTGTTGGAGTCGGAAGGTCTGTGTTACCAAGGTTATGTCGATATTTTTGATGCGGGCCCGACGCTTGAAGCAGAGGTCAGTAGCCTTCGTGCAGTCAAAGAAAGTCACACTTGTGCCGTCAAAATCGTCGATAGCGTTCCAGAAAACGCAGGGCGTTATTTGGTGGCGAATGATTGCTATCAGGACTATCGCGCGATTTTAATTCAGCATGCGGCTGAAACTGACAGTTTAAGTTTAACGGTAGAACAAGCGCATGCCCTTGGTGTGCAAGCAGGGCAAAGCATTCGTATATTGCCTTTAGATAAGATGGAGCAAAAATAATGTCACAAGGGAATTTATATATAAACGGGACATGGTCTCCAGCGAAAGGTGCAGCATGGGACAAACTCGATCCTGTTACGCAAGAAACAATTTGGCACGGTACTGAAGCGACAGCTGAGCAAGTTGAACAGGCTTGTCAGTCTGCACGTACTGCCTTTACTGTTTGGGCGCGTCGTCCTTTAGCTGAGCGCCTTGAAATTATTCAACGATTTGCCAGCTTGTTAGAACAAAACAAACAGCAGCTTGCAACGATCATTAGTCGTGAAACCAGTAAGCCGATTTGGGAAACTTTGACTGAAGTTCAGTCAATGATTGCTAAAGTGGCGATTTCAGTGCGTGCTTATCACGAACGTACAGGTGAAAGTCTGACAGAAATGCCAGATGGTGCAGCGTCTTTACGTCACCGTCCGCATGGTGTGTTGGCTGTATTTGGCCCGTATAACTTTCCAGGTCACCTACCAAATGGTCACATCGTCCCTGCACTGATCGCAGGGAACACTTTGGTATTTAAACCAAGTGAATTGACGCCGTGGACCGCAGAAGAAACGGTCAAATTATGGCAAGAAGCCGGTTTACCAGCGGGTGTATTGAACTTGGTGCAAGGTGGTCGTAGCACTGGTGAGGCACTTGCGCAGTCGCATGAAATTGATGGCTTGCTGTTTACAGGCAGTGCCAATACGGGCTATCACTTGCACAAGCAGCTTGCTGGCGCACCAGAGAAAATCTTGGCCTTGGAAATGGGCGGTAACAACGCATTAATAATCGACGAGATTATCGACATTGATGCAGTGGTGAATTTAACCATCCAATCCGCCTTTATTTCAGCGGGTCAGCGTTGTACCTGTGCACGCCGTTTAATCATTAAAAATGGCGCTGTAGGCGATGCCTTCATTCAACGTTTGGTTGAAGTCAGCCGTAACTTGGTTGTAGGTCAGTGGGATGCTCAGCCACAACCATTTATGGGTGGTGTGATTTCACTGCATGCTGCACAGCAAATTTTACAAGCACAACAACGCCTCATCGATTTAGGTGCTCAGGTGTTATTACCCGTTACCCAGGCGGATGCCAACAGTAGTTTGTTAAGTCCAGGTCTTTTAGACGTGACTCATGTGAGTGATGTGCCCGACGAAGAATATTTTGGTCCATTGAGCTGTATCTATCGATATGACCATTTCGATGAGGCTTTGGCACTAGCGAATGGCACTCGTTTTGGGTTGTCGGTGGGTCTAATTTCACCTGACCGTGCGCTGTTTGATCGTTTATTGATTGAAGCACGTGCAGGCATTGCTAACTGGAATAAACCATTAACAGGCGCTTCAAGTGCCGCGCCATTTGGAGGGGTTGGTGCATCAGGGAATCATCGTGCCAGTGCCTTTTATGCGGCAGATTATTGCGCATGGCCAATGGCATCATTAGAAAGTCAGCAGGTAAGCCTACCTGAAAAATTATCGCCAGGCATTGTGCTGTAAGTCGACAGAAAAGGGAGTTTAGAAATGTCAGGCTATGAAATTAATTTTGATGGTTTAGTTGGTCCAACGCATCACTATGCAGGACTATCCTTTGGAAACGAAGCTTCGACCAAAAACCGTAATAATCTATCGAATCCGAAGTTGGCTGCCAAGCAAGGTTTGTTAAAGATGAAAGCTTTGGCCGATATGGGCTTAAAGCAAGGTGTATTTGCGCCACAAGAACGCCCACATGTGCCAACTTTGCGTAAATTGGGCTTCTGTGGGAATGACCATAGCGTGATTGAGCAAGCGATGCGGACCTCGCCAGCATTATTATCCGCTCTGAGTTCTGCATCGTGCATGTGGACAGCTAATGCGGCAACGGTTTCACCTTCGGCAGACAGTGCAGATGGTCGTGTGCATTTTACAGCGGCAAACTTGAACAATAAATTCCATCGTTCCATTGAACATGAAACGACATCGCGTGTTATGGCGGCCATGTTTAACGATGAGCACCACTTTGCTCATCATGAAGCTTTACCACCCGTGGCGTTGTTTGGTGATGAAGGCGCGGCGAACCACAATCGTTTAGGTGGTGCTTATGATCAAGCCAGCGTACAAGTGTTCGTTTATGGTCAGCAGTTCCTCGGCGGTGATATTGGTCCAAAACACTATCCTGCGCGTCAGTCACGTGAGGCGAGTGAAGCCGTCGCACGTTTACATCAGCTCAAAGCAGAACAAACTGTTTTTGTTCAGCAGCATCCCGATGTGATTGATCAAGGGGTCTTCCACAACGACGTGATTGCGGTGAGTAACCAAAACGTCTTGTTCCATCATCAACATGCATTTTTGAATCAATCGAAAGCCTTGGCCGAAATTCGTGAAAAAATGGTGCGTTTGGGTCAAGAGTTTGTGTCCATTGAAGTACCTGACCAGCGTGTTTCAGTGAAAGATGCGGTGAATACCTATTTATTTAATAGTCAATTGCTTACGCGTGCCGATGGCGGTATGAGCATTGTGGTGCCTGAAGAATCCCGTCAAAACCAAGCGGTATGGAGCTACTTGAACGACATGATTCAAATGGGTACCCCAATTGATGACATCAAAGTTTTCGATTTACGTGAAAGTATGCGTAACGGTGGTGGTCCTGCATGTTTACGTTTACGTGTTGCAGTGAATGAAGCAGAACTGAACGCAATCAATCCAAACCTGTTTATGAATGAGGCTTTGTTTGCACGTTTAAACACGTGGGTAGATCAGTACTACCGTGATCAGTTGGCACAGCAAGATTTGGCAGATCCACAATTATTGATTGAAAGCCGTACTGCGTTAGATGAGTTGACGCAAATTTTAGGCTTGGGTTCGGTATATCACTTCCAACGTTAAGTAATCGTGCAGGGAAAGCAAATGATCGATTTTCTAGGTGATGTTTTAGCACAACATATCCCGACTGTAACGCAGGGCGAACAGCATGATTTTCGTTGGGAATGGTTGGCTGAAGGGGTTTTATCTTTTACTCCAAAGCAGGCTTATGAAAAAGCCATCGTGCTTTCCGCGGGTGTACATGGCAATGAAACTGCGCCAATCGAGTTATTGGCGCAGCTCAGTCAGGATGTTTTTTCACGTGTGTTACAGCTCAAGGTCAAATTAATGTTGATTTTGGGCAACCCTGTCGCGATTCGTTCAGGTCAACGCTACGTTGAAAATGATATGAATCGTATGTTTTGTGGTGCACATCAGCAATTTTCCGAAACCTTTGAAGCAAAGCGAGTGGCTGAGCTAGAACAGTGGGTGGCAGATTTCTTTCGATCTTGCCCTGTGCAGGTCAAACGCTATCACTATGATTTGCACACAGCGATCCGTCCGTCTTTGCTTCCGACTTTTGCTTTATTTCCTTATCAAACCCATCAATATGACCCTGTAATGCTCGAAAACCTAGACGCTGCGGAACTAGATGCTTTAGTCTATCACAATGCCGTGGGTCATACCTTTACGCAATTTAGTAGCTCTCAGTTTCAAGCAGCTAGCTCGACGCTTGAACTTGGACATGCCAAACCTTTTGGACAAAATGATTTAGCGGCTTTCGCTGCGATTAATCATGTGCTTCGCGCTGTGGTGAGTGAGCACTCCTTACCTATACGTCAAAAACAAGCTATTCAAACTTTCCAAGTCGTTGATTCCATCATTAAAACTGAAGATGACTTCCAGCTTAATTTGGCGGATTCAACGCCTAATTTTTTTGTGTTCGAAACTGGTGCGGTCATTGCCTTACAACAGGGCAAACCGTATGTAACTGCCCCTGAGCAGGTAAGAATTTTATTTCCGAATACACAAGTGAAAAAGGGTCTAAGAGCAGGGCTGATTTTAACTGAGGTTTATTCAGGATAATTTTAGTCAATTTATTAAATTTGGTCATTGTAGTTTATCGAAATTAAGTCGTTAAATTAATTTTAAATGGAAATACATATATGGATATTGTTAAAGATATTAATTCAATATTTTATCTACTGATTATAAGGCGACTTATAGGTGGTAGGTTTTTGCGTTCTTTATTTGTTAAAATTTTTTAACAGAAATTATTTAAATTTTAAATGAATATTTTAAGTCGCGTAAATATTATTTGGTGGCTGTTAAAGCATTAATTGTACTAGCTCTGAATAGTAAAAATTAACGTTATTGGAAAATAACGTATAGATTAATAGGGAAGGATGAAAATATGTAATTATTTGATTTAATCCTCTTATGTTATTAAGAAGCTTTATATTTTTAGTAACTATTAAAGATTATACCGTCAAGTTATTGGCATATCAAAGTAATAGTTTTAATATAAATTTTACTTATATTAAAACTTATAATGTGGAAATGAGTTAATGAATAAATTGTCAGAAAATTTGAGTAATGATGCAAACGCTGAAACATCTACTATGTGGGGTGGGCGCTTTAAAGAGGCGACAAATGCTTTTGTTGCTGAATTTACATCATCAGTAAAATTTGATAAACGTTTTTATAAGCAAGACATCGCTGGTTCGATTGCGCATGCTACCATGCTTGCGAAAGTTGGCGTACTCACAGAAGCAGAACGCGATGACATTATTGAAGGTTTAAGCACCATTCGCTCAGAAATTGAGGCTGGAAACTTTGAGTGGCGCATCGATCTTGAAGATGTTCATATGAACATTGAATCACGTTTGACTCAACGTATTGGTATTACAGGTAAAAAATTACATCCTGGCCGTAGCCGTAACGATCAGGTTGCAACTGATATTCGTCTTTACCTGCGCGACGAAATTGATGATATTTTAAAATTATTAGAGCGCTTACAAAAAGGTTTGTTAGGCTTGGCTGCCAAAAATGTAAATACAATTATGCCGGGCTTTACACACCTACAAACTGCACAGCCAGTGACTTTTGGTCATCACTTGTTAGCATGGTTTGAAATGTTGGTACGTGACACTGAACGTCTTCAAGACTGTCGTAAGCGCGTTAACCGCATGCCACTTGGTTCTGCCGCTCTTGCTGGTACAACTTATCCAATTGACCGCGCATACACAGCAGAGCTTTTAGGTTTCGAAGCTGTATCTGAAAACTCGCTTGATGCCGTATCTGACCGTGACTTCGCCATCGAATTTAATGCAGCTGCTGCACTGATCATGATGCATTTATCACGTATGTCAGAAGAGCTCATTCTTTGGACTTCTGCACAGTTCAAATTTGTGAATATTCCTGATCGTTTCTGTACTGGTTCTTCAATCATGCCACAGAAGAAAAACCCGGATGTTCCAGAACTTATTCGTGGTAAATCTGGCCGTGTATTTGGTGACTTAATTAGCTTACTTACGCTCATGAAAGGTCAACCATTGGCATATAACAAAGACAACCAAGAAGATAAAGAACCTTTATTTGATGCAATTGATACGGTTCGTGGTTCACTCATGGCTTTCGCAGACATGATTCCTGCATTGGTGCCAAATATTGAAATTATGCGTGAAGCTGCGCTTCGTGGATTCTCAACTGCAACCGATCTTGCTGACTACTTAGTGAAAAAAGGCGTTGCATTCCGTGATGCGCATGAAATTGTAGGTAAAGCTGTCGCTTTAGGTGTTAAAGAATCAAAAGATCTTTCTGAACTGACTTTAGAGCAACTTCAACAATTCTCTGACTTAATTACAGCAGATGTGTTTGATAAAGCCTTAACCCTAGAAGCTTCTGTAAATGCACGTGATCATATTGGTGGAACCGCACCTTCGCAAGTAGAAGCTGCCATTGAACGTGCCTATAATAGATTATCTAAATTAGTCTAATTAGGAATAGGGAAGCTTGTATTATTAATAATTTATACTTGCTTCTTTAGTATTTGAATATTGGTATGAAAATATAACAGATCATATTTGATGATGTTGAACGTTATAGTGAATTCTTGAAGAGGGATATTATGAGTCAAGAGCAGTACTTGAAAAAGAAAATGGGATTTTGGTCACTTACAGCATTATCATTAGGTGGGATAATTGGATCTAGCTGGTTATTTGCTCCTTATGTTACAGCTAAATTAGCTGGACCAGCGGCTGTTTTTTCATGGCTAATTGGTGCAGGTGTTATTATATTAATTGCACTAATATATGCAGAGTTAGGTAGAGTGAAACCAGAAACTGGAGGATTAGGTAGATATCCACTTTACTCTAACGGAAAAATGCTGGGTATGCTTACCAGTTATTCAATTTGGTTAGGGTATTGTGCAACAGCACCTATCGAATCTGCGGCAGTGATTCAATATGCTAATCATTATTATCCCTATTTGTACAAAAATGAAAGTTTGACTACTCTGGGATTGCTAAGCGCTAGTTTTCTGATGATTTTTTTTGTATTCCTAAACTATTTAGGTGTACGAATGTTTGCGATAACTAATACATTTATAACTTTCATAAAATTCTTTGTACCTGTAATAACAATTATAGTATTTTTTTATACTGGATTTAATCCAGAAAATTTCACAAGTCATGGATTTGCACCAAATGGAATGGGTGCAAGTGTTAGTGCCATTTTAACTAGTGGAATATTTTTTGCTTATACTGGTTTTGGTAATGTTGTCATGATGGGGGGGGAGGTAGTTAACCCAAGGAAAAATATACCTTTAGCATTAATTGCTTCTTTAGTTGCAGCTGCTATTTTATACACTTTAATTCAGACAGTATTTATTGGTGCTATACCACCAGAATTATTAGTAAATGGTTGGAGTCAAATTAGTTTTGATTCGCCCTTTGCCAACCTAGCTATCCTTATTAATATAGTATGGTTGTCTTGGATTATCACAGCTGATGCAATGATTTCTCCAACAGGCTCTGCTCTTTCTTATACAGCTGGTACATCTAGACATGTATTTGGTATGTCAAAAAGTGGTTTTCTTCCTCAGTATTTTGGAGTAATTCATCCCAAAATTGGTGTTCCAACTCGTGCACTAGTTCTTAATTTTTTTGTGGGATTGTTATTTTTATTTCCTCTCAAGAGCTGGACTGAAATTATTGCGATTGTGGGAGCAATTAGTATTTTTAAATACGCTTCAGCATGTATTACAGTTACTGTATTCAGAAAAGCTGGTTTAACTAAAGATAATGGGTTATTAGGAACACAATATATTGCACCTATAGCCTTTACTTTAGCAACTTTACTTATTTATTGGACGAAATGGGAGAAGGTCAGCCTTGCATTAACTGGTTTAGTTTTAGGACTGATTGGTTACTCAGTTATGCATTTTGTCAATAAGTATAAAAAAGAAGATTTTTTAGGTGGATTATATTTTGTTTTTTATATTTTAATGATTGTAACATTATCTTATTTTGGAAACTTTGGTGGGAAACATATTCTTCCTGAGCCTGTTATGTCTATTCTTGTTGCAATACTAGGATTTATATTTTATTTCTTTGCAGTATACAACGGTGTTTGGTTTATGAAAAAAACTAATAGCCTAGATGTTTGCTCTAAGAAGTAAATTTATTTTAAATATTCAGAAATAAAGAACTTATTTCTGAATATTATAATGTGTTTCTTAATTGTTATATATTTTGCTTAATAATCTAAAAGGATTTTCAAATGAAACTAAAAATTTTTTTAATTGCAACTCTACTGTTTGTAAGTAATAGTTCTTTCGCTGATAAATTGCCTAATATTGTAATATTAGCCACTGGCGGAACAATTGCTGGATCTGCAGCAAATGATGCTCAAACTGTTGGTTATAAAGCTGGTGCTATTGGTGTGGAAAAACTAATTAATGCAGTACCAGAAATTAATAAAGTAGCACATGTTACTGGTGAGCAAATTGCAAATATTGGAAGCGAAAATATGACAAGTGATGTCATTTTAAAGCTTTCTAATCGTGTTAATGATTTACTTAGCAAAAGTGATGTTGATGGTGTTGTAATTACTCATGGTACAGATACATTAGATGAAACATCATATTTTTTAAATTTAACAGTAAAAAGTAACAAACCAGTTGTATTTACAGCTGCTATGAGACCAGCAACGGCAATTAGTGCTGATGGACCAATGAATTTATTAAGTGCTGTAACAGTTGCATCTGATAAAAAATCTAAAAATCGTGGTGTGCTAGTAGTACTAAATAATAAAATTGGCGCAGCACGTTTTATAACTAAAACTAATACAAGCTCGATAGATGCTTTTAAAGCTCCAGAAGAAGGATATATTGGGAGTATTATTGATGGAAATGTTGAATATTTTAGTTCTGTAGAGAAAAAGCATACATCTAAGTCTATTTTTAATATTGGTGGAATTGAAAAAATGCCATCAGTTGATATTATATATGGCTATCAAGATGATCCAGAATATATGTTTGATGCAGCCATTAAAAATAATGTTAAGGGTATTGTATTTGCTGGAGCTGGAGCTGGCTCAGTTTCAGTGCGTAGTGAAGCCGGAATTAAAAAAGCTCAAAACGCAGGAATTATAGTTGTTAGAGCATCTAGAACAGGAAGTGGAATTGTTCCAAAGGATGATACTCAGCCAGGATTAGTTTCAAATAGTTTAAACCCAGCAAAAGCAAGAATTTTACTAATGTTAGCACTTTCTATTACTAACAACGATAAAGAAATACAAAAATTCTTTTATGAATATTAATTAGTATAATAGGCTTATTTGTTTTTAATTAGAATGAATAAGCCTTAAATTATAAACTTCTTTAATTGATATTATTTTTAGTAAATTATGTATACAGAGTATGGTTTATTAAAATTTTAAAATCAAAATATTTTCTGATTATTTTAAGGTTTAAATTAAAATGCAACTTAAAAAAAAATTTGTTTTAGTTGTTATGTTACAAAGTGCTCTAATATCAACAGCTTTTTCGCAAGAACAGAGAGAGTTTAAAGGTTTTATAGAGGACAAAGAAGGATCAATTTTATTACGAACAGGCTATTTTATGCGTGATAAAAAAAATGGCAGAAATGATACGAATTCAACTGCCCAAACAGCGATGTTTAAAATTGAGTCTGGCTTTACAAAAGGTATTATTGGTTTTGGGGTTGGTTTAATCGGGGATGCTTCTTTTAAATTAGGTGATAATCATCATGCTGGCAATGGCATGATACCTCTACATAACGATGGTGTTAAAGACTTAAATGGTCATGTTGATGCATATGATCACTGGGTGCGTGGTGGAGGGATTGTGAAGGCACGTTTTTCGAATACTGAATTCCGTTATGGTACTCAAGTATTGGATTTACCTGTATTAGCAAGTAATACTTCACGTTTAGTTCCTGAATATTTTGAAGGCGTTTTAGCAACAAGCAATGAAATTAGTGGCTATGAATTAATTGCCGGTAAATTTACTAAGAATCAATATTCAGATGAAATCAAAAGTGATGATAGTGAATTAGATCGTGCCGTAATTTGGGGTATTAAGCATCAATTGAATGACACATTTAGTGCATCATATTTTGGAACTGATATCAAGGATCGTTTAAAACGTCATTATATCAATGCTAATTATAAGCATGACCTTGCTAACAAGAAGTCGTTAACTTATGAATTCAGCGGGTATCATACTCAATGGGACACAAAGCCTGATGGCAGTGCTTACACATATTCGCACACTAGCAATGATCTAGCAGACTTAAAAAATAATATTTGGGCATTATCTGGAGTATATAATTCAGGCAATCATAATATCATGATCGCTTATCAGCAAAATACAGGTAATACTGGCTATGATTATGGCCTTGGTAAGGGGGTGGGTGATGGTCGTCAAAGTGTTTATTTACCAAATTCCTATCTTTCTGACTTTAGCGGAAATGATGAGAAATCTTTACAACTTCAATATATGTATGATTTTGAAGGACTGAATATTAGAGGTTTAAAGTGGACTAGTTCTTATGTATATGGATGGGATATTGATGTTGCTGGTGAGGGTGATCGCTCTAATTTACTAACAAATAATGCAAGTGAGAGAGCATTTATTAATCAGTTGAAATACACCGTTCAATCTGGAATTGCTAAAGATGTAAGTCTTCTTCTACGTCACTCTTACTATCGAGCTAGTTCTGAATATCAAGATATTTATCTTGGAGATACAAATGAATGGCGTATATGGTTAGATATTCCAGTAAAAATATTCTAAATACTATAGGCTTTAATTATGTTGATCATTAAGTATCTATCATAAATCAAAAGCTTTCATCAATTTGATAGATATGAACCGGAGAGATTACTTTATAATACATTGCCATTTAAAGATGCGAACAGTTCGTGGAGGTTAAAAGATAACCCTGTACTTAAAAAGAAGCCTTCAACCAATGAGCTTGCTCATCTTATCGCTACAAGAGGGAAGTATTAGACCAGATATGAAATGATTGGTTCTATGCTTGTTGTTTTAGGGATAAATATGATTGTGTGAGGCCTTCAAAGAAAAATTCATGGATCTTTGAGGTAAAACAGCTTCTTTATTTTCCACTAAAGATTTGAATTTCGATTCCAATTCTGTTCCGGTGTGTGTTGATTGTGTGGATATGGCATTGAATTTTGGGCGGGAAGTGTTGGTGTTAAGTGGAAAGTGCTCAATGATCGAGTTTCCTAGTTCTGTTCTTACTTTAAGAGAGTTTTTAGAAATCGTAATTGCTAGACCGTACTCTCAACACAAGTTTAACAATGAAGTCATTGATCGTATCATTCCTGAGATTGTACAAAGGATCGTTAAGTTCTGTGATAGTTTGCCATGAACAAAAGTATAGGGTACCCTCAACAAGGGTACTTTTACAGCAAGAAGCTCGATCAATAAGCGAATGTTAGAAAGAAATTAATAGTAGTAAAAATTGCAGTAAAAACTTAAATTTAAATATTTATTATGTTTTTTATCAATTAATTATGCATTTAATGTGACTGACACCACTTCCGCCAAATTCGAAAAGCCCCTGTTAAAAGCAGGGGCTTTTTTTATGTGTATGTTTTTTAGTACTTAGAAACTCATATAAAAATTTGGAGTGGAATGCCAAAAAAAGCTTCAGCTTCTTTATGGAAAGATATGTTTTCAGGTAAAGTCACTGAGGCTGGCACGATATGCTTTAGCAATTTCATTAGAAGTTGCAGATACAACGGATATTTCTTTATATCAAGATGTGAAGAATGCAATTGAGTTGCAAATTATTCAAGATACTAAAGTTCAGACTAGAATTTTAAATTCTAGTCTGAACTTTAATTTATATACACAATAATTCATTTTTATAATTTCAGGTTATTGTATTTTAATGGTTATTCTTGTTGATGTGTCCAGTCTATCAAAGTGTTAATTTGTTCGTTAACTATATTGAAAGACAACATATTCTTATTGAGTGTGATATGAAAACTTATAATTTTATTTTTACATATGCCATGTCACAGAGTGGCTACCCTAGTGACAAAAAATGTGAATCAATAAAAAAATTAGAAAATAAGATTGGCAGTAGGCAAATATAAAAATGGGATAAGCTAGATAAAGTAGAAAATACTTTTATGGGTGGGTTAGTACTTCACTCGTGTAGTATTTCTGAAAAAAGGGAGGAGGCTAAGCAGATTGTAAGAACTGTATTCGAAGAGATGATGTTTGAAATAGAGGTATATAGTGATGTTACTTTTACTATAGCTATGTTGGTTGATGGGTTAGGTGAATATTTGGAATTTAATGCGTAGTTTGGGTAACTTAAGATATATCAACAATAGTTAAAACAGCGTTGATATATCAGCTATAAGTGCGCAATTAAAGTCTTCTTTTCACCATTAAACCAAAACCTGGACTTGTAGGTCGTTTACAAATAGCGGTTAATCTTTAGTTGTAGCAAGGCCGAATGATTCCAGTAACGTTAATTAATAGTTTTAATACCTACTGATGTTAAAAATAACAGTGCCTGTGATGCAATCAGTGTGTGTTCATGCAAGACGGACTTTTGCCTGTTTCAAAAGCTCATATTCTTTAATAGACTTTTTCAACTGGTCAATTGGAAGATAGAACTCATCTTTAAAGCCCAATTTCTTCATAAAAGCTTGGCAATCCTGATTTGGACGTTCTACTTCTAAATATTCGTATCCAAACTTTCCCCCAAAAATACAGAGCTCTTTCAGTAAAGCGGTTCCATGACCATTTTTCTGTTTCTTAAATCCAACATGAGCAACAACAATATATTTTTTATCTTTATGGTCGGCGAATGGATATTTTCCGAATCTGAGATAGAGATCGTCAAAACTTTTACTAAATGCAATATTCACGTTCCTTTGAGGTTTTTTTTGACTTAATTACATAGATGAAACACTTGCTCGTGAATATCCTAATTTTTCTATAGCAAACTTCTGATTTGTTCTAATGTATCAATCAATCTTTCGTTGTTAAATAATATTCAACTTTAAGTTTAAATTCTTGAGAATATTTAGCCATAGAAAAGCACTCTCTAAATTAGACTAGAAGTGTCCAACTTTCGGGGTGCAGTTCAATATGAGCTTTTTTATTTTTTAAAACTATCTTTTTTTAAATTATGTGCTCTCTAACAAAGCAAAATTTATGGAATTAAAAGCCCTTCCATATCTAAATATTTTAATAATAATTTTGTCCGATATACGGACATTAAAATCATTAATCGGTTTTTACTGTAATTTATCTATATCAAAAGTGCTCTAAAAAAATAACTTATGGATTAGGATATGAAGAACATATTGTAATACAAGAGCATAGTCGATCTTATTTCTTCCTAAAAAATAAGATGAGACGATATTAAACAATGAAGCAGATGGATTGCATCTTTAAAAAGGGATATATCATGAGTTTAGCGCAGAGTTTTAACCAACAATTTATCAATGGACAATGGATTAACGGTTCATCGAATAAAATTGTAACGAATACAAATCCTTATACTCATCAGCATATTGATGATATTCAAGGAGCCAGCCAACAAGATGTTGATGCAGCATATCAAGCTGCGCAATCAGCGTTTAAATCATGGCAAAAAACCACTGTGAGTGAACGTCAATCTCTGATTGAACGTATTATTGCGGTGATTACACAACATCGTGAATCTCTTGTAGATTGGTTAATAAATGAAGCTGGAAGTTCAAGACTTAAAGCGAATATTGAAGTAGATGCGGCACTTAAAATTTCTCAAGCATCTTTAAAATATGCGAATGCTGTAAATGAGGTAATTGATTTAAAACCTGCCCATGAGGGACAAGTTAGTCAAGTATTCCATAAAGCTTTAGGTGTAATTACAGTCATAAGTCCTTGGAATTTCCCTTTCCATTTGAGCATGCGCTCGGTGATTCCTGCAATTGCTTTGGGTAATACTATTGTTCTTAAACCAGCAAGTGATACGCCTGTGACAGGTGGGTTGATTATTGCTAAAATTTTTGAATTGGCAAATGCCCCTGCGGGTGTGTTGAATGTAATTGTCGGGGCAGGCAGTGAAATTGGCGACTATGTGGTTGAACATGATACAAGCAAGTTTATTTCATTTACTGGTTCAACACAGATCGGCAAGCGAGTAGCTGAAAAAGCTATGTCTGCCAGACGGATTAAACGTGTTGGCTTAGAGCTTGGAGGCAATGCGCCATTAGTAATTTTGGACGATGCTGATTTAGACCTTGCAGTGAATTTAACGGTAATGGGACGCTTTTTGCATCAAGGGCAAATTTGTATGAGTACCAACCGCGTCATCATTGATGAAAAGATTTATGATCAATACCTAGAAAAATTACGTCCTGCTTTGGCAAACATTAAAGTTGGTGATCCAGCCAATGAAGAGACTCTAGTTGGGCCAATTATTAATAATCAGCAAACTGACAATATCCGCCGTATTATTCAGCAAGCACAAAATGAAGGCGCTTCGTTATTCTTTGACGGTGGAATTGAGGGCAATTTGGTTGGACCTCATGTGTTCATCAATGTTGAGCCAGATTTTGCTGTGGCGAAAGAAGAAAGTTTTGGTCCAGTTCTACCAATTTTAAAAGCACGTGATGAAGCTCATGCACTTGAACTTGCCAATGACACTGAATTTGGTTTATCGAGTGCGGTGTGTACTTCAAATCATGAACGTGGAGTGAAATTTGCGTTGGGGATTGAGGCAGGTATGTCTCATATTAATGAGATTTCGGTTGCCGATCATCCTAATGCCCCATTCGGCGGCGAAAAGAACTCAGGTTTAGGCCGTTTCAATGATCAATGGATCGTTGAGGAATATACGACCACCCATTGGGTTACGGCGCAAAAATAAAACTTGGTATCTGATTAAGCTTAGATACATTTTGTTTTAGATGTTATTTCACTTGGAATCTATAGCATTCTATTTTTAGGGGGCTGTTGGTCCAGACGAAAGGAACTGTGAATAAGACGCTTGTTTTTATAAAAATATAATCTGATACAGGATGTTGAGATATGACAAATTTTACAGAGATTACTGCAGCTGTGACCCAAAACAAAGGTGCAGATTTTGAACTCAGGCAACTTCAGATTCGTGAACCCAAAGATGATGAGGTTTTGGTAAAAATCGTAGCAACAGGTATGTGTCATACCGATTTAATTGTTAGAGATCAATATTATCCTGTTCCTTTACCAGCGGTATTAGGACATGAAGGGTCGGGAATTGTAGAAGCGATTGGTCCAAATGTGAAAGATTTAGCAATCGGTGATCATGTAGTTCTTAGTTATGGATATTGTGGGATTTGTGAGCAATGTGGCAGTGGGAATCCTGCATATTGTCAGGATTTTTTTGGTCGTAACTTTGGTGGCACTGATCCCGAAGGGAATTCTGCAATTTGTACACACGATCATCATAAAGTACATGACCATTTTTTTGGACAATCTTCATTTGCAACCTATGCGATCAGCCGTGAAAATAATGCAGTAAAAGTCACTCAAGATGTGCCTTTAGAATTATTGGGTCCATTGGGCTGTGGAATACAGACAGGCGCAGGTGCAGTCATAAATGCATTAGGTGTTAGACCTGCCTGCAGCTTTGTGACATGGGGCGCAGGTGCCGTTGGATTAAGTGCATTGCTTGCTGCAAAAGTATGTGGAGCAACTACGATCATTGCTGTCGATATTGTGGAGTCCCGTTTAACTCTTGCAAAAGAACTAGGGGCAACACATGTTATTAATAGTAAAGTTCAAGACCCCATTGAAGCAATTAAGGAAATTACGCAAGGTGGTGTTCAATTTGCATTAGAGTCTACAGGCCGTCCTGAAATTGTTAAACAAGGGGTTGATGCACTTGGGATTCTCGGTAAAATTGCAATTGTTGGTGCGCCACCATTAGGTGTAACTGCCGCTTTTGATGTAAATAATTTACTGATTGGAGGTAAATCAATCATAGGTGTTGTAGAAGGAAATAGTGTTGCTAAACGTTTTATTCCTGAACTGGTTGCATTATATCAACAGGGTAAATTTCCATTTGATAAACTAATCAAATTCTATGAGTTTAAAGATATTAATCAAGCAGCAATCGATAGCCAACAAGGTATAACACTTAAGCCAATTTTAAAGATTGGTTAAATTTCAAAGGTCATAGCATTTATTTGATATGACCATTTTAAATTCCTATAAACCAAACCATAATCAATTTTTTTAAATGGAATATCACTGTTTGAATAGTGATGGGACCAGATTTTTTAAATGTATTCCTAAAATCTATTAGACTCTTATGCGCTTATATTTCGATAGTATATCTGAGCGTACTTATGAATATAGAAAGTATCTATAATTTATAATAATTATTATTCATTTGATCTATATTTTTATAACTTCTAAGATTTATTCATAATATCGCAAGTAAGGAACTAAGGAATTTTACTATTTTTGACCTAAGATAGTTTTATTTAAATCATCTCCTCATGCACAGGCATTTCAACTTTTCCATCTAAAAAGTCTGCATACCATTGAAGCATAGATCGTCTTTTTCTGAGCCATTTAGCATGGTTATAAGTTGCTCTTGTTTTATCATTATCCGTATGTGATAACTGTTTTTCAATCCATCTATCATCACTACCTAATTCATTTAAATATGTCGATGCAGTAATTCTAGAATAAGAAGAAGTATTTGATACACTATATGTGAAAAATTTTAGAAGTCATGAACGCAAAAGTATAAGTAGTAGTTCCTAATTTTGAAGAATGTAGACAAGTCCGGAGTTTTCCACAAAGTCGATAAAACACTTTATAAATCTGCTACAATTGCGCCAATTTAAATTTTCTTTTTCGCCATTTGTTGTCACCTTTTGAAGTGTGTACAAATTGGTGTATAAATTGTAGATAAAATTCATGTTTAAAGACGAATTAACTAAGCAAGTAAAGGTTCGTAGGACTTTTGCCATCATTTCCCACCCCGATGCCGGTAAAACAACCATGACAGAGAAATTACTGTTATGGGGTAAAGCAATTCAGGTTGCAGGGATGGTAAAAAGCCGTAAATCTGACCGCGCAGCTACATCTGACTGGATGGAAATGGAAAAAGAGCGTGGAATTTCCATTACCACTTCTGTTATGCAGTTCCCTTATAAAGGTCACACTATTAACTTACTTGATACACCGGGACATGAAGACTTCTCTGAAGATACTTATCGTACCCTAACTGCAGTTGACTCTGCGTTAATGGTGATTGATGGTGCAAAAGGTGTCGAAGAACGTACCATCAAATTGATGGAAGTTTGTCGTATGCGTGACACTCCGATCATTTCATTTGTAAACAAGATGGACCGTGAGATTCGTGAACCACTTGAGTTGCTGGATGAAATTGAGAATGTCCTTAATATCCGCTGTGTACCAATTACATGGCCATTAGGGATGGGGCGTGATTTTGCTGGTGTATACAATATTCTTGAAAACAAATTGTATGTCTACAAAGCAGGCTTTGGTTCAACTATTACAGATATTGAAGTACGCGATGGCTATGATCATGCAGATATTCGTGAAAAAGTAGGTGAGTTGGCTTGGGCGTCTTTTGAAGAGTCACTTGAGCTCGTACAAATGGCGAATGAGCCTTTGGACCGCGAATTATTTTTACAAGGTAAACAAACTCCAGTTCTATTTGGTACAGCATTAGGTAACTTTGGTGTTGACCACGTGTTAGATGCATTTATGAATTGGGCACCAGAACCTAAAGCACATCCAACACAAGAGCGTGTTGTCGATGCTAAAGAAGAAGGTTTTTCTGGTTTCGTCTTTAAAATTCAAGCCAACATGGATCCGAAACACCGTGACCGTATTGCCTTTATGCGTATTTGCTCAGGTAAATATGAAAAAGGTTTGAAGATGAATCATGTACGTATTGGTAAAGATGTACGTATTAGTGATGCATTGACATTCCTTGCGGGTGAGCGTGAACATCTAGAAGAGGCGTGGCCAGGGGATATTATTGGTTTGCATAACCACGGCACAATTCAAATTGGTGATACTTTCACAAGTGGTGAAAATCTACATTTCACAGGTATTCCTCACTTCGCACCAGAGATGTTCCGTCGAGTGCGTTTGAAAGATCCATTAAAGTCAAAACAATTGCAAAAAGGTTTGAAAGAGTTGTCTGAAGAAGGTGCAACTCAGGTATTTATGCCACAAATTAGCAATGATTTGATTGTGGGCGCGGTTGGTGTGCTTCAGTTCGATGTGGTTGCTTACCGTCTGAAAGAAGAATACAAAGTTGACTGTGTGTATGAGCCTGTAAGTGTTAATACGGTTCGTTGGATTCATTGTGATGATGACAAGATTCTCAATGAATTTAAGAAAAAAGCACATGATCAGCTTTCTATCGATGGTGGTGGTCACTTAACTTATCTTGCGCCAAGTCGTGTCAACTTGCAGATTATGCAAGAGCGTTGGCCTGATATTCAGTTCCGTAACACACGTGAACACTAATCTTTAAGATTTGACAGACAGCTTCGAACAGAAGCTGTTTTGTTTTGAAAAATAAGAAAGGATGATGAAATGAATTTGAATAGAAAGACAGTTATTGCACTTTTAGTTGCGGTAATCATATTACTTTTAGCTATTTGCCTTTTTGTCTGGAAAAGCTCTCAACCTTCATCATCTTCTCAAATGAAATCGGCTTCTACCCAAAATCAAAATATAGAGAAAGCGGAAGTACTCCCATTTCTAAACTTACAACAAGTAAAAGCTGATTATGCTTTGCCATTTTGTGAGAAGAAAAATTGTATTGATGTCGATATTCAAACGATAAAGACTCAAGATGCATGGCTAAATGAATGGATTGCCAAAAGTCAGGCTAAAGTGATCCAAGACCAAATTGATTTGAAAAAAGACTTAAGTTTGCAGCAAGCCATTAATGCTTATGTTAAAAAGTCTGATGAATGGCAAGATAAATATTCAAAGAATCGGGCTTATGAATTGCATCTTCATACACGTATTGCATCGCAGCGTAACCAATATGTTTTATTACAATTAGGACTTGATACCAAGCAGGAAGAGCTCACGATTAAAGACCGTTATTACTTTTTTGTGGCCGACCGCAAACTGCATAAGAGCTTAACTTTGTTAGATGTTTTGAAAAAAGATCAACAAACTACTGTGCATCAAATGGTGCAGGTGGCCTATCAAGACTGGTTAAAAAAGCAGACTGCTGACATAAAGAAAGAAGCACCAAAAACTTTATATTGGGGGCAGGCAGATTGGTTCTTTGATGGTGAAGGGGTTGGCTTACATTATCAGGCAAACCAGATTACTAAAGAAGCTCCACAGCTCGATATTTATTTATCTAAAGAACAGACCAAAAAAATATTACAACCCGAGGTTTATGAACAAATGTTTTAAGATGGTAGCAGAATTTGCAACCTCTATTTATATGCGCTAATTTCTTAGAAAGGCATAGCGTAATCTCCTTAGAATAAAAGGCAAAATATGATGTTATCTTCTAAAGCTTCACTGCGATTAACTTTGCTTGCTTCTGCTATATTTCTGGCAGCATGCCAACCTAAAGCTGATCCTAAGGATTCTCAAGAGCAGCAGAAATCAACTGTTCAAGAACAAAAGCCAGTAGAGTTGACTTTGAAGGGTGAAACAACTCCTAGTAAGGTGGTTTTACCTGATTGTGATGGTAAAACTTGTCCAGAATTTACGGTAGAGCGCTTACAGAGTAATTTTCCTTTTATTGACAAAATTATAGATCAACAAATCTTAAGTACACTAAATCAAATTTTAGAAATTGCTGAACCTGATGCTAAGGGCACGCAAGCGGAACAAAAAGCAGAAGCTTCAGCCGTTGCGGGTGCAGAGCAAAAAAATAGCTTTGATGCACAGGTGCAGCGCTATGCAAATTCATTTATTGATCTAGATAATGAGTTAAAAGCTTTAAGTAGTAATCATCAGATTAATCTTTTAGTTAAACCTAAGATTTTGCAGGCTCAAGGTAAAGTTGTAACTGTAGTGCTTAATAGTAGTAGCTATTTAGGTGGGGCTCATGGCTCTGCTGCACAGCATTATTATAATTTTGATTTAAAAGAGCAAAAGCAAATTAAGCTTGAAGATTTATTACGTCCTCAGCAAAAAGCAGCTTTAGAGAAGTTAGCCCATGAAGCCTTTAAGACATGGGTGACGGACTCTAAATTAGCTGATAATGTTGCTGACTATGAACAAGCATGGCCATTTAAATTATCTAATAACTTCTTGTTGGGTGAGCAAGGTTTAATCCTTCAATACGGTGAGTATGAAATTGGACCATATGTGGTTGGACTTCCTCGATTAGTCATTCCTTATGACCAATTGCAAGATGTGTTGAAAGAAGAATATTTGCCACAGCCTAAAGCCAAACCAGCTTCGGCACCAGTTGCAAAAAGTGCTGGCTAATGCATTTGTTTGATACCCATACCCATTTCGATGTTGCCGATTTTGATGAAGATCGGCAGCAGTTAGCGTTTAATGCTAAAAAAGCTGGAGTTGATGCATTAGTCTTAATTGGGTTTGTACAGTCACGTTTTGATGAGTTGGTGCAGACTCATCATCAGTTAAAAAGTTGGGAAAGTGTGCCTACTTCTTATTTAGCACCAGGCTTACACCCGTTTTATATTGAGCAGCATCAACCCGAGCATTTGACTCATCTTGAACATATCTTGCAGCAAGAAAACTGCGTGGCTGTAGGTGAAATTGGCTTAGATACTTTCTTGAAAGAACATAAGCAGCCAGATGTATATACAAAGCAAAAACAATATTTTGCAGCTCAGTTAGAGATTGCAACCCAATACCAAAAACCAGTGTTACTCCACATTCGAAAAGCACACGGTGATGTGCTCGCTCTATTAAAAGCTCAAAAATTTAAATTTGGTGGAATTGCTCATGCCTTTAGTGGTGGGGTAGAAGAGGCAAAGGGTCTTATTAAGCTTGGTTTTAAAATTGGTGTGACGGGGCAGATCACCAACCCGAATGCGAAAAAACTTCATACGGTTGTGCAGGCTATAGGTGCAGAGCACTTGGTGATTGAAACAGATTGTCCAGATATGACACCGCTTTGCTGTCAAACCTCAACAGAACAGCGGACTCGTAATACCCCCGTCAATTTGCCTTACGTTCTACAAAGTTTGGCTGAGAATTTAAATATGCCAGAGCCAGATTTGGCTGAGTTGCTGTGGAAAAACTCTCTCACTACATTGAAATTATCGTAATAAAAATCAAAGATTAAAAATATTAACTAAAACAAAACACAGTGATTAAAAAAGAAGCTTAAAGTAAGAAAACAACATGTAAAAACGTGAAAAATAACATTGCCAGACGTGGGAGGATAACCCAATGGCTAAGTATAGCAATATCAATAGTTTTAATGCTTTACAGACGCTAACAGTAGGTTCCAGCAATTATCAGATTTTTAGCTTAGCCCAAGCAGAGAAAACGCTAGGGGATATTGCCAAACTGCCGAAATCTTTAAAAGTATTATTGGAAAACTTATTACGGTTTGAAGATCAGCATAGCGTTAAAACGGAACACATCCATGCTTTAGCAGAATGGCTAAAAACCCGCACCTCAGATCAAGAAATTCAATATCGACCTGCAAGGGTTTTAATGCAAGATTTTACGGGTGTGCCTGCAGTGGTTGATTTAGCTGCAATGCGAGCAGCGATGGCGCAAGCGGGTGGCGACCCTGAAAAAATTAATCCCTTATCTCCTGTAGACTTAGTCATTGATCACTCTGTCATGGTCGACTATTTTGCCGATGATCAAGCTTTCGAAGAAAACGTACAAATCGAGATGCAGCGTAATGGTGAGCGATATCAATTTTTACGTTGGGGACAGTCTGCATTTAATAACTTTAGTGTAGTGCCACCGGGTACGGGAATTTGTCATCAGGTTAATTTAGAATATTTGGCTCAAGCGGTGTGGTTAGGCGAGGACAACGGACAAACCTTTGCTTTTCCAGATACTTTAGTGGGTACAGACTCACATACCACCATGATTAATGGTTTAGGTGTATTGGGTTGGGGTGTAGGGGGAATTGAGGCTGAAGCTGCTATGCTGGGCCAACCTATCTCAATGCTGATTCCTGAAGTCATTGGTTTTAAATTGACAGGAAAACTACCAGAAGGGATTACGGCAACTGATTTGGTGCTGACTATTACTCAAATGCTCCGTCAAAAAGGAGTTGTGGGGAAATTTGTAGAGTTCTATGGAGATGGTTTAGCCGATTTACCACTGGCTGACCGAGCGACCATTGCCAACATGGCACCAGAGTATGGTGCGACTTGTGGTTTCTTCCCGATTGATGAAGTGACTTTGGGTTATTTGAAATTAACTGGTCGTCAAAGTGATCGTATTGAACTAGTCGAAGCGTATAGCAAAGCGCAAGGTTTATGGCGTAATTCGGGTGATGAACCTGTTTTCACCGATACTTTAAGTCTTGATATGAGTACAGTTCAGGCAAGTCTAGCTGGCCCAAAACGTCCACAAGATCGAGTGCTTTTATCAGAGGTGCCGAAAACCTTTAATGCGCTGATGGAGTTAACTTTAAAACCAGCCAAAGAAGCTAAAGAGCGTTTAGAAAATGAAGGTGGTGGCGGTACTGCTGTCGAGGCAAAAAAAGCAAATATCCAACATGAAAGTCCTTCTTGCGTGATTGAAGGAAAAACTTATCCATTAAATCATGGTGATGTTGTTATTTCGGCAATCACCTCTTGTACCAATACTTCTAACCCAAGTGTAATGCTAGCAGCAGGTTTACTTGCTAAAAAAGCGATTGAAAAAGGTTTGCAGCGTAAACCGTGGGTGAAAAGCTCTCTTGCACCAGGTTCTAAAGTCGTGACTGACTATTTGCTGGCTGCTGGACTTACGCCGTATTTAGATGAGTTGGGCTATAACTTGGTGGGATATGGTTGTACAACTTGTATTGGTAACTCAGGTCCACTACCGGAGCCAGTGGAAGATGCAATTCAATGCCATGACTTGAATGTTGCATCAGTACTTTCTGGTAACCGTAACTTTGAAGGACGCGTACATCCATTAGTTAAAACAAACTGGCTTGCTTCGCCACCTTTGGTAGTGGCATATGGTTTAGTTGGTAATATTCGTACCGATTTGACTACGCAACCTATTGGGCAAGGTAAAGATGGACAACCTGTCTATTTAAAAGATATCTGGCCAAGTCAGGCAGAGATTGATGCTGTCTTACAGAAAGTAAATACAGAGATGTTCCATAAAGAATATGCTGCGGTGTTTGATGGTGATGAAAGCTGGCAATCCATTCAGATTCCGAAAAGTAAAACTTATGAATGGGCGGATGATTCGACTTATATCCGCCATCCGCCGTTCTTTGAAGGTATTGGTGAGCCTCCCAAACCAATTAAAAATATTGAACAGGCACGTATTTTGGCAGTGCTTGGTGACTCGGTAACAACTGACCATATTTCACCGGCAGGTAATATCAAAAAAGACAGCCCAGCAGGTCGATATTTGCAAGAGCAAGGTGTTGAACCAAAAGACTTTAACTCTTATGGTTCTCGACGCGGTAATCATGAAGTCATGATGCGAGGTACTTTTGCCAATATTCGTATTAAAAATGAGATGCTAGGTGGTGAAGAGGGTGGTAATACTATTCATGTGCCAAGTGGTGAAAAGCTCGCTATTTATGATGCAGCAATGCGTTACCAACAAGAACATACACCGCTTGTGATTATTGCTGGTAAAGAATACGGAACAGGATCTTCACGTGACTGGGCTGCCAAAGGAACAAACTTGTTAGGTGTCAAAGCTGTCATTGCTGAAAGTTTTGAGCGTATTCACCGTTCAAACTTGGTAGGTATGGGAGTGTTGCCATTACAGTTTATTGATGGACAAACTCGACAATCTCTCAACTTAAATGGTCATGAGGTGATATCAATTCGAGGTTTGTCTGATGGCGTTCAGCCTCATCAAATTCTTGAGGTTGATGTGAAAGGGCCAAATGGGGTAGCCAGTCATTTTAATGTGTTATGTCGAATTGATACGTTAAATGAGGTTGAGTACTTTAAGGCAGGTGGTATTTTGCATTATGTACTTCGGAATTTGATTGCTTCATAAATTGGCTAAGCTTGTACAGTCTTGTAATGAATATGAATGAGCTAATGTTGGGGATATAGCCATATCCTTACTTTTTAAGGATAAAAAGTAACAAAAATCCTTTGTCGGGCTGACGGTATGTCCTTATACCGCAGCCCAACTGGGCGGCATCCATGCCGCCTGTCACACTAGTAATCAATAGTTTAAATCTTAAGCCGTATAATTTGATTAATAATCATAAGACTTGTCGTGAGTTTAAATATTACAGTCTCAAGTTTTCTTTGATCTAAAATACACTTTCTTCTGAAAAGCAGTAAAATACTCTCCGTGTTTTATATCCCCAAAGAGCAGCAATGACCGATCTCCAACAAGATGAATATGACCGCCGTTTTGCCGGTGTAGCCAAAGTTTATGGTGATTCATCGTTCCAGCATTATGAAAAAAGTCATGTGATGGTGATTGGTATTGGTGGTGTTGGTAGTTGGGCGGTAGAAGCTTTAGCACGTACAGGTATTGGTGAGTTGACTCTGGTGGATATGGATGTGGTTGCGGCATCAAATGTGAACCGTCAGTTACCTGCGATGACATCAACTCTGGGCTGTGAAAAAATTGAGATTATGGCGGAGCGTTGTCGCCAAATTAACCCACGTATTAAAGTTAATATTATTGATGACTTCTTAACACCTGAGAATGTCACAGAACTTTTAAATCCTGTACCCGATATTATCTTGGATTGTATTGATGACGTTAAAGCAAAACTGGCTTTAATGCTTCATTGTCGTTTTAATAAAATTCCTTTAATTGTGTCGGGCGGAGCAGGTGGTAAGCTCGATCCACTTAAAATCCGCGTAGCTGATTTATCAAAAACAGAACAAGATCCGATGTTAGCGAAGCTACGTAGTCAACTTCGTGCTCGCGGCATCTGTAAAAAGCCAAAAGAGAAATTTGGTATTACCTGTATTTACTCAATCGATAATCCATTTTCAAGTGCAGATGTTTGCCCATCAGCGGGCTTACGTTGTGGTGGCTATGGGTCAGCGGTAGTGGTGACTTCAAGCTTTGCGATGATTGCTGTGGCTGAAGTTTTGAAAAAGCTTGATTTAAAGAAAGCCTAATTTAAATATTGAAAAGGCATGTGCTTATGTGAGTGCATGCCTTTTTATTTTTGAGAGAAACTATTTAATCGTACAGCTCTATGTTGTCTTGCTGGGGTTGTGTGGGTAACTGCTGATCATAAAATTTAAAGCACCATAAAATTAGAACAACAACGGTGAAAATGACAAACCCTTTTAAATACTTCATGAATAATTCAATCAAGTGAATGGTCTTAATAAAATTCTAGCGAAGGCTATCTATCTAATCTAATATAGAAAATAGACCTAATGATCTAATTTTGAGATGGTTATGCTTACATTAAAACAATTCCAATATTTTATAAAAATTGTTGAAGAAGGGAGCTTTACCGCTGCTTCAGAGAAACTATTTATTGCTCAGTCTGCTTTAAGTCGGCAAATGAAGCTATTAGAGGAAGAAATTGATTTTCAGTTATTTCATCGTACTGATAAGAAAGTAAAACTCACGGCGGCAGGAGAAGTCTTCTATAAAAAAATAAAAGATAATATGCATTATTTAAATGAGATCATTGGAGTTTCTAAGAATATTGCAGAAGGAAAAAATCGCCAGATTAAAATTGCTCACTCGAGCAGTATTGTTATGGATAATAAAAAGGTTCAGATATTAAAAGAAATTAGCTTAAAGCAAAAAATTAACTTTGAGATAAACACGTTGTCATCTGAGCATCAAATTTTGGCTTTACTGAATGGGGAGATTGATATTGGTTTAATTAGACCGCCAGTTCGGCATACACTAGATGACGTCAATGTTATTAAATTATATGAAGAACCTTTAATGGTGGCCGTGCACATTGATCATGCTAAATTTGCAAATAAAGAGAAGGTCGAAGTCAAAGATTTAAAAGAAGAATACTTTGTTTCTACACCCCATTCTAAAAGAGGTGGATTAAGCTATTTGGTCTCAAATCTATGTTTAGCCGCAGGATTTACCCCACAAAAAGCTCCAATTCAGTCGCGTAAGATTTCACAGTTACAACTTGTAGCTGCAAATGTTGGTGTAAGTATTGTGCCTAAAGAATTTCAGCAGATCTTGCCTGCTCAGGTAAAACTATTGCCTTTAACCGATCAGCTATCACTTTCGGAAGTAGTTTTGGTTTATAGAAAAGATCATGATGAAATAATTCAACATTGTGCCGAACGCATTCATCAAATTTTTCAATTTTAGGAAATTGATTAGGCAGCTAATCTATAATAAGTATAAGTAACATTATCGTCTTTATAGACATCATAACTACTTTGTTTGAAGTCAGAAACCCACTCACTTCCTGTATACCCAGCGATATGCCCATAAACATGGTTGCGGGTTCGGTGAATAATGTAAATGTCACCTTCTTGAGGTTCGTCGAAGGCTGGATCAATTTGTTTATAGCCAATCTTTTTGAGGGTATCGCCCCAATCTGAAGCTGCGATTGGGTGGTTTTCAACATTAGCACCAGCAGATTCGAGTGCAAGACGGATACTACGTGCGCATCTAGCTTTACTGCGTCTAGAAGTAACGCTTTCTAATTTTTCTACAAACTTTTCTACATCGATGGGTGGGTTGGTTGAAGTTTGAGTTTGATGATTATTGGGTTTCATGGTGAAAGGATAAGGAAGGCTTGGTGCGCTGTGCGATACAACAATGGCTGCCTGATTTGAATCCTGATACATGTAATTATCAGCTACTTGTCCGTCATAAATAATCATCGTGAAATCTCTACCGTGCTACCCATATCCATATTAAAAAAATCACCACCTACCTGTGGCGTTCAGAGATACTAATAGGCGTATCTTAAAAGTTTTGTGTATGTTATGTAATAACGTATCTTTTTTCCAGAGGTGTCTGCCTTGGAGCGAAAATCTACTTAGTAAAAGAGGTGGTCAAAAATAGTGAAATTTAAATTATTGATATCATTGTAAATAAATAACTAATCAGAGCTTAAATTTGAATATTTTGTTCCAACATTTGCGAATATACTCAAAATCTAAGTCTCTGATTTAAAATGCCACATTTTCTTACAATTTAAGAAGTCGTTGTCAACTTAAACCTGCTGCTCTTTTACATACTCTTCAGTGCGAATCATAGCTGCTCGCATGTTCTGAATTGCATTTTCAACATCAGCTAAAGTTTTTGCGTTTCCGCCACTTAGCGCCTGACGCCATTTACGAGCACCCGGTAAGTTTTGGAATAAACCTAAAATATGACGTGTAATGATTGAAAGGGGGGCACCTTCAGCCATGCGTTGCTCAATATAAGGCAGCATTTGTTCCATAATATCGAATCGATCTGGTGCTTCTAAATTCCAAAGTTGGCCGAGCTCAGCAAGTAGGTAAGGGTTATGGTAGGCTTCACGGCCAATCATGACACCATCAACATGTTGTAAATGAGCTTGAGTTTCGGCAAAAGTTTTAATTCCGCCGTTAATTTCAATGGTTAGGTGCGGACGTTCTTGCTTTAAGCGGTATACATCTTCGTAGCGTAAAGGGGGAACTTCTCGATTTTCTTTTGGAGACAAACCTTTCAAAATAGCAATACGGGCATGCACAACGAAATACGTACAACCAGTTGCAGCGACAGTATCTACGAAATGTAGCATTTCTTCGTAAGACTGCATGTCATCAATACCGATACGGTGCTTTACCGTTACCGGAATATTTACTGCCTTTTGCATGCTGTGAATACACTCAGCAACCAAGTCTGGCTCTGCCATTAAACATGCACCGATTTTATTGTTCTGTACGCGGTCACTTGGGCAGCCTACATTCAGGTTGACTTCGTCGTAGCCCCAGTCTTCAGCCATTTTTGTGCAGGTTGCAAGCTCTTGTGGGTTTGAACCGCCAAGTTGTAATACGATCGGGTGTTCTTGAGCATTGTAGTCTAAATGACGTTTTGCATCGCCAAATAGAATCGCACCTGTAGTCACCATTTCTGTATAGAGCACAACGTTTGGGTTAAACAAGCGTGCAAAGAATCGGTAGTCCTTTGTAGTCCAGTCCATCATAGGTGCGACAGAAATACGAGGTTGTAACGATTGAAGTGGTTGCATAGCCAATAGACCCAAAAGTCGCTAAATTAATCAAAGGGCAGCATTATACGGGGTTTAGCCTTGAATCGACAGTGGCATTTAACCGAGTAATTTATAACCACCCTTATGTTGAATATAGAAAGATGATTTATAACAATTTACTTTATGAGTGAGCGAGCTGCTTTTTTTTGTAAGAAAGCATCAATGACACTAAATAAAATACAAAGCAGAACAAGAGCTACACCTGCAACACATGTCATAGTCCACCCGCCATGATTCCAAGCAAAAATCCCTAAGGCAGAGCCACCAGCTCCTCCAATAAAATAAGTGGTCATATAGATGGCATTAATACGAGATTTAGCATCTGGACGTAAACGGAAAATAATGCTCTGGTTGCTGGTATGAACGAGCGCGAGTGCTAATTGAATTAAAGCAAAGCCAATAACATAACTAGAAAGGAGGGTTTGTCCGAAATAGAAACAAAGCCAGCTCACCAAAAACAGCCCACAACCCATCCACGTAAGTAATCGTGTGTAGCCTTGGTCGGCATATTTACCAATATAGCGTGTTGATAATGCCCCAAAGATACCGACTAGTGGGACTAGTCCGATAAATAGATCGGGCAAATGATGTGCCGAAGTCAAAAGTAAGGCGATGGTGGAATACAAAATACTTACTGCGGCAAAGGCGAAAGCACCTGTAAGCGCTCTTAATAATAGTCGCTTTTCCTCTTTTAAGAGTTGAGCCATGGAAACAAATATTTGTCCATAGTTCATTTTCATACGCAAGACATAAGGTAGACGGCTTTTTAAGGTAAATGCCAACAGAAGCATTAATACGCCGCTGACGACATAGACTACTTTCCAGTGGAAAAGGTTGGAAAATAAGCCAGCTAGACTGGTAGAGAGTAAAATCCCGACCAATAAGCCACTCATTAAAAAACCAATGATCTCGCCAGTTTTTTCGGGTTTTACGGTCATTGTGGCAAGTGGGATGAGGACTTGGGCAGCAACAGAAAACAATCCCGCTAAAATTGTACCAATCCACAACATGGGTAAGTTCACCGCAAAAGCAGATGTAAATAGACCAACAGCGCAAAGCACCATCAAAAACGGAATAGCTTTGGCTTTATTGACAATATCACCCAATGGGACAATAAAGAGTAAACCGAGAGCATAAGACACCTGAGCAAATGTCACTGTTAAAGCGGCTTGTGCTTGAGTTACAGCAAACTCTTGCTGGATAGAGTGAATTAGAGGCTGACAATAATAATTCACACCTGCACATAAACCGCATGCTGCTGCCATCAACCAAAGCAAAGGTTTATTTTGACTGATATCTTCAGGGGTAGACATGACGTTCTCTCAGTTTTATTGGGTGTATGCCGTTGCTTCAACTTCAATAAGCATGTGTTCTAGTGCAAGGCGCGGCACAGGAATAAGTGTACAGGCAGGAAAAGAATGATTTTTCCATAAATTTTGCATAATTTTAATCAAAATTTGATGTTTTTCGACCGAGTGGTCAACAACTAAAACTCTCAATACAGCAATATTGCTAAGCTCTGCATTGGCTGCTTTTAAAGCATGTTGAATATTATCAAAAACTTGGTTCGCTTGTTCTTCAAAACTTGGGTTTAATTCACCTTGGGAATTTTCGCCTCCTTGACCTGCTACATGAATAATATTCTTAAAGCTTTCCACTACAGCAACATGACTATAAGCATTTGGCGTTGGGTTATATAAAGTTGATGGATTTATGATTTTAAAAGTTTCTTGATTCATTGGAACTCAACCGTTTATTAAAATTTAGATGAGTATCCAACCTCAACTTAAGTTGAGGTCAAGAGAATTTAATGTTTTAGTCTTTTCTTTCTGAGAGTAATCATCATGACACCGACAATATTAAGAAGGCAGCCGACCCATTGCCACATATTGAGATGTTCATTTAAAAAAGCAACGGCAAGCAAAATCGTTAAAACTGGTCCAATTGAAGCAATCATTGCAGATTGAGAGGCACCTAATCGCTCAATGCTTTGCATGAGCATAACGGTGGGTAAAACGGTAACTAAAAAGCCTAAGCCAATGCCATACCAAATTACACTAGAGGGGAGTTGTAATAGAAGTTGAATAGGTTGAGGTGTGCTTAGTGCGTAATGAGTTAATGTCCCGATACAAGCCACAGTTAAGGCTAACCCTGTGAAATTCCAAGAGCCAAATTTCTTAATGAGAGGTGGCGTCAGCAACAAATAGCCGGCGAAAGCTACGGCACTTGCAAATACGAAACTTGTCCCTAACCAGAAGTTGCCCTGAATTGGTGCGTTGTTGTGCTCCTGAAGCATAACCAGCACGGTTCCACCATAACTAAGAAAAATGGCAAAGAAACTTTTTACATCTAATTTTTGTTTGTAGAGTAAGCTTGATACGATGACTGTAAGCGTGGGATATAAAAATAGAATAATTCGTTCTAAAGAGGCACTAATAAACATGAGGCCCATGAAATCGAGCCAACTTGCAAAGTAGTAGCCTAATAGACCGGCAAAAATTAAAATTAGCCAATCCTTCTTTTTTATGCCCTGATTATGATGCCTGTTAAACCAGCAAATTAATAGAAAGAACGGTAAAGCGCTTAACATGCGTAAAGCCATCAGGACCGTACCGTCTACTAATGGAGAAAGGGCATAAGTCTGTTTAATAAAGATTGCTTTTGTACTGAATAAAAACGCAGAGCAAAGAGCAAAAAAAGACCCGATTTGAAACGAAGATAAAGAAATTTTCATATACAGGACTGTATAAGAGAGACTATTGTCTGCAAAAAAAGAAAAATCCTCCTATATTACACCTCTAAATAAATATCGTGAATCATCAGTTCAAAATATGGGTATTTATTAAATAAATAGTGGGTGGTATTTTAAAAAAGTTCAATTAGAATCCAAATTCTGTACAAAGAATACACATGGGGGAAACATTGCAGCTTGCAATGTTTTTGACAATGAGAAATTAGCTTGAGGAACGCTCATGCAGATCGGAATCCCAACCGAAACTGTCGTCGGTGAAAATCGTGTAGCTGCTACGCCAGAGACAGTAAAGAAGTTGATTAGCGCTGGTCATAGCGTTGTGATTGAACGTGGTGCTGGTGTAAAGGCTGCGTACATTGACAGTGCTTATGAACAGGTCGGTGCAACCATTACGGATGATGCCTATACGGGTAGTCAAATTATTTTGAAAGTTCGCGCACCACAGGGCACGGAAATTCAGAAACTTGCAGCAAATACCGCTGTTGTAGCAATGTTTGATCCTTATCGTAACACCGAGTTAGATCAGTTTGCGAATCAACAAGTGTCTGCTTTTGCTTTAGAACTGCTTCCTCGTACGCTTTCTCGTGCACAAAACATGGATGTGTTGTCTTCTCAAGCAAACTTAGCTGGCTATAAGTCAGTTTTACTTGCTGCTGCTGAATATCAACGCATGTTCCCAATGCTTATGACTGCTGCGGGTACTGTAAAGCCTGCGCGTGTTGTAATCATGGGTGTTGGGGTTGCTGGTCTTCAAGCGATTGCAACTGCAAAACGTTTAGGTGCAATTGTTGAAGCGACAGACTTACGTCCTACAGCTAAAGATCAAGTTGAGTCTTTAGGTGGTAAGTGGTTAGACGTCCCAATGTCTGAAGAAGAGCAACAACGTGCAGCAGATGCCGCTAAAAATGGTTATGGATGGATGCCGGGTGAGCAATACATCAAAGACCAAGCTGCGATTGTAGATAAAGCTGTTTCTAATGCTGACATCGTGATTACTACTGCATTATTACCAGGTCGTGATGCGCCGCGTTTAATTAAAGCTGAAACTGTTGCCAAGATGAAACCAGGCTCTGTCATTTTAGATATGGCTGTTGAAACTGGTGGTAACGTTGAAGGTTCTAAAGTTGGTGAGACTGTGTTTACAGAAAATGGCGTGAAAATTTTGGGTGTTCCAAATATTCCGGCGACTGTGGCAACAGAAGCTTCTGCATTGTATGCGCGTAACGTTTTTAATTTCGTAGAGACCTTATTCGACAAAGAGAAAAACTTTGCGATTAATCAGGAAGACGAAATCCAAAAAGCCCTATTGGTCACTCATGGCGGTCAAGTACTGCTTAAGCGTGGTTAAGGAGATTTCTCATGGTTGAAACTATTACAATTTTCGTCCTTGCCATCTTCGTAGGTTATTACGTGGTTTGGGGGGTTACGCCAGCTTTGCATACACCACTTATGGCAGTAACCAATGCGTTGTCATCTATTATTGTGGTAGGTGCGATGTTGCAAACTGTAGGTCTGCCAGTTTTAGGTGTAGATGCTAACGTTGCATTTCAAAGTGTGAATGTGGTGAGCGTACTCGGTGCGATTGCAGTATTTTTGGCAAGCATTAATATTTTCGGTGGCTTTGCAGTAACTGCACGCATGCTGGAAATGTTCAAGCCTAAGCAAAAGAAATAAGAGGGCTTTGACATGGAATTTATTCAAGCAAATGCAAACTGGTTGTACCTTGTTGGCGCAATCCTCTTTATCTTGACGCTTCGTGGCTTATCTGGCCCTAAAACAGCAATTCAAGGTAACCGTTACGGTATGATCGCGATGGCGATTGCAGTTGTAACGACCTTCTTTGTTGCGAATAACCCAGTCATTTGGATGATCGTTGGGGCAATGGTGTTAGGTGCAATCGTGGGTATTGCGCGTGCACGTACAGTGCCAATGACTCAAATGCCAGAAACTGTTGCGCTTATGCACTCATTGGTGGGTTTGGCTGCTGTATTAATTGCGATTGCTGCAATTTTACATAACAATCAATTAACTGCATTGTTTGCTCAGAATGAGGCGGCTTTGACTGCAGCTGGCGTACAACATGCACACATGAGCAAGGTTCATTTATTTGAATTGTTTGTGGGTTGTTTCGTTGGTGCGATTACCTTTACTGCATCTGTGTTTGCATACGGTAAATTGGCTGCAAAAAAATGGGCTAAAACAATTTCTGGCGCATGGGTTAAACCTGTTCAAGCACTTATCTTTGTTGCGATGTTGGCTTGTGGTTTCTACTTCTTTACAACTGGCAACATGACTGCTTTCTGGGCAATGACAGCACTTGCACTTGCATTTGGTTGGGTTTGGATTGCACCAGTGGGTGGTGGTGATATGCCTGTAGTGGTATCGCTTCTTAACTCATTCTCTGGTTGGGCAGCGGCAGGTATTGGTTTTACTCTTGAAAACAACATGTTGATCGTTGCAGGTTCGCTTGTAGGTTCATCTGGTGCGATTCTGTCGTACATCATGTGTAAAGCAATGAACCGTTCGATCATCAATGTATTGTTTGGTGGAGCAATGGGTGGTGCAGCAGTTGCATCTGCAGATAAAGGTGAACAAGTTCAACGTAACTACCGTTCAGGTTCTGCTGATGATGCTGGCTTCTTAATGTCAAATGCGGACAGCGTTGTGATTGTACCGGGTTATGGTATGGCGCAAGGTCGTGCACAAAATGCTGTAAAAGAGTTGTGTGAGCTTTTGAAAGAGCAAGGTGTTCGCGTTCGTTTTGCAATTCATCCAGTTGCAGGTCGTATGCCTGGTCATATGAATGTACTACTTGCTGAAGCAGACGTAGCATATGAAGACATTTTGGAAATGGATGAGATCAACTCAGACTTCCCTGCAACAGACGTAGTACTTGTAATTGGTGCAAACGACGTTGTAAACCCAGCTGCAAAAGATGACCCAAGCTCACCGATTTATGGTATGCCAATTCTTGAGGCTCATAAAGCGCGTACAATCATGGTGATTAAGCGTTCTATGGCAACTGGTTATGCTGGTCTAGACAACGATTTGTTCTATAATGAAAAAACAATGATGATCTTTGGTGATGCTAAGAAAGTTGTTGAAGATATGACAAAAGCAATTAATGGTACAGGCCACTAAGTTGCTTTGAAATAAAAAAACCACCTTCGGGTGGTTTTTTATTTGAGCTGGTTTTTTAAAGAAATTTTTCTACAAGATCCATCGATTGTTGATACAGGTCACGTGCCAGTTGCTGATTTTTAGCATGTGATGATTTCCAGTCTGGCATATGTGCACTCACATATTCACCATTACGGTTCTGCCATGCATCTCCAGTTGCCATTTCTGTAATGAGTTTTGCTGGAACTGAGGTTGGGACCAAGCCTAATTTCATCGCTGCATAAACTGGTTTTGGTAATTCACGATAAATATCAGAAGCAACACCACCCGGGTGTAATGCATTATTGGTAATTGAACTTCCAGCTAACTGTTCTGCTAATGCATTGCTGAAGAGCAAATTCGCAAGCTTTGATTGGCCATAATAGAACAGGGGATTGTAAAAACCTTCTGCACGAAATTTATTGGGTTTAATTGAGCCAACCCAGTGAGCAATAGATGCAAGATGGATAATGCGCGCTTTAGGAGATTGTTTTAAAACTGGGAGTAATTTTTGAGTAAGTAAAAAATGACCTAAATAGTTAACCCCAAATTGTTGCTCAAAGCCTTCATTGGTCAATTGTTTGGTTTTGGCAAATAAGCCTGCATTATTAATGAGTACGTCAAGGCTGCCATAGCGATCAGCAATTTCATCTGCTGCTTTTTGGGTTAACTCAAGGCTGTTTAAATCGAGAGAAACGACATCGACTTGTCCTTGGTTAAGTGAGCTTAGTTTGTTTTGTGCCTCTTGCGCTTTCTGAGGATTTCGACATGCCAAAATCACATGTTGCCCTTGTTTAACGAGTTGTTCTGCTGTCGCGAAACCTATGCCCGTATTAGCACCTGTAATTAATATCTTCACTTTCTGTACTCCGGTTATGCTATTTATTGGTGGGGACTTCAAGAATTTGTATAGTGCTGCAAAATTGACAATTTGTCATGTCAAAATTAGTTGTAAGTGATGATTGGTGCTTTGGGGATAGGGCTGCGTATTTGAATGTAATTAAAATTGATGTTAGATAAATAAAAAAAGCGGCTCAAAAGAGCCGCTTTTTTTAAAAGCAAAATTTTAAGCAACCGACTCTGGAGCGGTACGCCATAAGCTTTCTAAATCATAGAATTTACGAGCTGTTGGTAGCATTACGTGTACTACAACAAAGCCGAGATCAATTAAGATCCATTCTGCATCTCGTTCACCTTCAACGCCAATCGGGCGGAAACCGGCTTTTCGAGCTTCTTCTGCAACATTGTCAGCAAGTGCTTTGACATGGCGAGTAGAAGTACCACTTGCAATTACAATAGCATCAGCGACATTGCTAATTGAGCTAACATCTAACTGGAGAATATCTTTTGCTTTTACATCAACTAAAGCGTCGTGGACGACTTTGAGACAAGCTTGTACGTCTTTATTTGAGGTGTTCATTGCGAAATCGTGAGAATTAGACACGCTGGGCGATGGTTCTAAATTCATATAGGGTATATTTTCCTGACAATTACTCACTATCTAATATAGTGGTTTTCGCACTAAATTTCAAACAGAAGTCGTAACAGTTTATATATTTACATCATCAGAAAAGTATTTTTTCTTCCATGTAAACGACTGATTTGAACCATTTTCAGGTTTATATTCCGCTGCAATATAGTTCTGATATGAACTTTGCTTTAACCAAGAAAAAATTTGTTCATAAGGAATTTGAGCTGTATCAGGCTCATGGCGGCCCGGGCAATCTGCAAATTGAATATGTCCAATTAAGTTAATATTCTCTTGCAAACCCTCAAGTACATCTTCACCCATCATGGCCATGTGATAGCAGTCATATTGCATTTTGAGGGCAGGGTGGTTGACCGCTTCGAGCATTTCTTGGCCCTGCGCAATGTTCTGCACCAAAAAGCGAGGCATATCCGTGCCATTAATCATTTCAAAAACGGGTTCTATATCATGTTCACTGAGTAAGTTGCAGGCAAGTTTTAAATTGGCTGCTAGTGTTTTTAAACAAGGAAGTAAGTCAGCATCTAGTGGTTGCTTACCCGCCAAAATATTAACACGAGGAACGTTTAAAGCCGTGGCATACCTAATAGCCAATTCTAATGCCTCATGGAAAGCTGTTTCTTGGCCAGGAATGCCTGCTAAACCGTTTCCGCCTTGCATAAGATCACCTGCAGGCACATTAATTAAACAAAGGCTGAGGTTGTAGCGTTCGAGTTGAGTTTGAATATCTGCAATAGACAATTCATAAGGAAATTGAATTTCGACATATTCAAAGCCCTGAGCATGGGCCAGAGCAAAGCGTTCAATTAAAGGAACTTCGGTAAAAATCATGGATAAATTGATTGCAAGACGACCCATACTCAAACTCCGTTTATTTTTGCTCTATTAATTGAATCATAGTAGCTAAATCTTTCTCGGCAAAGCCATTTTTTTGGTGAGTTTGTAGCTGTAATAGAGCTTTTTGTGCAACTGGGATATCTAAATTAACATTGTTAGCCAATGTTACTGCGTTGTTAAGATCCTTTGATAATGTTTGAACTTTCCACTGAACAGGTTCAAAGGTATGAGTTGCCATACGTGGGGTGAGAATTTGAAAAGGTTTTGAATCTGCAAATCCACCTGCTAAGGCTGGAGCGAGCAAAGTGGTATCTACACCAGCTCGGTCTGCTAGTGCAACAGCTTCTGCAATAAGAGCACTGTTGGCTGCAACAATGAGTTGATTGCAGATTTTGGTGGCTTGGCCAGTTCCTGTATCTCCCATTCGTGTCACACGTTGAGATAAAACATTATAAACAGGCGTTAATTCTGTAATAGTCTGAGCATCACCGCCTGCAAAAATAACAAGTGTGCCTTGTTCGGCACCAGCGGTTCCACCCGATACAGGTGAGTCAATCCAAGTAACATCATGCGCGGCAGCAGCTTGAGCAAGCGTTTTTGTTGCAGCAACAGATAAGCTCGAGAAATCAACAATTACCTGTTTAGCTTTTAAGTTCGGCTGAATTTGTTCAAATACAGCTTGTACAGCTTTGTCATCTGCTAGACAGGTCAAAATAATTGGATACTCGCCAATATCTGAAAGTTCTAAAGGCTGTGCGTCGATATCAATCAGTTCTTCACATGCAGAAGGGGTTCGATTCCAAACCGCAACTTGAAAACCTGCCTGAATAAGGCGAGTTGCCATGCGGCTCCCCATAAGCCCTATACCTAAAAAAGCAATAGGGGTGTTGCGATCAAAATTCATAATCTAAGCTCTTTATTTATATTGGCGTGGTAAAAAATTAACTTCTGGATGTTTGTCTTTTTTACGAGCAAGTTTGCTATTTTTACCAAGTAATAATTTAAGTTGCCAGATTTTTTCTAGACGCAATGACTTTTCAGGTTGGTGTTCCATTGCATCAAGTACACGTTTTGCAGCAGTGAGAGCATCAGGTGAGCGTTGTAACATTTCAGTGGCAATTTCATTTGCTTTTTCTAGCGGAGAGTCGCTTAAATGAGTTACAAGACCAATTTCTTTTGCATAATCTCCATCAAAAACGCGGGCCGTTAAGGTGAGTTCTTTTGCAAGATCAACGCCAATTAAGCCTTTTAATGAACGAGTAAGTCCCATATCTGGAACTAAGCCCCAACGGCTTTCCATAATCGACATTTTTGTGTCTGGATGAGAAATTCGAATATCAGCTGCTAAGGCAAGTTGCATTCCGGCACCAAAACAATATCCTTCAAGTGCCGCAATTACAGGTACAGGTAAATTTTGCCAAATAAGAAATGCTTTCTGGAAGAGACTTTGGCCAGGTTTAACAAGCTCCCAAATGGCAAAAGCGGAGTTTTTCGGATTATTCAGGTCAGATAAATCAATTCCGGCACTAAAAACTTGTGCTTCACCTGTCAAAATCACACAGCGGATATCTCTATCTTTTTTAATGGCTTTTGCTGTTGAAACGAGTTCTTTTAATAAGGCAAAACTCATGGCGTTACGTTTATCAGGACGGTTTAGATAAACTGTTGCAATGCCATTATTCTTTTCAATACGTAAAAGTGCCATGAAATTCCCGCTTATTTTTTTATCGATAAGCGGAGCATAACATGGCTGTAATTTGGAAACATGACAGCTCAGTCATGCCTATTTAGTCGGTCTGTTAGTCAGGGATTACTAAGATTTGATGAGCAGCACTTTCAACTTCTTTAACAACAAGTCCCAACTCATCAAAGCGTCTCATAACTTCTTCAATAAAGCCTTCATCGGCTATACGGCGTTCTTTGCGTAGTGTTGAAATAAATTGTTCAAAGTCACCTGTCACTTGTTGTAGTTTTGGAGTCCCTACATAGCGAGTAGCGCCATAAAGACGATGTAAAACATGCTCAAGTTGAGGGAAGTCTTCAAGCTCGATGAGCTGCTGCATTTCGTCTAGCTCAGTTGGGAAGCTATCAACTAACATTTTAAGTAAATCTTGAGCTAAGTCTTCTTTATTTGCTGCAAGCTGCAAGCTTTGTTGCCAGTTTAGAATTTCTGGGTCTAATGCTTCTGCAACGACATGGTGGTCTTTATCTGGAGCTTTTGCTGTAAAGTTGTTTTTAGTCCATTGCGTTAAAATCTGGATAATTTGTTCCATTTGAATTGGCTTGGTTACATAGTCATTCATGCCGACTTTGAGAAGTTTTTGTTTTTCATCGGCAAGGGCATGAGCGGTTAATGCAATAATTGGAAGCTGCATTTCTCCATCTAAAGTCGACTCTAATGAACGAATAGCACGCGTGGTATCAATACCTGACATGACAGGCATTTGAATATCCATGAACACTAAATCAAATGGTTTGAGTTTCTGATCGATTCGCTCTTGAATCAGATTAAGCGCTTCTTGACCACTGATTGCTTTAGTTGTTCTAACGTTAAGTTCACCCAGTAGGGCTTCTAAAACAATTAAGTTAGGTAAATGGTCATCCACTGCCAGAATGTGTAAACCCTGACCATTAAAGTCTTGTTGTTCTTCTTCAAATACAGGTTGATCGCTCAACAGTTGAATAAGACCACTTCGGCTGAGTGGTTGATAGAGAGGACGAGCACGATATTCAGTGAGCATATTTGGCTCAAGCGTCATTTGATAGCCATAAACTGCCAAATTACCTTGATAACGACTACGAATTTCTTTTAATAACGCTTCAGTATCACCACTATGATCAACAATGAGCCATGTATTATCTTTCTGATCAAGATGTTTTAAACGACTAAATAAGTCCAGAATCGATTGTGTCTCGATGTGAGGAACATGATAGTTTTCAAGGTAGTAACGTAAAACACTCGCTGTAGCAGGGTGCGCAAGATAAGACACCACTTGTAAATGTTCAAAGTGTGGGTGTTCGATCTCGTAATCTTCATCTACTACAAATTGTGCGGTAAACCAGAAGGTTGAGCCTTTTTCTGTTGGAGCACGTTCCTGATTATCTTCAAAGCCAATTTGGCCATGCATGAGATGGACAAGCTGTTTAGAGATCGCAAGACCTAAACCTGTACCGCCAAATTGACGTGTAACGGATGCATCACCTTGCGAGAATGATTCAAATAATTTTTTACGATCTGTACCGCTTAAACCAATACCACTGTCTTGAACACTAAAATGAAGTAAGCATTGTCCGATATCATCATGTTCCATACGAACACGAACAATAATTTCGCCATCTGGAGTGAACTTAATCGCATTTGAAATCAAATTGGTCAGAATTTGTTTGAAGCGTAAAGCATCACCAATCACTTGTTGTGGAATGTTGTCTGCATAATAAAACGCCATTGCAATATGCTTTTGAGCAGCTAGAGGGGACAACATGTCCATGACATCAAAGACAGCTTCTTCTAAATCAAACGGTGCTGTTTCGAGCTCTAACTTACCCGCATCAATTTTTGAGAAATCTAATACATCATTAATTAATGCTAATAAATGGGCAGATGACTTGCGAATGGTTTGTAGGTAAAGGTTTTGTTCATTATTTAGGTTTTGTTGACGAAGTAATAAATGAATAAAGCCATCAATACTGTTTAAAGGTGTTCGAAGCTCATGACTAATATTGGCAAGGAAAACCGATTTGGCTTGGTTTGAAGAAATCGCTTGGTCACGTGCTTGACGATAGGTAATGTTTTGAACTTCTAAGGTATCTAACGTTCTACGTAAGTCTTCTTCGGTTTGTTCGGTGTGTTCTTTTAACTCTAAAAAGCTAAAGTGTAATCGTTTAACAACGTTTGCAATATCACGCTGTAACAAACGCAATTCACCCGTACTGTTAATGACCATATGCTGGTCCAACGTGTCTGCATTTAAACGTTGCAACTGCATGCGAATTTCGTACATCGGCGCAATCCAGCGACGCGAATAAAAATTCAAGCAAAGTAAAAGTAACAGTAAGGTCATTAAGCCAGTAATGACGAGGGCAATCAAAATACGGTAACGTGCCAATTCTAATGGCTGATTGTCCATCTCAATCACGAGCCAGACAGGTGTTTTTCCTGGTGTATCGCTAATACGAAGTCCATAAATATTGTTGTGGTTATAAGAGATTGGACCAAAAAAATTATTTTTTTCAGTAAAATTTGGCCAGTAACGATTGTCACGATAACCGATACTTAAATAGGTTTGGCCGTTACTATCAATTAACGCAGCACGTTTTAGATTTTTTTCATTAAACATGCTTTGCATGATGTGCTGAGCATGGTCATATTCATCAGGTTGTAGTTCAACTAGGTGGTATAAATCTAGTGCGATTTGATTATAGCGAGCTAAAATTGCTGAGGCATGATGTAGCTGTTGTTGTTTTACTGAATGCGAGGTTTCAGTTAAAACCAGAAAAGCACCAACACACGTTAAAATCATAATGGGCACAAAAATAAGAGCAATCAATTGCCCATATGCATGATTCAGACGTAAGCGTTTCGATAAGGTTTTATTGAAATTAGACATGGCTACATCAGATTTATCTCTCTGTACGGCATCTTATCACGCTTTATTTTAAAACAGACGGCATTTTATAATTGACCGAGCTTTAATCGCTTTCATGAAAAAGCAGATTGAAATGGGTGCAGTACCGAGCATTTTTTCATACAATAGGCCCACCTCGATATAGGTGTTGATCATGAGTAATACACAACCTGATTTTTTAGCTGACGAATTTTTGTTAGATCACTATGTAGGTAAGACACCTCTAGTTCGTTTGCAGCGATTAGCTTCTCATACGCAAGCGATAGTTTTAGCAAAATTGGAAGGTAATAATCCGGCAGGTTCTGTAAAAGACCGTCCTGCATATAACATGATTATGCAGGCAGAAAAACGTGGTCAAATTAAACCGGGTGATACTTTAATTGAAGCAACCAGCGGTAATACAGGTATTGCTTTGGCTATGGTTGCGGCAATGCGCGGCTATAAAATGAAACTTATTATGCCGAACAATATGAGCCAAGAGCGTAAGGACGCAATGTTGGCTTATGGCGCAGAGCTGATTGAAGTAACACCACAGCAAGGTATGGAAGGTGCACGAGATTTAGCCTTGCAAATGGAAAAAGAAGGCAAAGGTCACGTTTTAAATCAGTTTGGTAATCCTGATAATGTTGAAGCTCATTATCTAACGACTGGTCCTGAAATCTGGAAGCAAACAGGTGGGAAAATTACCCATTTTGTAAGCTCAATGGGTACAACCGGTACTATTATGGGCGTTTCTAAATATTTAAAAGAACAAAACCCAGATATTCAAATTGTTGGTTTACAGCCAGCAGACGGATCAAGTATTGCTGGTATTCGCCGTTGGCCAAAAGAATACTTGCCTACTATTTTTGATAGTAGCCGTGTGGATCGTATTATTGATATTCCACAATTTGAAGCTGAAAAAACCATGCGTAAATTAGCACGTATGGAAGGTGTTAGTGCTGGTACATCTTCAGGTGGTGCAGTTTGGGCGTCAATCAAAATTGCAGAAGAAAATCCGGATGCTGTTATTGTTTGCATTATCTGTGACCGTGGCGATCGCTACTTGTCTACAGGTCTGTTTTCAGTACAGGACGATAACTCATAATTGAGAGAAATAATGCGTTTCCCTACCTTAGTTTTTGATATCGAAACTTTAACTGATTTAAAAGCGGGTGCGCATTTATATCATCTTGATTTACCTGAAGCCGATGTAGAGCAAGCATTGACGAAAATCCGTCGCCAAGAATCTGGTATGGATTTTCAGCGTTTGCCTTTACATGAAATTGTTTGTATTTCTGGCTTATGGATCGATGAGTCTGGTTTTCGATTATTTTCTTTTAGTCGAGAACAATATTCTGAAGCAGAAATTTTGCAGAAATTTCTATCTATTTTTGATAAGCGCCATCCGACTCTAGTAAGTTGGAATGGTTCACAATTTGATTTACCAGTTATCCTATTTCGCGCTATGTATCATGGGCTCTCTGCACCTGGTCTGTTTGATCAAGGTGAGATCGATAGCCAAAAGCGTTTTAATAATTACCAAAACCGTTATCACCATCGCCATATAGATTTAATGGACGTGATGGCAATGTTTAATGGTCGTAATTTTCAAAAGCTTGATGATATTGCCTGTATTTTAGGTTTACCGGGTAAGCGTGGCGAGTCGGGTTATCATGTGCCTGAATATGTTCGTAATCAACAGTGGCTAAAATTGACGAGCTATTGTGAAGGGGATGTGCTCAATACATGGTTTATTTATTTGCGATGGTTGGTACTAAAAGGTCAATTGAATGCAGATGAACATAACCACTGGATCAGTTCGAGTATTGAATATTTACAGACTATGCCACAGCAGGCCGACTTCCTTGAAGTATGGGAACGTACTTCGAAACATACTGAATTTACTTCTCACTATTTTAATTCTTCAGATTTTTAGGTTCATTCTTTGAAACAACAAGCCAAATCTCGCAACCTCCAACAACCTGAATATATTTTTCAGGTTGAAACACTTTCTCATGAGGGGCGTGGAATTGCGCATTATGGTTCTCATCCTGAGCACCCTGCAGATAAGCATGGCAAAAAAGTTTTTATTCGTTATGCATTGCCAGGAGAAACTGTAAAAGCTCGGATTACCCATCAAGCGAAGCGTCTTGAAGAAGCTGAAATGTTGCAGTTGTTAGGAGAACCTTCAGCACATCGTATAGAGGCAATTTGTCCTCATTATGGTGTTTGTGGTGGCTGTAGCATGCAGCATATTCATCCTGATGAACAAATCCGTTTAAAACAAAATGTACTCCAGTCACATTTACAGCATTTTGCAGGTATTCAACCTGAACAGTGGCTAGAACCGATTCGATCTTTACAAAGTGATTATCGTCGTCGTGCTCGAATAGGCGTGCGCTATTTGCCAAAACCAGATCGCTTAATCATGGGTTTTCGCGAACATCATAGTAATCGTTTAACTTCGATCCATAGCTGTAGTGTTTTGGATAAAAACTTATCAAATAGTCTGCCTGAGTTACGCACTTTACTCCAAAGTCTAAAAGGCAAAGCGCACATTGGTCATGTAGAATTAGCAAAAGGTGATAATGAAATTTCTTTATTGGTTCGTCATGTAGAAAAATTAAACAATTCTGATGTCAACCAATTAAAGCAATTTGCGTTACACAAAGGGTGGCAGTTGTATTTGCAACCTAAAGGTCCTGAAAGCATTCGTCGTATTGATGATGAACAAGGTGCTTTACGTTTACATTATGCCTTAGAAAGGTTTAATGTAAATTTTGCTTTTTCGCCATTGGATTTTACTCAGGTCAATGCCACAGTAAATGAACAGATGGTTCAATTGGCATGTGAATTGCTTCAGTTGCAACCAGGTGAAAAGGTGCTTGATCTATTTTGCGGTTTGGGCAATTTCTCACTCCCGTTAGCACGATGTGTTGGTGAGAGTGGTCAGGTTGTCGGTGTTGAAGGGAGTGAAGAAATGGTGCAGCGAGCAACAGCTAATGCGGAATGCAATAGTTTGGTGCAAGCAACCTTCTTTTCACAAGATTTAACAAAAGATTTTTCGCATCATTCTTGGGCAAATCAAGGATTTGATGCATTATTGATTGATCCTCCTCGTGCTGGTGCATATGAAATTATGCAGTATGTATCAAATTTTGGAGCAAAAAGAATCGTTTATGTATCATGTAATCCAGCTACACTGGCAAGGGATGCGGGTGTTTTGGTCCAATATGGTTACCAGTTAAAAAAAGCAGCAGTGATGGACATGTTTACGCATACCGAACATGTTGAATCCATTGCACTATTTGAAAAAATTCAAGAGATAAACGATTAAAAACATGAGTTACATATTGAGGAGAATGGTATGGTCACAGTACGTGAACAGTTACCTGAACAACTAACCGAGTTGTCAGAGGAAACGACTGTAGAGCATGCCGCCGAAACGCAAATCGGTTTAGCCTCATGGTTGGATCGGGTGCGTGAAATATTAGATGGGGCGGAGCTTGAACAACTTGAAAAAGTCGCTCATTTAACCCTGCAAAAAGAGTTAGATTCAACGGTTAATCATCGTTCCAATACTTTTGCTACAGGCGTTGGAATGGCCGACATTCTGGCACATCTCCATGTAGATGAAGATACTTTATCAGCAGCAATGCTTTATCGTAGTGTGCGTGAAGGCATTACCGATATAGAAGAAGTAAAACAGAAATTCGGGGAGCAAGTTTACAACCTTGTCAAAGGTACTTTGGCAATGGGTAAACTCTCAGAACTTATTGAAAAAAATAAACGGTTAGAAGATCACTTTAATAATAATCAACGAGAACATTTAAGCGGCATTTATAAAATGCTGATTTCGGTGACCGAAGATGTTCGTGTTGTTTTAATTAAACTTGCTGAACGTACTTATTCTTTGCGAGAGCTTGCAAATTCCTCTCGTGAACGCCAAGAACGTGTAGCGCGTGAAATTCTTACTATTTATTCGCCGTTGGCACATCGACTTGGTATTGCTCAGCTTAAATGGGAACTTGAAGATCTAGCATTTCGCTATTTGGCTCCAGATCGCTATAAAGAGATTGCTTCATTACTTAATGAAAAGCGTTTAGAGCGTGAACATTACATTCAGTTCGTCATTGACCGTTTGAAAAATGAGTTAGCGTCTTACGGTATTGAAGCTGAAATTACAGGTCGTGCAAAACACATTTATTCGATTTATCGAAAAATGAAGAGCAAAAACCTGAGCTTCGACCAACTTTATGACATTCGTGCTTTGCGTGTGTTGGTCAATAGTGTGCCAGAATGCTACCACTCTTTAGGTATCGTACATCAAATCTGGCGTCATATTCCGCATCAGTTTGATGACTATATTACCAATCCGAAAGCCAATGGTTACCGTTCTTTGCATACGGCTGTAATTGCTGAAAATAAATCTCTTGAAGTGCAAATTCGTACTCACGAGATGCATGATGAAGCAGAGTTAGGCGTATGTTCACACTTTAACTATAAAGAAGGTTCAAAGAATACCGACCATTCTTTTAATCATCGTTTGCATTCATTACGTGCCGTTTTAGAACATTATCAAGAGCGTAATGAAACGACGGTACATCAAAACGAAGATGAAACAGAAGGCTTTGAACAGTTACAAGACTTTGAAGGCTTTGAGAAGATTTATGTTTTCAGTCGTGATGGTGATATTAAAGAATTGCCGCGTGGCTCAACAGTTTTAGATTTTGCCTATCATGTGCATACAGAAGTAGGGAATAAGTGTTATGCGGCGCGGGTCAACCAGCGTTATGTGCCACTTACCTATACTTTAAAAACGGGTGAACAGGTTGAAATTTTAACTAAAAAAGATCGTGAACCAAACCGTGATTGGTTGGTGAACTCTTTGGGTTATATCAAAACCTCTCGTGCACGTGACAAGTTGCGTCATTGGTTTAGACAGCAAGACCGTAGTAAGAATCTTGAAGTAGGCCGAGAACTGCTTAATAAAGAGTTGGCTCGTCTTGCGATTCACCCAAAAAGTATCGACCTAAACGATTATTCATCACATTTTAATGTGAAGACCGGCGACGACATTTTGGTGAATTTGGTCAGTGGCGATATTAGCTTACATGCCCTGATTAATCAGGTGAACCGCCAAATGCATCTAGATCAGGATGAGCCTGAACTAGTACTTAAACCAACATTAAATCCACGTGCCAGCCATACGCTATCAGCACATGGCATTTTAATTGATGGTTTAGATAATGTAGAGCTGCACATTGCTCAGTGCTGTCAGCCGGTGCATGGTGAATCAATCGCTGGATATATTACTTTGAACCGTGGTGTCAGCATCCATAAAGTCATTTGTTCTGACTATCAGCGTATGATTAAGCAAGAGCCAGAGCGTGCTGTAGAAGCTGATTGGGAAATGCAGCCAACACGTGGTCAAAGCGTTCAAATTGTGGTGGAAGCTTATGATCGTCGTGGTCTGCTTAAAGATTTAACTCAAGTGATTTTCTCTGACCAAATCAATATTCGGCAGGTTAATACAATTTCTGAGGCAGATGGTATTGCTAATATGAAGTTGCTCATTGAGGTTAAAGGTTTAGCACAGCTTTCTCGCTTATTGGCACGCTTAGAGCAGCAACCTGGAATTATTAGTGCGCGACGCATGATTCAAGGCGTTTAATAAATTGAGTAAAAAGGCTGTCAAATGACAGCCTTTTTATTGCAAATTACTTTCTAGATAAATAAATATTGGTGAGTCGATTTAGAAATTGTGGGCTCAACGTTGATAGTTGATAAAGCAGTTTGGTTTTTATACCCACTGGAGTGTGGGTAGGTGTCCAAAAATGAGCCTTTTTCTCTACAAGCGTAAGCACCTGCTGAGCAATATCATTTGGGGTTAAATCTATCCCCATATTTTGAATAGTGCCTGCATCCATATTGTTAACCATTGCAGTTTGTACAAATAGCGGCATCACATCTAAAACGCGAATACCATATTTTTTCCATTCCACATCTAAACCTTCAGTAATCCCGCGAACAGCAAATTTACTGGCTGAATAAGAGACCAAATCAGCTTGACCATAAATTGCAGAAGCCGAAGAGAGGTTGATAACGCGTGCAAAAGACGCTTGCTTTAAGTAGGGTAGAGCAGCGTGACAGCCATTGATTACGCCGTTTACATTAATATTTATTGTTCTTTGGTGAGCTTTAATATCAGTTGTTTCAAATGCACCAGAATATAAAATACCGGCATTATTTACCAAGATATTAAGTTCACCAGCCCATTCGGTAAATTCTTTTAATATGTGTTGCCACTGGCTGTAGTCACTTACATCTAGATAGCCGGCACGGGCATTTGGCCCTAAGTCATTTGCTAGTTCCTGAGCAAGCGATTCATTAATATCATAAATGCCTACTTTATATCCTTGTTTGTAGAATACGCGTGCAATTTCAGCCCCAATACCTTGAGCGGCACCACTAATCAGAATACTGTATCTCATCTTTTTTCTCTTTGTCAGTACAATAGTGCGACTGATTTAATCGCTTTGATTTTGATCATAACAAATTAAAATCTTAGTTTGACTGACCGACTTTTTAAACTTGAGGGTTACCATGGATAAATTGCTTAAAATCATGCAAGAGTTACGTGAAAAATGTCCGTGGGATCAACAGCAAACTCCAATGTCACTGACTAAATATGCGATTGAAGAGGCATATGAAGTCGAGGCGGCCATCCGCCATGGCGATATTAATGAAATTAGAAATGAGCTAGGCGATTTGTTATTGCAGGTTGTATTTCAATCACAAATGTTTAGTGAGCAAGGCGCTTTTAACTTTCAAGATGTTGTTGAGGCAATAAGTGAAAAGTTAATACGCCGTCATCCCCATGTTTTTCAGGCAGATCAATTTAATAATTTAACACCAGAACAAGTAAGTGAGCTTTGGAAACAAATTAAACAACAAAAAAAACAAGGCAAGCCGCAATCAAGATTAGATGAAATAAAGCATGGACCAGCACTATTACAGGCACAAGAAATTCAAACAAATGTAGCTAAGGTTGGGTTTGATTTCGAAACGATAGAAGATGCGTATGAAAAACTAGAAGAAGAGTTGGATGAGTTTAAGCAGGCCCTAAAAAATCAAAATATTGATGAAATTCAAGACGAATTTGGAGATTGCCTGTTTTCATTAGTCAATGTTGGACGTAAACTTGCGATTTCAAGTGAAACATCACTTTTATCGACAATACATAAATTTAGAAGCCGTTTTGCTTTTATTGAAGATCAAGCGCAAAAACAGCAAAGAACATTAGAGGACATGACCTTGTCTGAAATGGATGAATTGTGGAATCAGGCAAAGCGGCAGTTAAAGTTAGGGGAAAAAACATATGCAGCTCAGCATGAATCTTTGGAAGAATAAGCAAAATATTTTCATTATTTTATTTTGGAGCCTGATCTCATCAACGCTAGTTCAGGCTCAATCTTTTGATCAAAATTTTAAGGAGTGGAAGGCTAAACAGCAGAGGTATGATCAGAAGTTGAGTATACAGCGCTCCGCTCATTCTAACAGTCCAAAAAATTCAGTTATGACTGATTCGTCAGGGCAAATTCACTTGAATCAAGCCAATATTGATGAGCTCCAAAAGCTAAAAGGTATTGGTGAGAAAAAGGCTCAGGCAATTGTGGAATACCGTCAAAAGAATGGTGGCTTTAAAAATATTGATGAATTTAAAAACGTAAAGGGCATTGGTCCCGCCATTTTTGAAAAGAATAAAACGCGTTTGACTTTATAAATCATCTGTCTGTCAATTATCATTTCATGCGCAAACTACAGAGAATCAAATTGCCCTTTGTGTGCGTTAGAGCTATGATTAGCGACAACTTGTTATTTACGTCCTGACGTAGGAGACAGCGTCTTTTGCAAACCTTGCGAGCGTCAAAATGTGGTTTGTCCACAGCCCAACTTCCTTCTTCGATTTTAGATGTGATCGATAGCCTGACTAAAGCTGGCTATGAAGCTTATATTGTTGGGGGTGGTGTCCGTGATTTAATGCTAGGGCTTAATCCTAAAGATTTCGATGCAGTCACTAATGCAACACCTTCCCAGATTAAAGAAGTTTTTGGTCGACGCTGTCGAATCATTGGCCGTCGATTTGAATTAGCACATGTCTATTCAGGGCGTGAGCTTATTGAAGTTGCAACTTTCCGTGCTCCTCCAAAAAAAGCAGTCACTAGTGCTTCAGGCATGATTTTACGTGACAATAACTGGGGAACCATCGAACAAGACTTTGCTCGCCGTGACTTTTCAATCAATACGCTATATTACCAACCGCGTAAGAGTATTGTGCTTGATTTCTGCAAAGCAATTGACGATGTAAAAAATAAAACTCTACGTTTATTGGGCGATCCAGCACAGCGCTTCGAAGAAGACCCTGTGCGTATGCTGCGGACTTTACGTTTTGCAGCGAAGTTAAATTTTAAAATTGATTCAGATATTCTCGATATATTTGATGCAGAGATGACGCAACTATTGCGTGATGTTTCTCCGCATCGTTTATATGATGAATCTCAGAAGCTCTTTACAATGGGACATTTGGCGCGTGTTTTGCCAATGTTGATTGAGTTTGGTGTTTGGAAACAACTCTTTGCCGATATTCAGCCTAACCTCACTCCATTTATTTTAAGAGCAGCAAAGAATACAGATCAGCGTATTCAAGTGGGTAAAACAATTAACCCTGCATTTTTCTATGCAGTCTTATTGTGGCAACCATTTTTAGAGCGTTGTGAATTTTATTTATCTAAAGGTGTGGTACCAGCTGAAGCGCGTGCACAAGCTGGTTTAGATGTCTTAAAACGTCAGGCAACCCGCACTGTGATTCCTCGTTTTGCAGAAACTTTTATTCGTGAAGTTTGGGAAATGCAGACCCGTTTGCTTAATCCGAAACCACAGCAAATTGAAGCATTGGCTGGACATGCGCGTTTCCGTGCAGGTTTTGACTTCTTGTTACTTCGTGAAAAGTCAGGTGATGACACAACACAGGGGATGGGAAGCTGGTGGGAAGCCTACCAAGAAATGTCGAATGACGAAAAAGAAGCTGCAATTAGCCAGTACAATCGTCAGAAAGCTAGAAACCGTCGTAAAGCCGTTGCTGAACCTGTTGAAAACAATAAAGTTGAGACGGAAATCGAACCTTTGGTTGATATTCCTGAACCACGCAGCCGTCGTGGGAAAAAAGAACGTGCTCGACAAGAACAATCGATGGGTCGTTTCGTTGAAAAAGCCTCTGCTTCAGAAGCTGGGGTGATGAGCGACCATCCGATTTTGAAGCGTAAGCGAGTACAACGCGATTTAAGCCAAGTTATTTTTGGGCCAACGCAATGACAACGAAGACCTATATTGGTTTAGGAAGTAATTTGGGCGATTCACGCCAAATCTTGTCTGAAGCCATTGCTAAGCTTAAAACTTTAGGTGGAGTGAAAGTTTCTAAACTTTATCAAAGTCCACCTATGGGGCCTCAAGATCAACCAAATTATTTAAATGCAGTTGCAGAGCTATATACCGATCTCACGCCTTTAGATTTGTTAGACCAGTTACAGCGATTTGAGCAAGAAGCTGGTCGTGTACGCCTTCGTCGTTGGGGAGAGCGTACCTTAGATCTGGATTTGCTTATATATGGTGATGAAAAAATTCAAAATGAGCGCTTAACTGTGCCACACATTGGAATTCTAGAGCGAGATTTCGTTGTAATTCCTTTATTAGATTTAGACGCTGATTTACATATTAATGATCAGCCACTTAAAAATTTAGAACTCATACAGCAGCCCACGCTGACTGTACTTGCTGATGAGTCTTGGGCTTAAAGCCTGACTTATTACGTTCTGCAAACTCCTGTAGAGGATACCATCATGATTAGTCTAAGTGACTTAAGAAAATTTAAAGCCGAAGGACGTAAGTTCTCTTGTCTAACTTGTTACGATGCGAGTATGGCAAAAGCAATGGAACTTGCTGAAATTGATACAATCTTAATTGGTGATTCTCTTGGAATGGCAATTCAAGGTCGTGACTCAACTTTACCTGTAACTGTTGAGGACATGGCTTATCATACGGCGGCGGTGCGTCGCGGTAACCAGCATGCTTTGATTATGACTGACTTACCATTTATGAGTTATGCCACCTTAAATGATGCTTTGCAAAACGCAAGAACAGTTATGCAAGCTGGTGCCCAGATGATCAAAATCGAAGGCGGCGCTTGGCTAAGTGAAACTGTACAAGTGTTAACTCGTAATGGTGTACCTGTGTGCGTACATTTAGGTTTAACTCCTCAATCTGTACACGTATTTGGCGGTTACAAATTACAAGCTAAAACACGTGAAGCAGCTGATCAACTTATTGCTGACTGTACAGCAGTGGTTGAAGCGGGTGCGGCAGTTCTATTGCTTGAATGTGTTCCTGCTCAGTTGGGACAAGAAATTGCTGAACTATTTCCAAATACACCTGTGATTGGTATTGGTGCAGGTAATGCGACTGATGGTCAGGTACTTGTAGTACAGGACATGTTGGGTTTAACTTTTGGTCGAGTTGCGCGTTTTGTCCGTAACTTTATGAAAGAACAATCTGGTGAAACAGCAATCCTAGACGCTTTTAAAGCTTTTCATGTTGCCGTGCAGGATCAGTCATTTCCAGCCAAAGAACATACTTTCCACGTTGAGCTGTAATTCATGAAAACAGAAACCACCATACAAGGTCTTGCAGCTTCTTTAAATCCTGCTAGAGCTGCACGTAAAATTATTGGTTTTGTCCCAACCATGGGAAATCTACATGAAGGACATCTCACACTTGTTCGTGAAGCGAAAAAGTTATGTGATGTTGTGGTTGTTAGCATCTTCGTAAACCCAACTCAATTTGGACCAGGTGAAGATTTTGATAACTATCCTCGTACTTTAGAACAAGATAGTCGTCTATTAGCCGATGTAGGTTGTGACATTATTTTTGCACCATCAGTTGAGCAAATGTACGGTACTCAGCCACGTTTAACCAATATAAGTGTTAGCCAAATTACTGATGCTTTATGTGGTAGTTCACGTCCTGGGCATTTTGATGGCGTAGCTTTGGTGGTCACCAAACTCTTTAATATTGTGCAACCTAACTATGCTTTCTTTGGTCAAAAAGATTACCAACAGTTAGCAGTGATTCGCCAGTTTGTACAAGATTTAAATATCCCGCTAGAAGTAATTGGTGTGCCAATTGTTCGTGCAGCAGATGGCTTAGCTCTTAGTTCAAGAAATGGTTATTTAAGTCCAGAGCAACGTCAGGTCGCTCCGGTTATTTATCAAAGTTTAAAGCAAGCTGAGCAGCAGTTACATCAAGGCAAAGATCTACAACAAGTTTTAGAAGATATCAAAACTCAGTTGACAGATAATGGGTTTGTTGTGGATTATGTCGAAGCTCGTCAGTCAAATCTGTTACCTGTTACTCAGTTTGATCGTGATATTGTGTTGTTCATCGCGGCAAAATTGGGTGCAACTCGTTTGATTGATAATTTAGAAGTTGCCTTTACACCCCAATAAGCAGATCAAAGGACAGCCATGCCATGAAGCGTATACTTATCGTGACAGGACAGTCTGGTTCAGGAAAATCTTCGGCTCTCCAAGTGTTAGAAGATTTGGGCTATTACTGTATTGATAATTTGCCTTTGGCATTGCTGCCCGAAATTGTGGCAAAGCTAGATCATGAAAATAATCTAGAGCAGTTGGCATTAGGTGTGGATGTTCGAAGCACTCGTGCAGATATGCAAGAGTTCGATCATGTTTTTGAGCAACTACAAAAACATGGCACAGTTGATGTGATTTATCTGACTACGCAAGATCAGGATTTGATCGCACGTTTTAGTGCTTCACGTCGTCCGCATCCATTAGCCAATCGTTTTAAAAGTCTGTTGCAATGTATTCATGAAGAAAAGCAGTTACTGCTCCCAATTCAGTTCCGCGCTACGGTTCATATTGATACAACAGATAAAAGTGTTCATGATCTAAAGCATATTTTACTGTCTAAATTGGGGCAGTCAGATAAGCTCATCGTGATATTGCAGTCATTTGGATATAAACATGGCATTCCTCTAGATGCTGATTATGTTTTTGATGTACGGCATTTACCAAATCCGCATTGGGATTTAGAATTGAGACGTTTTTCTGGTTTGGATGAGCCAGTAAGACAATTTTTAGAAGCAAGTCCGCAAGCAAACGAAATGTTTGATGATATTCTTCACTTCTTAAAAAAATGGCTTCCAGCATTTGCTGAAGGACATCGTCACTATATGACGATTTCTATTGGTTGTACTGGTGGTCAACATCGTTCCGTTTATATCGTAGATAGACTAAAACAAGCACTTGAGGCAGAATGGTCTGTTCAGGTCTTACACAGAGAAATGAAGCACTGGTCATGATAGACACAACTGTTGATGTAATTAATAAACTCGGTTTACATGCTCGTGCATCAGGAAAACTGATAGAGGTCACTACAAAATTTCGTTCGTCGATCCAAATTGGAAAAGGCGATCATTTAGTAGATGCAAAAAATATTATGTCTTTGCTGATGTTAGGTGCAGGTAAAGGGACCACTTTGCGATTGGTCATTGATGGTACCGACGAAGAGCAGGCATTAAATGAAGTACAGGCGTTATTCGCCGCAAAATTTTATGAGGCAGATTAATCGTGGCACGTCGTCCCCAACGTTATACTGAAGAAGATTTTGGCTCTTTAGAAGGACGTGCAAGTAAGACAGAGCAGAAAAAAGCAGTTCAACGTATGGCTGCTTTAGGTGAGCAATTAGCACAACTTTCTGTTAAACAGATTCAAAAACTCCCAGTTGATGAACGTTTAATTGATGCGTTAATGGAAGTACAGAACATTAGTTCTTTTGAAGCTCGTCGTCGTCAGTTTCAACGTATTGGTAAATTATTGCGTAATGAAGATGAGACAGTTATTTTGTCTTATTTAACTCCGCAGCAAGGCGCAAAAAAACAGGCTCAATTGATGCGTTGGGTTGATCGTATGATCGAACAAGGCGACCCTGCAATTAATGAATTTAGTAAAATTTATAATGCATCGGAACGTCACACCTTGCGTCAGCATGTGTTGAGAATCAACCGTGATAAGAGTCAACAAGTGAGTGAAGCAGAGCTTGAGGTGTCAAAAGGTAAATTTGTGAACTATGTGCAGCAAATTGCCCTATTGTCTGATCAAGGCTAAATGCTCTTCCATAAAAAAGCGACGCTCAAGGCGTCGCTTTTTTTATTTATACATTTTCAGCCCGTTCTTTTGCCCATTCACGTAAGATAAATTTCTGTAATTTACCTGTCGATGTTTTCGGAATTTCTGTAATAACCACATCTTTAGGCACTTTAAAGCGCGCTAATTCTTTTTGGCAGTGTGCAATAATTTCTTCAGGTGTTGCTGTAGTACCCATCTTTAATTCAATAAACGCGCATGGTACTTCTTGCCAACGTGCATCGGGTTTAGCGACTACCGCAGCGGTTAATACAGCAGGATGTTTATACAAAACATCTTCTACTTCTAAAGATGAAATGTTTTCTCCACCTGAAATAATAATGTCTTTCGAACGATCAGTAATTTTTGCATAACCATCTGGGTGGCAAACGGCTAAGTCTCCCGTATGGAACCATCCGCCAGCAAAGGCTTCTTGAGTTGCTTTAGGGTTCTTTAAATAGCCTTTCATGACAATATTGCCACGGAACATGATTTCTCCCATGGTTTGACCATCATTAGGCACAGGTTCCATAGTCTCGGGGTCTAACACACGCATACTGTCTTGTAACGGGTAGGGTACGCCTTGACGGGAATGAAGTTGGGCTTGTTCAGCAATTGATAGCTCATTCCATCCAGATTGAGAAGCACATAGGGCAGAAGGTCCATAAGTTTCTGTTAAGCCATATACATGGTTTACGTTAATCCCCATGTTTCGCATCCCTTCAATAATGGCAACAGGGGGAGCTGCCCCAGCAACCATAACTTCAACATGGTGATCAAAGTTCGCTTGTTTTTCTTTGGGTAAGTTAAGAATCATTGAAAGAACAATAGGTGCACCACAGAAATAATCAACTTTGTGTTCTGCAATCAATTGCATGACTAATTCTGGATCGACTTTGCGTAAACAAATATTGGTTCCACCACTTGCTGCTATGCTCCACGCAAAACCCCAGCCATTACAATGAAAGAGGGGTAGTGTCCATAAATACACAGCACGCGGTTTCATTCCACAAGCCAAGATATTGCTTGCAGCATTAAGATAAGCCCCGCGATGATGATAGACCACACCTTTAGGATTACCTGTAGTTCCAGATGTGTAATTTAAGCTAATCGCATCCCACTCATCTTCTGGTAAATGCCAAGAGAAGTTAATGTCGCCTTGAGCGATCCATTCTTCATATTCAAAAGAACCTAAAAACTGATTTTCACCTTCATATTCTGTATCGGCTACATCAATTACAATAATGTGCTGGTTAGGAATAAGTGAGAGGGCTTCTCTTGCCAAATTCACAAATTCAGGGTCAACCAACAGCACTTTACTTTCTGCATGTTCCAACATGAAAGCGATTGTTTTCGCATCTAAACGTGTATTGAGAGTATTGAGTACCGCCCCAGCCATAGGAACTGCAAAATGTGCTTCAATCATGGCTGGAATATTTGGCAATAAGACAGATACCGTATCATTTTTCTCAATTCCCAGTTGCTTGAGCTGAGATGCAAATTGACAGCAGCGCTGATAAGTTTCTTTCCATGAAATTTGACGCTTACCATGAATAATCGAAGCTTGATCTGGGTAAATATAAGCCGCACGCTCTAGGTAGCGTAGAGGTGATAACGCAACAAAGTTTGCGGGTGTGCGTGGTAACTCATCATAAGCACTAACCATGTGAAACAACTCCGTGTTCTATTTTTAATTCATTCTTTGAACATATGATTTAATATTAATCAAAGCATCTATGCTTTAGTCTTAAAGAACGATACCCTCCAGTCAAAAAATGAGCAGAAATGCTATTTTCTTCATCTTAAACCACTTGTGTTAAACATGTTTAAAAATCATCTCAATATATTTTTTAAGTCCTTTATTGCTGTTTACGTGATAAGCAAAATGTATTTATGATTTTATGGACTCAAAGGTTTTCACATTGCTTGAACAAGTGTAAAATCTTTCAGGTTTTTTAACTTTGATTTACACCGTTTTTATATTTTGAGGTTCGCCTCGATCATAATCTCGCGGTGAAATGCTCCTTCGTATAGGGCATCACTCCTTAAGGATTTTTTTATGCCAATTATCACATTGCCAAATGGCGATCAAAAGAGTTTTGATCACGCTGTATCTGTTATGGAAGTTGCCCAAAGTATTGGGCCTGGTCTAGCAAAAAATACTGTTGCTGGCCGTGTAAATGATCGCTTAGTTGATGCATGTGACTTAATTACCGAAGATTCGACCTTACAAATTATCACTCCAAAAGATGAGGAAGGTCTTGAAATTATTCGCCACTCTTGTGCACACCTTGTAGGGCATGCTGTTAAACAGCTTTTCCCGGAAGCCAAGATGGTGATTGGTCCAGTCATTGAAGAAGGTTTTTACTACGACATCTGGATGCCACGTCCTTTTACCTTGGATGATATGGCAGCTATCGAAGAGCGCATGAAAAAGCTCATCGATCAAGATTACGATGTCGTTAAAAAAATGACACCACGTGATGAAGTTATTGCTGAATTCACTGCGCGTGGCGAAGAATACAAATTACGCTTGATTGCAGACATGCCTGAAGAAACACAAATGGGCTTGTACTACCATCAAGATTATTTGGATATGTGTCGTGGTCCGCACGTACCGAATACCAAATTCTTAAAATCGTTCAAGCTCACTAAAATCTCTGGTGCATACTGGCGTGGTGATGCGAAGAACGAACAGCTTCAACGTATTTATGGTACAGCTTGGGCAGACAAAAAACAGCTCGCTGCATACATCAAACGTATCGAAGAAGCTGAAAAGCGTGACCATCGTAAAATTGGTAAAGCTTTAGACTTGTTCCATATGCAAGAAGAAGCACCGGGTATGGTGTTCTGGCATCCAAATGGCTGGACTATTTACCAAGTACTTGAACAATACATGCGTAAAGTTCAGCAAGACAATGGTTACCTTGAGATTAAGACACCACAAATCGTAGATTTTACATTGTGGGAAAAATCAGGTCATGCGGCGAACTATGCTGACAACATGTTTACGACTCATTCTGAAAATCGTAACTATGCCGTTAAACCAATGAACTGCCCATGTCACGTGCAAGTTTTCAACCAGGGTTTGAAGTCTTACCGTGATCTACCGATTCGTTTAGCAGAGTTTGGTTCTTGTCATCGTAACGAACCATCAGGTTCTTTACACGGCATTATGCGTGTACGTGGCTTTACACAAGATGACGCGCACATCTTCTGTACTAAAGAACAGATCGGTCAAGAAGTTGCAGACTTTATTAAGCTGACTTTAGAAGTTTATAAAGATTTTGGCTTTGAAGAAGTGCAAATGAAACTTTCTACACGTCCAGAAAAACGTGTGGGTGATGATGCACTTTGGGATATGGCTGAAAAATCTTTAGCAGATGCTTTAGATGCAGCGGGTCTCGAATGGGAATTACAACCTGGTGAAGGCGCGTTCTACGGTCCGAAAATTGAATTCTCATTGAAAGACTGTCTCGGACGTGTATGGCAGTGTGGTACTATTCAGTGTGACTTCAACTTGCCAGAACGCTTAGATGCGTCTTATGTGACTGAAGACAATGATCGTGATCAGCCTGTGATGTTGCATCGTGCAATTCTTGGCAGTTTTGAGCGTTTTATTGGTATACTAATTGAACACTACGCTGGTTTCATGCCACCTTGGTTGTCGCCGTTACAAGCATGTGTCATGAATATTACGGACTCACAAGCTGAAGCTTGTGAGAAAGTCGTAGCAAAACTCAAAGAAAATGGCCTTCGTGCTATTTCTGACTTGAGAAATGAAAAAATCGGATTTAAGATTCGTGAGCGTACTCTAGAGCGTATTCCTTACCTATTTGTTCTTGGTGATCGAGAAGTTGAAGAAGGTACAGTGAATGTGCGTACCCGCTCAGGAAAAAATTTAGGTACTATGTCAGTAGATGCATTCATTGACTTAGTGAAGTCTGCCGTCGCCGAACGTGGCCGGTATATTGTGGAGTAAGAAAGATTAAACAGCCTGACCGTAACCAACAACAAGGTGCAAAAAGCAACCGTCCAGCAATTAACGACGAGATCCGTGCAAAAGAAGTACGCCTCGTTGGTGCTGATGGTGAGCAAAAAGGAATTGTTTCATTAAATGAAGCACTGCGCGCTGCTGAAGAGGCAGATCTTGACCTAGTTGAGATCGTTGCAAACGCCGAGCCGCCTGTTTGTAAAATTATGGATTACAACAAGCACTTGTTTGACCTTAAGCAGAAGCAAAAAGATGCGAAGAAAAAACAGCATCAAGTGCAAGTGAAGGAAATCAAACTGCGCCCTGCAACTGATGTTGGTGATTATCAAGTTAAGCTTCGTGCTATTTTGAAATTCCTTGAAGAAGGAAACAAAGTGAAAATCACTTTACGTTTCCGTGGTCGTGAAATGGCTCACCAACAACTTGGCTTAGCTCAATTACAAAAAATTGAAGCGGATGTCGCTGAGTTTGGGGTTGTGGAACAAGCACCTAAAATGGAAGGCCGTCAAATGGGTATGTTACTTGGACCGAAAAAGAAAAAGTAATACTCAAAAAAAGCACTGCAAAAGCAGTGCTTTTTTATATCCTTATCATAATAAAAAAAGATGATTTAATTTTCTCTGTTCAGTTTTATTTAAGACAATTGCTATATCTTTTAAAAGAAATTCAATTCTTGAATTTTATGTATTTTTTAGTGTTGGAAATCTCATCGTCCCTCTTAAAACATGCTATAACGCAAGACGCAGTCATGATAACGATGAATAGGAAAATAGAATGATTGATCTATATTATTGGGGAACTCCCAATGGACATAAAATCACAATTGCCTTAGAAGAAATGGGACTGGACTACACTCTTTACCCAATCAATATTTTAGAAAATGATCAATTTCAACCAGACTTTCTGAGAATTTCTCCAAATAATAAAATTCCGGCGATTGTTGACCAAGATGGACCTCGCGGTGAGCCAATTTCAATATTTGAATCAGGCGCTATTTTGCAATATTTATGGCGTAAAACTGGATTATTTTATCCAACTGATGAGCAAGAGCGAGTTGAAGTTGAACAATGGCTCATGTGGCAAATGGGTGGGCTAGGGCCTATGCTTGGGCAGAATCATCATTTTAACCGCTTTGCACCAGAAAAAATTCCATACGCGATAGACCGCTATGTAAATGAAACTAAGCGCTTATATGGTGTGCTGAATAAGCAGCTTATTGGTCAGAAGTTTGTTGCGGGTGAATACTCGATTGCTGATATGGCAATTTTACCTTGGATCTTGCGCTATGAATGGCAGGGGATTCAATTAGAGGATTACCCTTATGTACAAGAATACATTGTCCGTTTGACGGCACGTCCTGCGGTACAAAAAGCACTATCAATTAAAGTCATCTAACTTTTATTGGTAGCGTAATGAATAAAGTGAAAGGTGATTTGGTCTAATTTAATATGCTAAGTTACTTTTTACTTTTTTTGAGCGCGTTTGGGGCGGCTACATTATTACCGTTACAATCAGAAGCTGTACTCGCCACCTTATTATTGAAAAAAGAATATTCTGCTTTTCTTCTAATTTCTATCGCCACTTTCGGAAATGTACTGGGCTCGTGTGTGAACTGGTGGCTTGGTTTAAAAATAGAGCAGTTTAAACACAAAAAGTGGTTTCCTGTTTCTGAAAAGCGTTTAGAGCAAGCTCAAAGCTTTTATCATAAGTATGGATTTTATTCGCTGCTTCTAAGTTGGACACCTGTGATTGGTGACCCAATTACTTTAGTTGCGGGGTTATTCAAAGAAAATTTTTGGCGCTTTTTAATTATAGTTTTGATTGCTAAAGCAGGACGCTATATTTTTATTTATTGGGTGATTACAGGTTTTATTTAAAATAAAAGCATCCGAAGATGCTTTTATTAAAATGGTTTAACTAGTCTTCTGAGCTTTTTGTAATATCGACTTTAAATAGGTCATTGGTTTTTAGCCAACAGAAGGTGACCACTGCAAGTGTCATACAACCACCAAAAATAGTGGCTGCAATCGTTCCTAAATATTTGGCTGCTAAACCTGACTCAAATGCACCAAGCTCATTACTTGATGAAACGAACATGCCATTTACGGCAGCAACACGACCACGCATATTTTCTGGTGGAAAAATTTGCAAAATGGTTTGTCTAACCACAACTGAAATACTGTCACAAGCGCCTGTCATAGCCAACGCAAATAGTGATAACCACATGTTGTTTGAGAATGCGAAAAGAATCGTGAAAACACCAAATCCTGCAACAGCAAGTAGCATGTTACGCCATACATGTTGAGTTGGTGGAAAGCGAGTCAAAGCAATCATAGTGACGAGCGCTCCAATAGATGGCGCCGCACGCAAATATCCCAGTCCTTCTGGACCGACTTTTAAGATATCTTCTGCGAAAATTGGTAATAATGCGATCACCCCACCAAATAAAACAGAAGCTAAATCAAGAGAAATTGCCCAAAGAACAATTTTAGTTTTCCAGATAAAACGGAAACCATCTCCTAAACTTTCTAAAACATTAGCAGTTTCAATTTTAGGAAAAGTACGCTTATGCAATAGGTTAATTAAGATAAAACAAATACCAAGTAAAACAGCAACACTAAATAGACTTGTTTCTCGGCCTAAATAGGCAAGCATGAAACCACCAAGCATTGGCCCGATAATTACACCACTTTGCCAACCGATTGTCGTCCATGTTGCACCATTTGCATACAGTTCACGAGGTATCAAAAATGGTTTTAAAGATGTTGCAGAAGGATTGTAAAAACCACGAATTGTACCTAAGCCAAAAATAACCGCATAAATACCCCAAGAAAGGAAATTTACGCTGATATGACCTAAACCATGCAGATGGAACAGCGACCACAGCACTAAAGGAAGAGGAACCGAGAAAAACAAACAGATTTTCATAATAATCTGTTTATTAAATCTATCTGCAAAATAGCCACCCCAAAGAGAAAGAGCAATAAAAGGAATGGCTTCCGCGAGTCCAATTAAACCTAGAGTCAGAGGGTCTTTGGTGATTTGATAAAGTGAGTAGGCAACAATAATTTCTTGAATCAGAATTGCTAAAGTTAAGCAAAATTGATTAATCGTAACAATTGAGAAATCTCTGTAGCGTAAGGCAGCAAATGCATCATGTTTCTGCATTAGGAATATCGTATGTTGATAATTTGATCGTATTATAAATGGAAAAAAGCATAGGTGCTTTATTTATTATTGATATGGCTGCCGCAGTTAAAATCGAAAAACCTTTCTTTGCACTCATAAAAACAGTAACTAATAGTTTTAATTTTGCTCAGGTTGCTATAAAATACGCGCTTCCTTACCTGCAGGTCGATTTTGCAATGGTGCGATCGTGCCGAACAGGTGCCCAAAAGAGGTTACTATGGCTAAGTTAAAAACTCGCCGTGGTGCAGCTAAACGCTTCAAAGCGACTGCAAACGGTTTTAAGCGCAAACAAGCATTCAAGCGCCACATTTTGACCAAAAAATCTGCTAAACGTATCCGTCAATTACGCGGCTGTGTAATGGTTCATGTTTCTGACATGAATTCAGTTCGTCGTATGTGCCCATACATCTAAGGAGATTATAAATGGCTCGTGTAAAACGTGGTGTAGTGGCTCATCGTCGTCACAAAAAAATTCTTGCTCGCGCTAAAGGTTACTACGGTGCTCGTTCACGCGTTTATCGCGTAGCGTTCCAAGCGGTAATCAAAGCTGGTCAATACGCTTACCGTGACCGCCGTCAAAAGAAACGTCAATTCCGTGCTCTATGGATTGCGCGTATCAATGCTGGTGCTCGTCAAAACGGTTTGTCTTACAGCCGTATGATCGATGGCTTGAAAAAAGCTCAAGTGATCATCGACCGTCGCGTATTAGCTGACATCGCTATGCATGATGCAGTAGCATTTGCTGCTTTAGCTGAAAAAGCTAAAGGTGCATTAGCTGCATAAGCTTAGAGATTCAAAGAAAGACCGCTTTTTAGCGGTCTTTTTTATTATTTATCTAAAGTCCAAAATAATAAGCCAAAGCACAAATAATAATCGTTAGAATAACCAGTTTAATAACGCCTGAACCAGTGCTTTTATGGTGCTGAGACTTGAGATGCTGTGGATTTTCATTTGATTGCTCAAATGGAGATGCTTTAACTACAGGCACCATCTGAGCTGTCTGATAATGGTTGGCAACTTTCACAATAAGCTTGGCAAACAGATCATCAGTTTTTTGTGTAAAGTTTCTTAAATTGATGAGTTGCTCTTGGTCTAGTTCTTCTCCTAAAGGATCATTTGCAATACGTTTCTTTTGTTCTAAATAATTGGCTAATGCTTGTGTACGAGATAAAAGTTGATGGGCATAATCTGCGGGATAATTCTCTGGAATTAATGCAAGTTTTGGTTCTAAGCTTTTAATATTTGTACCATCAAAAAGAGCATTTTGAAGTTCTGGCTCCTCAAAGCCTGCTGCATATTTACTATGAAATAATTCACTATCCATAAAATCAGCTATTTCTTGCCATGGCGGATTTTTTAAATCAGCTTCAATTTTTTTTGATAATTTTTCATTGAGTTCAAAACGCCAGAAAGTTTCTAAACGAAGCTCACAGGTTTGTGAGGCAGGGGCTTCAAACTCATTATCATTGTTATACCATTCGGCAAGCTCATGGCCAAAAATCCAAGCAAATTTCTTATCATTTTGATGACTCACAATAAAATGAGTATAAGGTAAGAGCTCGACATTGCTATTTGGATTTTGTTCTTCATTGAGAAGGCTTGATAAATGTAAGCTGAGCTTTGTGGTGCCTTGTTTTTTTAATGCTTCTAACCAAACTTGGAAGTGTTGGGCCAACAAATGTTGAGAAATTAAGTCACGAAACTGAAAACTATGATGGTCGAAAATATGATGTTGTCGCCATTGGTTAAAGCTTAAATTCTGACGGAGGTATTCATTACCATATGTCACAAGCGTAAGTTGTTGTTTCCAAATCTGATTAAGCGCCATAATAGTTGATCTCATTGACGATGCTACTATCTTATACGTTTTATCTTTTTGTTGCCTAATACATTTTTCATGATGGATAAACTTCATCAATTCGATGAAAAACTGTTAGAATGCAGTGTTTTATTATATTTTTTAAATTTGTTGCTTTGAGAGTTAATATGTCACTGGAAGCCCTGACCACAGAAGCGCTTGCTGCCATTGCAGCAGCTCAAGACCTTGTTGCACTTGATCAGGTGCGTGTGCAATTTACAGGGAAAAAAAGCCAGCTTGCAGAACAATCGAAAGCATTAGGGAAAATGGACCCTGAAGAACGCAAAGTACAAGGTGCTGCGATTCATGCTGTTCGAGAAACAATTAATACTGCATTAACAGAACGTCAAGCGGCACTACAACAGGCAGCACTTGCACAAAAGCTAGCAAGTGAAACGATTGATATTACATTGCCGGGCCGTGGTCAACGTATTGGTACAGTTCATCCTGTTACTCAGGTACAAGAGCGAATTTGTCAGTTCTTCACTAAAGCTGGTTTTACAGTTGCAACCGGTCCAGAAGTTGAAGATGACTATCACAATTTCGAAGCATTAAATATTCCTGGTCACCATCCGGCACGTGCTATGCACGATACTTTCTACTTTGATGCTACTCACTTGCTACGTACGCATACCTCTGGGGTACAGATTCGTACAATGGAGACGAGTGAGCCGCCAATTCGTATCGTATGCCCTGGCCGTGTTTACCGTTGTGATTCGGATCAAACGCATTCGCCAATGTTCCACCAGATCGAAGGCTTATATGTTGCTGAGAACACAAGCTTTGCTGAATTAAAAGGTTTATTGATTAACCTACTGAATGAATTTTTTGAGAAAGATTTAAAAGTACGTTTCCGTCCTTCATATTTCCCATTTACAGAGCCTAGTGCAGAAGTAGATATCATGGATGAGCGTGGACGTTGGTTAGAAGTTTTAGGCTGTGGCATGGTACATCCAAATGTATTGCGTGCTGCGGGTATTGATCCTGATAAATACAAAGGCTTTGCTTTTGGTTTAGGGGTAGAGCGGTTTGCAATGTTGCGTTATGGCATTAATGATTTGCGTATGTTCTATCAAAATGATGTGCGTTTCTTACGCCAATTTGCCTAACAATTTTTCAGGATTAAAAAAGGTTTATAAAGATGAAGATTAGCGAAAATTGGCTGCGCACATGGGTTAACCCAGCAATTGATAGTGAGACATTGTCTGATCAGTTAACTATGCTTGGTCTTGAAGTTGACGAACTTGCACCTGTTGCCAAGCCATTTACTGGCGTCGTGGTCGGCGAAGTTTTAACAGTTGAGCAGCATCCAGATGCAGATCGTTTGCGTGTAACGACAGTTAATATTGGTTCGGGCGAGCCTTTACAAATTGTTTGTGGGGCACCGAATGTTCGTGCTGGCATGAAAGCTCCAGTTGCAACGATTGGTGCTATATTACCGGGTGATTTCAAAATCAAAAAAGGTAAACTTCGTGGAGTTGAGTCACAAGGCATGCTTTGTGGTGCTTCTGAAATTGATCTTGAAGATAAAATCGATGGTTTGCTTGAGTTACCTGCTGATGCTCCAGTAGGGGTAAACATCCGTGAATACTTAAAACTCGATGATAACGTCATCGATATCAGTATTACACCAAACCGTGGTGACTGTTTCAGTATCCGTGGTATCGCTCGTGAGATTGCAGTAATTAACCAACTGCAAATAAATGAACCTGATATTAAAACAGTTGATGCGACAATTGCTGATGAGAAGAAAGTAGTGATCAGCACTGAAGGTGCTCCACGCTACTTAGGACGTGTAATTAAAAACGTTAATGTAAAAGCTGCTACTCCTGAATGGATGGAGCAGGCTTTAGCTCGTTCAGGAATTCGCACGCACAGTATTTTGGTTGATGTGACGAACTATGTCCTTATGGAACTGGGTCAGCCAATGCATGCTTTCGATTTAGCTAAAATTGAAGGAACTGTACATGTGCGTCAAGCTCAGCCACAAGAAAAACTACAACTTCTTAATGATCAAGAAGTTGAGTTGCAAGAAGATATAATGGTGATTGCTGATGACCAGAAAGCTTTGGCAATTGCCGGAATTATGGGTGGTTTAGCATCAAGTGTAACTGATGACACAACTGACATTTTCCTAGAAAGTGCATTCTTCGCGCCACTTGCTATCGCTGGACGTGCTCGTCGTTTTGGCTTGCATACTGATTCTTCACAGCGTTATGAACGTGGTGTAGATTTTGAATTACCGTTAATTGCGATGAACCGTGCTTCACAGCTTATTCAAGAGTTAGCGGGTGGTGAGTTTGGTCCAATTACTGTAGCTGAAAAAACTGAAATTTTACCAAAGCGTGAAGCAATTGAACTGAAACAAGCTCAGGTAGACCAATTGTTGGGATATCAAGTGACGGCTGATTTCATTGCAGATGCTTTAACTCGACTAGGATGTGAAGTAACCGTTAAAGCTGAAGGTGAGTGGAGCGTAGTGCCCCCATCACATCGCTATGACATGGCTATTTATCAAGACTTAATTGAAGAAGTGGCACGTATTGATGGTTATGACAATATCCAAATTAGCTTACCAAGCATGGATGTTCAATTAGCTAAATATCAAGACCGATTTGAAATTGCAGAGTTACGCCAAACTATCGTGACTTTAGGCTATCAAGAAGCAATTAGTTTTAGCTTTGCTGATGCAAAGCTTGAAAAACAATTGAACCCGCAAGTAAACCCGTTAATGCTAGCAAATCCAATTTCAAGTGATTTGGCTGCGATGCGTAGTACTTTGCTTTCAAGTTTAATCCCGTGCGTACAATATAATCTCAACCGTCAACAAAGTCGTGTTCGTTTCTTTGAATTAGGACTTCGTTTTGATTATCAAGATGCTAAGAGTATTGAAGATCTAAAACAGATTCCAACTTTAGCTCTAGTGGCCGTTGGCTCGCAACAACCAGAATCTTGGCATGTGAAGCCTCAGCCAATGGATTTCTTCGACTTCAAAGGAGAAATTGAAGAGATTCTAGCTGCTGGACGTGTCAAAGTTGAATATGTACGTTCAGAGCGTGCATGGTTGCATCCAGGGCAGTCTGCTGAAATTTTAGTTGATGGACAATCGATTGGTTACTTAGGCCGTCTGCATCCATCTTTAGAAAATGAGCTAGATTTGAGCACAACTTGGGTTGCTGAACTTAATCAAACAGCCGTTTTGCAATCTTATGTATCTAATTTTACAGAATTATCACGTTTTCCTTCGATTAGACGTGATATTGCGCTTTTAATCTCTGATAATATAAATGTTAGAGATATTCAGCAGTTAATCGAAAAAACTGGTGGAGAGCTTTTAGACTCTACATGGTTATTCGATGTGTATACGGGGCAGGGTGTCGAAGAAGGTAAGCGCTCATTGGCGTTTGCATTATTATGGCAACATCCTTCACGTACGCTTGAAGATGCTGAAATTAAATCTGGTATGGACAATATAATCCAAGTGTTGGAAAACACTTATCAAGCGACATTGAGGGCCTCATGACAGCATTAACTAAAGCAGACATGGCTGATCATTTAAGTGAGTTAACCAGCTTAAATCGCCGTGAAGCAAAACAAATGGTCGAGTTGTTCTTCGACGAGATTAGCCAAGCGCTTATTGCAGGGGAGCAGGTTAAGCTTTCTGGTTTTGGTAATTTCGAGTTAAGAGATAAACGCGAACGCCCAGGACGTAACCCTAAGACAGGCGAGGAAATTCCAATTTCTGCGCGCCGTGTAGTTACGTTCAGAGCGGGTCAGAAGTTTAGACAGCGCGTTGGAAATGAGCAGATCGATTGATCTGCTTTTTTTATATTTTAAATAGCTTTATATAGTTTCTTCGGCAGCAATATAGGACCGCTTAATCTTAGAAAATCAAAATTTAGATATAAAAAAAGAGGACAAAATGTCCTCTTTTTTATCTAATCTAGAATATAGATTAGTGTGCAGCAGAAGCAGCAGCAACGTCAGAAGCAGCAGCAGCAACGTCAGAAGCAGCAGCAGCAGTTTCAGAAGCAGCAGCGTCAACAGCTACAGCAGCTTCAGAAGCAGCAGCAGTAGCTTCAGAAGCAGCAGCTACAGCTTCAGAAGCAGCAGCAGGAGCTTCTTCTTTCTTAGAACAACCAACGAAAGCTAAAGTAGCAGCAACAGCAGCAGCAACAGCGAATTTTTTGAATAACATGGCATCACTCTCACAAAAAAGATTTGAGATTAAAAAAACCTAAGTTGGACTGTTTTGCTTTTATTATTCCTAAAACGTAGCTAGGTAACAACGCATGGAGCAGTCTAACTGGTCTGCCGCTATGCTATCACTGCAAATGCTGAAATACTACTGTCGTCTATCAAAAAAACGTATGAAAAAGAGAAAAACAGACTGTTTTTTAACAGAAAAAAACAATTAATCAGCTCGTATATATTGGAAAAGGTGGAGGTAAGCTACTAAAAAGACTAAGCTTTTTTATGCAAAAATATTTATTATCAAAAGCTTATAAATAATTTTACATAAAAATCAGCGAAATGTATTTTTGTGTAAAGCTTGTCAACCAAATAAAAAACCACTCAAAAGAGTGGCTTTTTATTAAGGTTTAAGTAATTAAGTTGAAGCTTTACGTTTCATTTGATCAAAGAAATCATCGTTTGTTTTGGTTTCTTTCATACGGTCAAGTAAGAATTCCATTGCTGCCAATTCATCCATAGGGTGAAGTAGCTTACGGAGGATCCATACTTTACGTAATTTATCTTCATCCATTAAACGCTCTTCACGACGTGTGCCAGATTTTTTGATATTCATAGCAGGGAAGACACGTTTTTCAGCAATACGGCGATCAAGCGTAATCTCTTGGTTACCTGTACCTTTGAATTCTTCATAAATTACATCATCCATTTTACTGCCTGTTTCAATCAAAGCAGTAGAGATGATCGTAAGTGAACCACCTTCTTCGATATTACGTGCTGCACCGAAGAAACGTTTAGGGCGCTCTAATGCATGAGCGTCTACACCGCCAGTTAACACTTTGCCTGATGATGGGATTACTGTGTTATAAGCACGTGCAAGGCGAGTAATAGAGTCAAGAAGAATCACAACATCTTTTTTATGCTCAACAAGACGTTTAGCTTTTTCAATTACCATTTCTGCAACTTGTACATGGCGAGCCGGTGCTTCATCAAATGTTGAGGCAATAACTTCACCGCGAACAGTACGCTCCATTTCAGTTACTTCTTCTGGACGTTCGTCAATTAATAGAACAATCAAGAATACTTCTGGATTGTTTCTAACAATCGATTGAGCAATATTTTGAAGTAACATTGTTTTACCCGCTTTCGGCGGTGCAACAATAATAGAACGTTGGCCTTTACCAATTGGTGCAACTAAATCAACGACACGAGCAGTTAAGTCTTCTGTCGTACCATTACCTAATTCCATAACCAATTGTTCGGTCGGGAAAAGGGGAGTTAAGTTTTCAAATAAAATTTTATTTCGAGAATTTTCTGGCGTGTCATAGTTAATCTGGTTAACTTTGAGCAACGCAAAATAACGCTCACCTTCTTTTGGAGGGCGAATAGTACCTGTGATGGTATCACCTGTACGCAAGTTAAAGCGTCGGATCTGTGAAGGACTCACATAAATATCATCCGGACCTGCTAAATACGAACCTGCGGCAGAACGCAAAAAACCAAAACCATCAGAGAGAATTTCGAGAACGCCATCACCAAAAATTTCTTCGCCATTCATCGCATGGCGTTTCAAAATGGCAAAAATAATATCTTGCTTTCTGTTACGAGCCATACCTTCCAGGCCCATAAATTCAGCAATTTTAATTAGTTCGCCGATTGGTTTTTTCTTGAGTTCAGTTAAATTCATAAGGGTCAGAATTAGGAAAGAGTAGAGTGTGGTTTAAAAAGGAGAAAAATCGCTCGCATACAAAAAAGATTATCGCAATTGTATTTACACAATAACAATTCAGAAGTCTGATTAATTGTTTCGAAGAGAAATGTGAAAAAACAATTTCTGTTGCCGAGTGGCGATCTTTATGTTTGTGTCTTGTAAGAAGCCGGACGAAGATGATTCCCTTCAGTGCCTCTTGAGCATGCAATATAAGCCAGCCTAGCAAATTTGTCAATTTATAGGCGAAAAAAATACGCTATAAAAAAGTATAGCGTATTTTCTTTTTTAGCATTTTGACTTAAACGTTTTCATCAATAAAGCTAACAAGTTTAGAGCGAGGTACAGCACCAATTTGTTGAGCTACAACTTCACCATTTTTGAAAAGTAGTAAAGCAGGAATGTTACGGATGTTGTATTTCACTGCTGTATCTTCGCAAGAAGTCACATCAACTTTAACAATTTTTACTTTACCAGCATATTCACTTGATAGGTCTTCAAGAACAGGTGCGATTGCTTTACAAGGTGCACACCATCCTGCCCAGAAGTCAACAAGTACAGGGGTTTCAGCATCTAAAACATCTGCTTGGAAGTTATCATCAGTTGTATTTACAATAGTCGCAGACATAGTACGGCTCCAATTTTTAGAAAAAAGTGCTATTACAGGAGAAATTATCTCTATCAGTATTACATAGCTACTTAGTTCAATGTAAGGGTTTGATGCTATTATTCAAGGCTTAACTAAATTTGTCTAATGGGTGCTCACGATATTCATCATCGACTTGTACAATCAACTAATAAATAGAAAAATTTAAATCACAGCTAATTGTTGATGAAAATGGCTTTTCAATTGCATTCTTGTGAATTACTCTAGGCGTGAATTGTTATGGGTTTAGTTCAATAATGTCTGATTTTCTGATTGATGAAGAATTACTTGCCGCCATAGATATGGGGTCGAACAGTTTTCACCTTGCAATTGCACGGGTAGATCATGGCGAAGTTAAAAAAGTTGCTTCGATGTCAGAAAAAGTACAGCTCGCAGCTGGTTTAGATGAGAATAAAAACCTAACAGAAGCCGCTCAGCAACGAGGCTTAGCCTGCTTGGCTCGTTTTGTAGGGAGATTAAGTTCTGTTCAACCAAATCGCTTACGAATTGTGGCGACCAATGCTTTGCGTCAGGCAAAAAATGGCCATGAATTTATTCAAAAAGCAGCAGAAATTTTGCCTAAACCTATTGAAATTATTGCTGGGCGAGAAGAAGCACGTCTGATTTATCTTGGCGTATCGCATACCATGGCAAATGGTGGTCGACGTTTAGTTGTAGATATTGGTGGTGGTTCTACTGAGTTCATTATTGGTGAAGAGTTTGAACCTATTTACACTGAGTCATTGCAAATGGGATGCGTGGCTTATACAAAAGCTTACTTTGCCGATGGCGAAATCACACAAAAAGCCTTTGATAAAGCAGTTGTTGCTGCCCGTAAAGAACTTTCAGCTATTGCAACAACGTATAAAATGGAAGGTTGGGATACTGTCGTTGGTTCTAGTGGAACGATTAAAGCTTGCCGCCAAATTATGGTAAATATGGGCTTGAGTGATGAACAAGAAAACGTCACTCGAGAAGGCTTATATAAACTCAAAGATAAATTACTTAAGTTTAAAAATATTTCTGAAATTGATTTTGAAGGGTTAAGAGAAGACCGACGAGCAGTTTTGCCAGCCGGATTGGCAATTTTGTACGCAGTTTTCGAAGTTTTAGAAATTGATCGTTTGGCATATTCTGATGGTGCATTACGTGAAGGAGTCATGTATGACCTATTAGGTCGTTTTAAACATGAAGATATCCGTGATCGTAGTGTACAGGCTTTGATGGGGCGTTATAACGCAGATCCAAAACAAGCAGAACGGGTTGTAAATACAGCACAGCAATTATTTGATGGTGTTGCAGAACCTCTTAATTTAACGAGTGAAGACAGTGACTTACTGCGTCGAGCTGCCTATTTGCATGAAATTGGTTTAGCGATTAGTCATGGTGGGTATCACCGTCATGGTGCTTATTTATTGCAGCATTCTGATATTCCGGGCTTCTCACAAATTGATCAAAATCACCTTTCACATTTGGTTGCTCACCACCGTCGTAAATTGCGAAATGATGTAAAAAATGAAATTTTGAAGGCTGGTGGTAATAAATTACTTTATCTATGTTTATTACTTCGCCTAGCAGTTTTACTCAACCATAGTCGAAGTGATCAGATGCTTCCTGCCATTGAACTGACCATCATAAATGATCAACAATGGCAACTTAGTGTTTCTGGTGATGCCAAACAATGGCCATTGTTAGTTGCCGACTTGCATGATGAGCAAGAGCAGTTTAAGCATTGGGACATTGAATTGAATATTCAGTCGGAAAAATTTATCGATTAAAGGGATAATATTCGACCTATGAAAAAAGCTACTCAGTCCAAAGCGTGGACAACGGTTCAAATTGCACGTCATCCTGATCGTCCGCAGTTTCTAGATTATGTCGGTGAAATCTTTACAGAGTTTGATGCCTTGCATGGTGATCGTTTGTTTGGTGACGATGGTGCGATGGTAGGTGGTCTTGCTCGTTTTGATGGTCAACCTGTGATGGTTATTGGTCAACACCGTGGTCGTAGTACCCGTGAAAAATTAAAGCACAACTTCGGTATGGCTAACCCAGAAGGTTACCGTAAATCTCAACGCCTATTAGATATGGCAGAGCGCTTTAACCTTCCAGTCTTCACATTTATTGATACTATGGGTGCTTACCCAGGTGTTGGTGCTGAAGAGCGTGGACAAGCTGAAGCAATTGCAACTAGCCTTGCTCAACTTTCAAGTTTGAAAGTTCCTGTTGTCGCAACAGTACTCGGTGAGGGCGGTTCTGGTGGTGCTCTAGGTATTGGTGTTGCTGACCGAGTAATTATGTTGTCGCATAGTATTTATTCAGTGATTTCACCAGAAGGCTGTGCATCTATTTTGTGGAAAACTGCTGAAAAAGCGGCTCAAGCAAGTGAAGCTTTAGGTTTGACAGCAGATAAATTACAATCTCTAGGTATTGTTGAATATGTAGTAGATGAAGGCGAAGGTGCTCATTTAGACCCTGAGCAAGTTATGCAAAACCTAAAAGTAGTTTTGAAGCAAGCTTTGGATGAGTTGCTACCAATGGATGCAAATGAACGATGCGAAGCACGTTATCAACGTTTAATGAAGTTTGGCAGCGAAAATTTAGGCATTGCGTCTTAAAACAGGCTCAAGAGTTTTCAGAAAATAGTACTTTCCTTATTGGATGTAGTGGCGGCATGGATTCAATGCTGCTACTACATTTGATGTCTCAAATTTTCCCTCAAAAGAGCCGAGTAATTTACATAGATCATCAACTGCAATCAAAAAGTGCAGAGTGGGGGAAACTCGTTTCTAAACAAGCGACTCGTTTAAATATTCCTTATACCATTCAAAAAGTTCAAGTTACTGACGGTAATTTGGAAGCTCAAGCACGTCAGGCACGTTATCACGCTTATCTACAACGTTTGCAAGCTAACGAAATTTTAGTGCTCGCTCATCATCAGCAAGATCAGGCTGAAACAGTAATATTGCGTTTATTGTCGGGTACAGGTGTTGATGGGCTTGCTGCTATGCAGACTATTGATTACCGTAAAGATATGACAATTTGGCGCCCTTTTTTGGATTTAACCCGTGAGCAGATTGCCGAGTGGACCACTCAACTTGAGATTGAGTATGTAGATGATCCTACAAATTACGATATCCATTATGATCGGGCGTGGTCGCGTGAAGAACTTTGGCCCTTCTTACAAAACCGTTTTCCAAAAATGCAGCAAGCACTTAGTCGTACTAGCTATTTGATGCAAGATGCTTCTGAAATTTTAGAAGAAGTTTTAAAAGCTGATTTGCAAAATTGTGGTACGGACGAATGTTTGGATTTAACTCAGCTATTAGAACTATCTTCTGCTCGACAGCGTCAATTACTTTCGGTTTGGATGAAAGGTGATGGGCAATATCGCCCTGCATTTGAAATGGTTGAGCGGTTAAAAAATGAAGTAATTGATTCAAAGTCTGATGCACAAGCGGCATTACATTGGAACCAGTTTTACTATGTCCGTTATCAACATCATCTTTATAGATTGAGTCGACAAGTTTTTCTTGCTGAAAAATTAAACCCAGTTGAAACCGAGATGGAGCATTATTTTCAACTAGGGGAAATAGTGGAATGCACTTCAGGACAATTTCAAATTACTCAAAAAAATATGGGTTTGTCTGCATCTTTATTAAATAAAAAATTAAAAATTATTCGACGCCAAGGTGGTGAAAAGGTCCATTTATATGGTCGTGTTGGGCAATGGCCATTAAAAAAAGCAATTCAAGAAGCACATATTTTGCCTTGGCTTCGTCATACAATTCAAATATTAGTCATAGATAATGTTATGCTTGGGGTTTTTACACCGAAAGGATTTTGGTTGGCTCAGTCTCCGTATTGTGAGCAAGGAGGATGGCAACCAGATTTAATTTCTTATTCTTGTAATCTGGTAAATGGCGAAGATGGTTATGACAAGTGCAGTAAATAGTAATATCTGTTTTATTGGTGGTGGTAATATGGCCCAAGCTTTGATTGGTGGGCTAATTTCAAGAGGTTTACCGCCAACACGTATTACCGTTTCAGATCCTGTTGAGCAAATACGTCAATTATTGCAAGAAAAAGAAGTCCATGTGACACAAGATAATGTAGCTGCAATTAAAAATGCTGATGTCGTTGTACTGGCAGTAAAACCACAAGTTTTGGCGACTGTTTTACGTCCTCTAAAAGGACTGTTATCAGATAAATTGGTTATTTCAATTATTGCTGGTGCTGAAATCCAAACGATATCAAGCTTAATTGATAGCAATCGAATTGTTCGAGTTATGCCAAATACGCCAGCTCTAGTCCAGACGGGTGCACATGGTATCTATGCAAATGATGTAGTAGGTACTTCGGATCGTGAATTAACAAGTCAGATTTTAGCAGCCACAGGCTTAACAATTTGGGTAAACTCCGAAGCTCAAATTGATGCGGTAACAGCGGTTTCTGGCTCAGGTCCTGCATATTTCTTCTATCTCATGGAAAGTATGATCCGTGCGGGTAAAAATTTAGGACTTGATGAAAAAGTTGCAACTGCGTTGACTCTTCAAACGGCATTAGGTGCAGCTCAAATGGCAATTACTAGTTCAAACACTCCTTCTGAACTTCGTAAGAATGTGACATCGCCAAATGGCACAACTCAAGCTGCACTTGAAGTTTTTGACCGTGCACAAATCTCCCAAAATATTCAATCTGCATTGGCTGCTGCACAGAAGCGTAGTCAAGAATTGGCTCAAGAATTGAGTGACAGTGCGAAATAGCTTAAATAGGATAAGACAACTATGGGTGCAAATTCTGCGCTAATTTTTGGAATTTTAATTAATGTCGCGATTTTATTGGTCTTTTTCCGTTTTTTAATGCAATTGGCGGCAGTAAGTCCTTATAATCCTGTGGTTTTATCGACCGTAAAGGCGACTAAAATTGTTGATATTTTTGGCCGAATTTTTCCGACGGTCGCAAAAGGCCGATTTAATTTGGCTGCGTTGGTTCTTTTAATTATTTTATATTTGCTGAAAATTTTTGGCGTGATGTATCTTTCTGGTTCTATGCCAAATAGTCCGGTTCACTTAGTGATTCTGACATTTGTGACGATGATTCAGGACCTGATCCGTTTCTGTCGTTATTTAATTTTCGCGACAATTATTTTGAGTTGGGTGGTTATGTTCACTCAATCGCGTTCACCTTATATTGAAGTGATTCAAGATTTAGCTGAACCATTACTCGCACCATTCCGTCGTTTATTACCTAATATGGGAATGATTGACTTATCTCCAATTTTGGCGTTTTTGGCGCTTTATATTGCCGAGATATTAATGAATGAAGTTGCAAAAGTTCTTTTAACGGGGCTTTAAGTTAACGCAATAAAAAAGGGCTGTTAATACAGCCCTTTTTTATTTCTGCTAATTAATGGGCATCATCCCAGTTTTGCCCTTGCCCAACTTCAACGACTAAAGGCACAGAAATTTTTACTACAGATTCCATGACAGTCGCGATTTGCTTAGAGAGCTCCTCGGCAATGTTTTGATCTGCTTCAAATACTAATTCATCGTGTACTTGAAGAAGTAACTTGGCTTGATCTTTTGGTAAGATTTTATCGACTTCAATCATTGCAAGTTTAATGATATCAGCGGCACTACCTTGTAATGGCGCATTAATTGCAGCGCGTTCAGCAGCCTTACGTACCATTACATTTCGTGCATCAATATCAGGTGTATAAAGACGACGACCTAAAATGGTTTCAACAAAGCCTTGTTCTGATGCTACTTGGCGGGTACGTTGCATGTATTCGTAAATGCCAGGATAGCGCTGGAAGTATTGTTTGATATAGTTCTGTGACTCTTGACGTGTAAAGCCTAATTGACGAATTAAACCAAACTCAGACATACCATACAGTAGTCCAAAGTTAACTGCTTTCGCTTGACGGCGTTGATCATTGGTCACATCTTCGATATCAATGCCTAATACTTCTGCAGCAGTACGACGGTGAACGTCTTGTCCATGCTGGAATGCGTGTACTAATGCTTCATCTTGAGAAAAATGAGCCATTAAACGTAATTCAATTTGCGAGTAATCGGCAGCCAATAGTACTCGGCCTTCTGGTGCAATGAATGCTTTACGAATTTGACGCCCAATTTGTCTACGAATTGGAATATTTTGTAAGTTAGGATCTGAAGAGGAGAGGCGACCTGTTGCTGTAAGTGCTTGGTGATAACTTGTATGTACACGATGCGTGTCGTTATGAGATTGCTCAACTAGACGATCAGTATAGGTACTTTTTAGCTTTGCTAAACCGCGATGCTCTAGAATAATTTCCGCTAAAGGATGTTCAATTTTTTCTAAAACACTTTCACTGGTGCTGTATTGTCCAGTTGCAGTTTTTTTACCGCCTTTGATTCCTAATTTATCAAATAGGATTTCACCTACTTGTTTAGGAGATGCAATATTAAAAGTTTCATCTGCAATTTCCATCGCTTGATTTTCAAGCCCTTCCATTGTTTTTGCAAATTCAACGCTTAATTTATCTAAGAAGGCATGATCTAGACGAATACCATCTTCTTCCATACCAGATAAAATACGGGCAACTGGCATTTCAATGTTATATAAAATATTTTCTAGCTCAGGAAATGGCTTAAGTTTGTTTGAAAGCACTTCATACAAACGATAAGTCACATGTGCATCTTCTGCAGCATAGTGAGCAGCAACTTCAATCTCAATTTGATTGAAAGTCTTTTGTTTAGCACCCTTACCAGCAATTTGTTCAAAAGTGGTCGTTAAGTGGCTTAAGTAGACACGAGCTACGTCATCCATGCCGTGACGAGTTGCTGCTGCATTCAATACATAAGATGCAAGCATGCTATCGAAATACCAGCCTTTAAGTTCTATGCCATGATTGGCAAAGATATGGGCATCATATTTAAGGTGATGCCCAATTTTTTTAACTGCTTCATTTTCTAGCACAGGCTTAATTTGAACCAGAATTTGATCACGATCTAGTTGCTGCGGCGCATTTTCATAATTATGCGCTAATGGAACATAGTAGGCATCTTTCGCATCAAATGCGATTGAAAAACCAACCATCTCTGCAATACGGTAATCAAGGCTTGTAGTTTCTGTATCAATAGCAAAATGGTCAGCATTTTGCATGCGTTGCCAGAGCTGATCCCATGCTTCTTGGGTTAAAACAGTGTGATAATTTGCAGTTCCAAGCTGGTCATCTTGACTAGTTAAGCTTGCTTGATCTTCGGTTTCTATAGATTCAGTAGGTTTAACTTCATTTTGAACAATAGTCTGTGAAGCTTGTTGTTTATAAATAGAACTGTTTGGATTGTTTGGATGATCAAGTGACTGTAACTGATTTCTAAATTCAAGCTCAGTATACAAATTACGTAGAGCTTCTACGTTTGGATCGGTAAGCTTTAACTCATGCCAATCGAGTTCTAAAGGAAGATCACAGACGATACTAGCTAACTGGTGGTCAAGCTTAATATTGTCTAAGTTATCTTTAATATTTTGGCTAAGTTTGCCTTTAAGTTGGTCTGCATTGGCAATAATATTGTCTAAAGTGCCATATTCAGTTAGTAACTTAGCTGCTGTTTTTGCACCTACGCCAGGTACACCCATGATGCCATCAGACGCATCGCCCATAAGGGTTAAGTAATCGATAATTTGATTTGGCCAAACACCAAATTTTTCAAATACCCCGTCGGTATCCATGACGCGATCTTTAAAGCTATCTTCAAGTTTTACATGATCATTGACGAGCTGAGCCATGTCTTTATCTCCGGTTGAGATAAGTACATGGTGGCCTTCGAGTACGGCACGTTTAGCGAGTGTACCGATAATGTCATCTGCTTCTGCACCCGGAAGACTATATAAAGGAATCCCCTGAGCTTTAATCAATGCATGTAAATATGGAATCTGTTGAGATAACTCTTCCGGCATGGTAGGGCGATCACCTTTATAAATAGGTGAAAGCTTGTGGCGGAAAGTTGGCTCAGGCGTATCAAAAATGACGGCCATATGTGTTGGCTGCATACGGCGCATTAATTTTTGAATGGCAGAAATTGCCCCACGTATTGCATTGGTATGTAACCCTGTAGAGGTCGTCAATGGTGGTAATGCATGATATGCACGAAATAAAAAATAGGACCCATCAACCAAGACAAATGGTGGCATTGAACAATTCCTTAATTTGAATTAGGGGTATTTTACGTGAAAACGGCTATGAATGCAGGTTTATGATTTTTGCAGTATTTTGTATGTATAAATATACGCTTGTATTGGCTTGAAGTAAGATGACCTGTAATGAAGGGGTCATATTGCTAAGCCCATGTATAAAAAAGACAAACAGGGAATGATCATTGTTTTGATCGCTTTGACTTTGTTTTTAGCCATTTCAATTGGTTTTAAATTTCAGAGTGCTGTTATTGCTTTATCTATTGCACTTACTGTCATTCTAGTTCAATTACTGTCAAATCTGCATGAGCGTTTAACTCATTTAGAACAGCAGTTTTCTCAGCAGAAAATGCCACTTTATTCTATTCACATGCAAAGAACAGTGATTTATGCAGCAGCCTTGGTTGCATTAGTTGCTTATATCAATCATTGGATGTGGATTGCTGGTGGGGCTTTACTGGTTTTATTGCTATGTTTGATTCAAACCATCAGTGCATTTCATACTCGACTATTATACCTCGAGTCAGCAAAACAAACTGTTCATGTAAATGAGACCATACAAACAGAAGTTATAAATCCTGTAATAGAACAAGTTAGTTCCAATAATACAGACACGCTAGTCCCAGTGGGAACGGCACCTTTAAATCAAACAGAACAACCAGCACATGTTCAGACCGCATGGTGGCAACCAGCCGTAGATTGGATGATTCATGGTAATCCAATCTTAAGAGTTGCTGTTGCTGTGCTTATGGTTGGGGTCGTGTTGCTATTACGTTTTGCAAGCGAGCATTGGCAACTTAGTTTAGGTGTGAAACTTGGATTTATTGCGATTGCTGGAGGTGTGTTAACGGTATTTGGGTATACATTGCAAAAGAAAAATCAGCTTTTTGCTGTGGCACTGCAAGGTGTCGGGCTGGCTGTTGTATTCCTGACACTTGTGTTCTCACATCATTTTGGTGTAATTGCCAACCTAACTACAGCGAGTATTCTGTTTACGATTTTATTAGCTATTACGGTATTCCTGAGTTTAAAACAACAAGCTATTTATTTGGCAATTTTAGCACTCGGCATGGCCTATGCAGCCCCTTTAGTTATTCCGCAATATCGCCCTGATGTAACCTTCCTATTTAGCTACTACTTAGTAATTAACTTAGCAGTTGCTGCGGTTAATTTTATTCAGCCTTGGAAAATCTTAAATCAAATTGCTTTCTTTGCCACAATGTTTATTGGTGGTAGTGCAATCGCATTTTATGCAGAACCCGAAAAATTTAGTACATTAGACTGGATTTTGTGGTGCCATATCGCGCTGTTTATTTGGCTTAGTGTTCGTTATAGCCAAAATATATCTCGGACGTCAGCAAGTGAAAAACAAGAAGGCATTCGTTTACCTCCACTCTTAGATGTTGGTCTTATTTTTAGTGTGCCAGTACTGGGCTTTACCCTTCATGCCTACTTAGTACATGAGTCTACACAAGCATTGACGATTGGTGCAGCCGTCTTGGCAGGTACCTATGCAGTATTAACTTTCTGGATTAAAAAAATTCATCCACAGCTTTCGGTCCTTGCAAAAAGCTTTTTCATTCTCGCGGTTGCGTTTTTTGCCTTAATTTTCCCGCTTGCAAAAGGAGCACATTGGACAGCAATTGGTTGGGTTGCTCAAGGTACTGCTTTAATTGTGTGGGGAGTAACTGAGCGCTACCGTTTAAGTCGATATATTGGTGTAGTTTTAGTTTTACTTAGCTCTATTGCACTGTTTTATCAAGTGTGGGCAAATGAAGAGTTCCCAACGCTAAGCACAAGCATCTATGCAATTGCCCAATTTATTTCTGCCTTTTATTTATTGCAATACAACAGTAAAGAGCAACGCTATTTTAGCGCAAGCATGTTTAGTGGCATTTTCTTGTGTTTAGGGATGTATGCAGGTGCTGTAGCTGGTGTAGAAATAATGACATGGCATCATCATGCTTTGAGTCCATATTTGATGTTCGCCGTAGTTCTAATCGCAATATTTAGCGCAGTTGTTCACTATAAACTTCGTGTGCAATGGCAAAGTTTGCAGTTAATTTTAATTAGCTTGTTACTGTTGTTAGTTTTGGGTGAAGCCTTTACCAGTCAAGTATTCATTCTGTTTAAATGGACCGATCTATTACAGCAGAGTTCTTTCCTAGTCGCTACCATTATTCTAAGTGCCTTATTTCTTATGGCTCAACCGCAGTCGGATGAGTCTGGGTACTTAAATGTCTGGGCTGGTTTAAGCTGGTTGGCGTTAGCAGTAGTTGGTTTGGCGATCTTTCCAAAAATGCCAGTTGTTACTCTGGCTTTTATCCCTGTGGTTTATTCGCTTTGGGCGTATAAGGCTCATAAAACTACATTGTTGCATCAAATTCCTGTTTGGTATTTAAGCTTAATTTGGTTGCTAGTTGTGAGCGTTGATCGCCACTCTGCTGAGTACCTTTATTTTGTTCCTTTATTTAACTTAACTGATTTTCTTTCTATTGTAGTATTTGCAGGTCTGCTCTTTATTATTTATCAACATGCTTTTGATCAAGATAAATCACTAGAGTGGACTTTTAAAATTACAACAATTTTAGCTGGGTTATTGGTATTCAGTAGTGTGGTCGTTAGGGGCTTACATCATTACTGGGGAACACCACTATGGAGCTTAGCAATTTGGACGAATGGTGAAGTGCAGTTAAGTTTGACATTGCTTTGGGTCATTTTGGCATTTGTATTAACTACATTCTCAAGCCGTAAAATGATTCGTCAACTCTGGTTTGTAGGTGCTGCGCTTTTAGGTATTGTGGTATTAAAGTTGATTTTGCTTGACCTATCACAAAGTGCGACATTAACTCGAGTCATTTCGTTTATTGGGGCAGGTGGAGTAATGTTAATTATTGCTTATCTTGCGCCATTACCCCCGTCATCTACCGCACACAAGAATCAAGAGCCTAAGCTTTAGGCTCTCTTTTTAATTCTTTTTGATTGCTATATTGGTCGATATCATCTTCAGCAAAACCAGTAGACGGTCGATCAATCAAGCCCATTTTAGGAACAGGAATTTCAATTCGGTTATCTAAAAATCCATTTCGGATTCGTTCTTGCATTTCATCCCGAACTTTTAAAGAGTTCTCTTGTCTACACCACATCGTGAATAAAAGCTCAATTGATGACTCCCTGAATGCGGTAACCGTAACTGCAGGTTTTGGATCATCCAGTACAAGTGGATAATGAGCTGCTACATTCAGTAGAACCTCACGGACTTTAATAATATCTTCGTGAAAGTTGATTGCGAGCGTAATTGGGATACGTCGTATCGGATATTTAGACAAGTTGTGTACAGGCGCACGAATAAGCTGTTCATTCGGCAAACGAATATAGACATTGTCGAGTGTAAGTAATTTTACCGAAAGCAAATCAATTGAAATGACTTCGCCTTCAATTGTATTACCACGAATGAGAGTAATCTGGATCGTATCACCGACTTCAAATGAACCCTCACCAATCAAAAATAAACCACTAATCAAGTTACTGGCAGATGTTTGCGATGCAAAACCGAGTGCTACAGTTAAAATCCCTGCTGCACCGAGGAATACACTAAGTTTGAACCCAGCTTCTTTCAAACTCGTCATGATGAAGAGTAAGAAAATGAAATAAAAAATACCACGGCGCCATACAAGGCGTTGGTGAGCATTAAAACGTGAGCCAATGGTTTTAATAAACGTATTCGAAATAATACGAGCAAGAACAAAGCCAATGAAACACAGTACAACAGCGACTAAAATTTCACTGATACGTTCGGTATTAATATTGGTAAATATGCTTTTGAGGCTATCAGCGATATCTTTTGGAATATTTGAATCAGCCATATAAACCTCTTAAAAGAATGAATCAAACATATTGAATAATGCCCCACCAGGTGAGCGTGGTGGGTGAACATAAGTCACTTCACCAGCAAGAGGTGGCGTACGATTTTCAATACGAATACGTGCCGGACGATCAGAACCCTCATAATAAACTTTAATTTGAGAAGTCCATAAACGACCTGTACTTTCACTATAAAAAAGAGGAAGAGCAGTAACTGGCACATTCATACGATCAAAGCGTAATTGATGATTACTTGTGTTGTGAAAGTCGATTGGAGTAACAGCACGGAAAGCACGTGGTGTTAATAGATTTAAATCGGTACGTCCATCCACGGAAGTGGCATAACAGATTTCTCCTTGCTGCGCATTAGGACCAAACCACGTATCTTTAGGCTGAATCACAGGAATCTCAAACAAAGGTTCATGCTGACTTTCAACTAAGCCTGCAATCCATAATGGTGTGCTGATATATAGAGTCCCACGTTGACCTGCTGGAATATAAATAGGATCGACAGGTTTAATAACCACAGAACGATCTGCCAGACGTGGCATCAGTAAAAATTCTGGGTTGGTCTTTCGAAACATGTATCGTTCTACTTGAACCGTATGCGGAAAGGCAAAATGTGGATCGGCAATTGGGTGCCAATCTTGTTCATTATCGTCTTGGAGAGATGGACGATAATATTCGATGCGCCATTCTTTTATGCCACGTGTTAAACGAAAGAGCATTGAACCGAATTGCCATGCTTTGGACTGGTTAATTTCAAAGTGCTGTTCACCCCACCATTTTAAAGAATTCTGGGGGCGAGGCTGATATTCATTATTTTCAAACAAGACGCAAAATTCCTCTACCGAGTTGTTAAACAGACTTCACGCTGTAATCTGCTTAGAGTACACTCAAAATCATCTTACTCATCATTATAAATTGTGATGCAAATATTGAAACAAATACAAGTTCCATATAGTTTTGCCAAGCGTCATGGTGTTTTATTTCGTTATGACGGTGATCAGGTATTTATTATTAGACGTCAAAACACTGAAAAAATTGCATTGCAGGAAGCAAGACGTATCTTGGGTAAGCCAGCTCATTATCAATTATGTACTGAACAAGAATTTAATACGCTCTTAAGTACGAGTTATGCAGGTGATACAGGGGAATCACAACAAGTTGCAGCTGGTTTAGAAGATCATCCGGACTTATTGAGTTTGGCCGATCAGGTTCCTGAAACAGAAGATTTGATGGATCAAGAAGATGACGCACCTATTGTTCGTCTGATCAATGCACTTCTCTCTGAAGCAATTCGAGTTGGAGCTTCTGATATTCATATTGAAGCTTTTGAAAAGAAACTATCTGTACGATTACGTGTAGATGGACAATTACGTGAGATTGTACAACCACGCCGTGAGTTGGCGCCTCTACTGGTTTCGCGTATTAAAGTTATGGCGAAGCTCGATATTGCTGAAAAACGTGTACCACAAGATGGACGTATTTCTTTACGTCTTGCTGGTCGTGAAGTGGATGTGCGTGTTTCAACTTTGCCATCGTCACATGGTGAGAGGGTCGTTATGCGTTTGCTTGATAAACAAGCGGGCCGACTCAACATGACTCACTTGGGTTTAATGGCTAATGACTATGAGCGTTTAACTCAGTTAGTGCATCGTCCTCACGGTATTATTTTGGTCACAGGGCCTACTGGTTCGGGGAAAACGACCACCCTATATGCAGCTTTGTCTGATCTAAATGACAATACTCGTAATATCTTAACTGCTGAAGATCCAATCGAATATCAACTCGAAGGTATTGGTCAAACCCAAGTGAATACCAAAGTGGATATGACATTTGCTCGTGCTTTAAAAGCAATGTTACGTCAAGATCCTGATGTGGTGATGGTGGGGGAGATTCGTGATCTGGAAACTGCTGAAATTGCGGTTCAAGCATCTTTAACAGGACATTTGGTTTTATCAACACTACATACCAATACAGCTATTGGTGCAGTTACTCGACTTAAAGATATGGGGATTGAACCCTTCTTATTATCAAGCTCTTTAATTGGGGTGATTGCTCAACGTTTGGTTCGTACTCTATGTCCACATTGTATGACATGGCGTGAAGCCGATACTTTTGAGAAACAGGTTTTTCAACATATTAATAATGAACCATTATTGCAGTTACCTGAAGCCAAAGGATGCGATCATTGCTCACATTTAGGTTTTAACGGACGTACAGCGATTTATGAAATCGTTCCAGTTGATGAACCCATGCGCCGTCTGATTCATGGTAATGCAGCTGAATATGAATTAGAAAATCATGCTCGTGAGTATTCAGGATCTATTCGTGATGATGGTTTGCGCAAAGTACTTGCAGGTAAAACTACACTCGAAGAAGTGCTTCGTGTAACCAATGAGGCAAGTGAAGCATAATATTTAAGATGTAAAAAATGCCCGATTTGATTCGGGCATTTTTAAATATCAAAACTTATTCAGTCACAATATTAAACGTCACATCAATATTGTTGCGAGTTGCATTTGAATATGGGCAAACGATATGAGCTGCTGCAACTAACTTTTCAGCTTCTTCACGATCCATACCCACTAAGTAAACATTTAAAGTCGCTTCGATGCTAAAACCTGTAGGAATTGGACCAATACCTACTTCACCTTCTACATAAGCGTCTTTACTAATATTAAATTTATCGCGGTTTGCAACAAATTTTAAAGCACCTAAAAAGCATGCTGAATAACCAGCTGCGAATAGTTGCTCTGGATTTGTTACAGCACCACCTGCGCCACCCATTTCTTTAGGCACACCAAGCTGTACATCTAATACGCCGTCTGATGAAGTAGCACGGCCATCACGACCACCGGTTGCTTTAGCTTTTGCACGATAAACAACTTTTTCTAATGACATCGTTTTCATTCCTAAAATAAATTGAATACAAATATATCGTACACGACTTAATTATTTTGACAAGTATATTTTTTAAAAAAATTGCTGTTTATTTGACTAAGTTTGTACGGAGTTTAGTAAGTTGATCTTTAAGGCCTAGTAGTGTTGTCATATCACATGAACTTGCTTGTAATACGCCTGATGGAATATGGATTGCTTGATCTTTTAATTTTTTTCCTTCATCACTTAGCGTAATAATCACTTGTCTCTCATCTTGAGTTGAACGGGTACGATGAAGTAAATGCGAGGCTTCTAACTTTTTCAAGATAGGAGTGAGGGTAGATGATTCTAAAAAAAGTTTAGCTCCAATTTCTGAAACAGTCACTTCATCCTGCTCCCATAACACTAACATCACTAAATATTGGGGATAGGTAATGCCCAAAGGTGCTAGAAGTTTTCTGTAGAGTTGATTAAGCGCTAAATTCGTTGAATAAATGAGGAAACATAATTGATTCTCAAGCTTTAAGTTTTGACAGTCTTGGTCCATATATTCCTCAAAGAAACTAGTATTGCTTTTGTAGTATATCGCGTTCTATTCAGTTTCTTAAATGTTCATAAGAATAGGTTATGAATAAAGTAAATTAAGGGATATAAAAAATGGAATAATTACATCAATTATTCCATAAGATAAAAATAGTCTAGATGAAAGTGTTTACCACAAATCTGCAATCTTTTTCATTAAACGCGCACGATACTTCGCAGTAGGGTTATTTGCATTGCGTTGCTGCTCTTGTTCATAAAAATCTTGCCATGCAGTAATCATTTCAAGCGTAGTTCCTTGTTTTTTAATTACAGAAACATCTGCTGGCTGAATATTTTCTAAACGTTGTCTTGCACCTTCTGCGCCTGTACCCCAGCCAATAATTCTTTGGCCAAAAGCGGGCAAGGGGATATTTTTAGGAGTTGCTGGAAGAATATCTGAGTTGAGCTGTGCAGCAGGCGAAACAAAATGGTTTGTTGTACCAAACTCTGCATAACAATGAATATTTGCCCCCAAGCAAAAAATGCTAAATAAGTATTTCCACATGAATAATTAAACTTTTAATAATGAATCAATTTACGGTGAGTCATCAGAGGCATTGAAGAGCGGACGAGTTCTTGTGCTGTTAAATCAAAGGGTACAGTGATTAAACCACTCCCCTCATATCCAATCATACTTAAAATTTGGCCACGACTATCTGTTGCTCCAGAGTGTCCCCAGGTTTGTCGTTTTTCACCATGCCAGCCCTGTTGTGCTGCGCCTAAAACATAACATTGGCTATCCATTGCCCGAGCTTGTAGCAAAAGCTGCCAGTGCATTTGTCCAGTTGTATAAGTAAATGCAGCAGGAGCAGTAAGAATATGAGCGCCTTGTTGTCTCAGAGTTAGAGCAAGCTCTGGAAAACGTAAGTCATAACATACCATTAAGCCAATATTGCCAAAAGGGGTAGATGTGACTACTACGTCTGTTCCAGGTTCAAAGAAACGAGACTCTTGATAACCACCGACAGCATCACCCACTTGTACATCAAATAAATGGATCTTGTCATAACGTGCTTCTGTACGCTCAGGGCTAATACAAAGACTAACCGTCCGGACTCGACCATCTTGAATGGTAGATCCATCTGGACGAAATGGACATGGTAAGGTACCGGCCACAATCCAGATTTGATATTGATGTGCTAGTTTCTCAAGCCGTTGTTGAATAGACTCAAATTGCTCAGCTGTTTCGCGTTGTTTTCCAGCTGCAAAACATACAAAGTTTTCGGGGAAAACAATCAGGCTAGCATTTTGCGCCTTACTTTGTTGAATCAACGACTCAATGACTTGAAAATTATTTTCAATATCATCTTGAGAGTTCATTTGAGCAACAGAAATAAGGGTCATATTCTAATCCGGCTTAATGTTTAAAGTCAGGCATTTTGCTTATCTGATACCTGTTCAAGCGTATCTTGTTCTTTCTGTAACTGCTTCACAAGTGGCTCAAACATATTCTGATTATTTGCATTGAGTTTCATCAATGTCTTATGTGCATCCAGAACTGTTCTTAGCATTGCATTATGAGTGATCTGTTCATCAGTTAACGTTAGTGTGCAAACGTTAGGATCGCCACAGTAATTCAAAATGACAAAAACCTGCCCTAGCCCCATACTGTTGGCTAAGGTTGTGATATCTGGATTGGTAGATAGCATCACAGCTTGAATATGATGAGTTTGTTTAAGCTTTAAACCTAGCTTAGCTAGGATGCCTAACACCGTACTATCAATAAATGTTGTTTGGGTTAAATCAACGATTGCACCAACAACATTCTCTTGCTGTTCAATTCTGTTTAAAAGTTTGTCTAGACTTATACAAGAATGGGCTCGCACTTCACCAATAAGTTTGAAAATATGCGTTCCATTTAAACTTGCATATTCAACATGACCTGTTGACATATAAATGCCATTTTCAGAGAAGGATAGAAAAATTATCACATAGTGCCATCGCAGACTCAAGAGTCCTTAAGTCGTATATTATGTAATTAATTGATTCGTAAATTAATTCATTCGACAAAGACTGAAGATGGCAATGTCATCAGCCACATGATCAGGTGCTTGGAATGATTGATTTTGCAAATGATGAACCAATTGTTGGAACTGATCATTTAACCCGCCATCAAAAGGTTCAAGTGCTCCATCTGAGCAAACAATGAAGCGTGCTTGGTGATTTAATGTACAAACATGTTCTTCAACTTCGAGTTCATCAGTCAAGCCTAATGGGAAGCTACTTGTTGTTAGAATTTTTGGAGCTTGATTGGGTTCAAAAATGATAGGAGGAGGGTAGTGCCCAGCACTTGACCAACGAAGTGTATGTGTTTCAAGGTTTAAAATACCCACCACAATCGTAATGTGCTTTTCAATATTCTCTTGAACCAACATTCCATTTAATTTTTTTATTAATTGTCTTGGGGTTTTAGAGCGGCCATGGAAAGCTGCCATCCAAGAGGTTAATAAACTACTAGTTACACCATGTCCTGAAACATCGGCAAGATAAAATAAAACTTCCTTATCATTTAATTTCCAGTAGTCATACCAATCACCAGAAAGATAAGCTGAAGGCTGAAAGAAAGTTTCGACTTGATAATTTAATAAATCAATTGGATTAGGTAATAGTCTTTTTTGTAGTTCAGCAGCCGAAGGTAAATCGCGGCTATCTTGGTTACGTTTATATTGGGCATCGATTCTTGATAATGCTTTATTTAAATCGTTAGGTAGTTGATTCCATACCCAACCTGCAAGAGCACCCGCTTCCCAAGCTTGAGCTAAAGCGCTGCCTTCATGTTCAAAAGAAATGACAATGGTGGGTAAATTCCATTTATATGTCAGGAAATCTTGTACATCTGCTATTGCAATGATGGTTGGATCATATAAATCTAAATCATCTATGTTAATGACTTGTAAGCCTGGCAATTTATCCAAAGCTTGCTCTAAATAAGGGATAGAGCGTGTCGGTTTAATAAAATACATAGAAGAGATGGTAGTCCTTTTATATGATCACTTTATTCATCATAGAGTATGTTTGATCAAAATCAAGGTATTGCCCAACTCTTAATCCAAGCAATACCTCGATTTCATCTTTTAAGGGTTTTGGTTCTCATCTGGTGTATCTTCTGAGTCATCATCAATGAAAGATACATCAGCTGAGTCGCCCTTTTTCTCTGCAATTTGGAATGCTTTACGTTGCAGATATAAATCTCGAATCATGGCATATTGATCACCTTGTAAGGTCTGATCTAGGTCTAGATATTGAGCGCGTGTATCAACCGCTTGTAACATATTACTTGACCAATAAAGACCCTCTTGATCATCCATAACATATTTCTGTGGACGTGCTTGGGCGTCTACTGCTAAACCAAAACCATCACGTAAGGTACTTGGACCGAAAAAAGGCAACATCAGGAATGGGCCAGAAGGAACACCATAGTAACCGAGAGTTACACCAAAATTCTCTTCTTCAGTCGGTAAACCTAAACGGCTGGCAGGGTCAGCTAAACCAAGAGTACTTAACGTATTAATTGTAAAGCGACCTAGGGTTTTTGCCGCACGACCAGGGCGACCTTGAATAAGCTGGTTAACAGCATTCCAAGGTTCTCCAAGATTTTTACGGAACTGACGATAAGAACCACGGACATCTTCTGGAGTCTTTTCTCTATATTGCACAGCAACTGGGCGTAAAAAATTTCGATCCAACATGTCATTAAATGAGTAAATTGGACGATTTAATGATTGTAATGGGTCTTTTACAGGATCTGGTTGTGCTGCATTCGCATTAATTTTTAAATCTTTAACTTTAATATTTTTTAAATCTTTAATAATTTGTGAGCGCGTATGAGTCGGTGCTGTTTCTTCTAATGAGCTAGCATCAGAAGATTCACTTATAGTATTTTCTTGAGCATATAGAGAGGTACAAACACCTACAGATAATACGCTTAGTAAAATTAAATTAGAATAATTCATATAATTCCTTAACCGCCAGCCAGGCTAATACTTAAATGTGCAGTTGGGTGGAGATATGTTTTAATACAAAATTGATAACCTATTATCAATGTAAAATTGATCAAATAATATAGATAAAATGCTAAAAAGCTTAAAAAGTGTCCAGTTGATGATATTGATTTAAAAAAAGGGTTGCAAAGGGGATGAGATGGTCTATAATGCACATCCATCGGCGGTGATGCAGATAGAAACTTGTTGAAAAACAGTTACTTGTGATTAAGTTGGTTGCTTTAAGTGATGAATTTGATGGTAAGTTGGTTTGAGAGATAAGTTTTAAAAATATCGAAATTACCTGTTGACTTTTAAGAGATTAAGAGTAATATAGCCGACCTAGCTTGCTGGTGACGAACCAGGAAGAAGATCATTAAGAGAATTGAAGAACAACTTGTGTGGATTTTTACTGATTGATTAATCGAAATAATTTTCATTGATTGATTGGTTTAAATTACTCGAAGTTTATTTGAGCGAAATTTAAGTCAGTAATTGATGAGCCAGAATTGGCACCTTGTCTTTAATAAGGTGCAAAATGATTTTAACTGAAGAGTTTGATCATGGCTCAGATTGAACGCTGGCGGCAGGCTTAACACATGCAAGTCGAGCGGAGAGAGGTAGCTTGCTAC